>JBEKFO010000164.1:0-8436 GCA_050013275.1 Roseiarcus sp. | reverse complement strand
TTGAAGCTGGTCGTACTTGCCCTTGGTGACCGCGTAGGCGTAGTCGACGCGGATCGGCCCGAGCGGCGAGGCCCAGATCAAGCTCGCGCCCACCGAGGAGCGGATCATGCGCTCGTCGTCGACGTTCAGGCAGCTCTGCTGGGTATAGAGGCCCCCCTGTGCCTTGACCTCCGCCGGCGTCAAGCAGGACGTGTAGCCGAGCAGCTTCGAGAAATCGGTCTGCCCTTGGTAACCGAACAACGTTCCAGCGTCGGCGAAGATTGCCCCCTTCAGGCCAATTTCCTTGGGCAGGCCGAAGATCGGGAACTGCAGCTCCGCGGTGCCGCCGAAATAAGTGGTGCCGCCGAGGCCGTTCGCCGCGATGTTGTTTGGGTCGGAAATGTCGCGCGGGCCGAGGCCGCCGGGTGCGAAGCCACGCACCAGGGTCGGGCCGAGGTTGAAGTTGTCCAACAGCGGCAACGACCCGCCGCCGATTTCGTTGATCTGCCCGCCCTGCAGCCTGAGCAGGCCCGTGAGATCGTCGGTCAGCGGATAGTAATACTTGCCGTCGAAAGTCTCGCGCACGAACTTCGACTGGCCGCCGAGGCCGGCGAAGTCCTGATGGAAATTCAGGAAGGCGCCGGCGGTGGGGTTCTTGCGGTCGTCGATATTGTCCCAGACCAAGGAATAGCCGACCAGCGAGGTAACCACCGGCCCCATCGCCGCCGCCTGCTTGACCGCCACCGACGCTTCGCCGTTCGTCAAGCAATTGTTGCTCAGCGTGGGCACCGTCGGATTCCCTCCGGGCGGCGTCCACGTTGCAGGGGGCGCTGGATTGCCAGGAGATCCCGCGGACGTACAATCGTCAAAGGGCTGCGAATTCGAGTTCGGAATCTTGATCTCCGACTGGTAGATCGAGTAGTTCGGCTGGAAGGTGAACTCGTCGGTGATGGGTATGCCGAGGCGAAGATTCACGCCGGTGGTCCAAGTGCTGTAGAGCGCCCAAGTGTTCTGATCCTGCTCCTTGTGGTACAGGTCGAAGCCGGCCGCCAGCCGCTGGTCGAGGAAGTAGGGCTCGGTGAAGTCGACGCCCCAGCCGCGGCTGTATTGGCCTTCGGTCGCGCTGACCTTCACATATTGGCCGCGGCCGAGGAAGTTGGTTTCCGTGAACGCGACCTCCGCGAGGAAGCCCGCGGTGGTCGAGTAGCCGCCGCTGACGCTCACCGAGCCGGTCGGCTGGTCTTCGACCTCGACGGTCACGATCACCCGGTCGGGCGTCGAGCCCGGCCGCGTCGAAATATGCACTTTCTTGAAGTAGCCGAGCCGGTTCAGGCGGCGTTCGCCGCGCTCCACCAAGGCGTGGTTGTAGGGGTCGCCTTCGCCGATGTCGAACTCGCGACGGATCACGTAGTCGCGCGTGCGGGTATTGCCGACCACGTCGATGCGTTCGATATAGACTTTCGGGCCCTCGTCGACGGTGAAGGCAAGCGCAATCTGGTGCGTCGCCGCGTCGCGTTCGCCGTGCGGGCGCACGTCGGCGAAGGCGTAGCCCAGCCGCGCCATTTCGCGCGTGATCGAATCGACCGTCTTCTCGACCGCGGTCGCGTTGTAGACGTCGCCCGCGTGCAGGGTGACCAATTGATCGAGGGAATGGCTGTCGACCTTGGCGACGTGCGAACTCACCGTCGCGCCGGACACGTGATATTGCGCGCCTTCGTCCACCGTGATCGTGATGACGTAGCCCGCCGGATCGTTTTGATAGGCGACGTCGGTGTTGGTGATGCGGAAATCCGCGTAGCCGTTCTTCATGTAATACTTGCGGATCGCCTCCTCGTCGGTGGCGATGCGGTCGGGCTCATAGACGTCGCTGGTCTTGAGCCACGACAAGAAATTCATCTGGGTCGTCTGCATCAGCCCGAGCAGGCGATAGTCCGAAACGGCGTTGTTGCCGACGAACTTGATTGCGCGCACGCCGGTCTTGTCGCCTTCGTCGATCGTGAAGACCAGATCGACGCGCCCGTTGGGCAATTGCACCAAGCGATAGCTGACCTTGGTGGCGTTGCGGCCGATCTTCTTATAGGCGTCCTTGATGCGCTCGACGTCGGCCTGAGCCTTCGCTTCGTCGAAGCCCGTGTGCCCCTTCGACTGGACTTCAACCGCGAGCTGCTCGCTCTTGAGGGTCTTGCCGCCCTCGAACGCCACGCGATTGATGATCTGCGAGCTCTCGACGACGGTGACGATCACTTGGCCGCCGACGATCTTCGCACTCACCTTCGAGAACATGCCCGTCGCCGACAGATCCGCGACGCCGCGGTTGACGCTGGCCTGGTCGGCGCCGGTGAAATAAGAACGAATCGTGGCCGCGTCGACGTGGCTCGCGCCCTCGACGACGACGTTTTGCGAGGAAACCTGCGCCGCCGCAGGCGGGCAAACCCAGACGCCGCTCCAGGCCAGGACAACCGCGAACAGGAGCGCGCTAAAAAATCCACGAAACAAATGCATTTGGCTCGTCGTCCCCGTTTCGCAACCGAGCCAAACGGCCCCGGTCTTTGGCGCCCGCGCCTTGCGGCGCGTCACGCGTCTTGGCCGATCCGCGCCCCCGTCGAAGCCGGCGCGTTCACCCGCCGCCGGGCGAGCAAATCCTTAATCCGCTTTTACCCGTTTTGGCCGGCCATGCAACCTCGAATTCGTCGCACCCTGCATCAATTCGCAGGAGCGTTGCCCGGGGGCCACGATTCATGGTCGATCAAGGGTTAATTGCCGCCGCCGACGAGCCGGAAAATGTCGTGCGAAGTGGTGAAAATCACCAGGAGGGCGACAAAGGCGATGCCCACCCGCAGGCCGATCTGTTGAACGCGCTCGCTCAAAGGGCGGCCCCGCACGCCTTCGAGCGCGAAATACAGCAGGTGGCCCCCGTCGAGCAGCGGAATCGGCAGCAAATTCATCAGGCCGACCGAAACCGAGAACAACGCGGCGAGACTGAATAATTCCCAAGGGCTGATTTTCGCCATTTCGCCGGCAATCTGCGACACCGCGATCGGTCCGGAAAGGCTGTCGGCCGATTCGCGGCCGGCGAACAGCCCGCCGACATAGGCGCCCGTCGCCCTGACGATGAACCAGACCTGCTCGCCGCCCCAAGCGGCGCAGGTCGGCGCCGCGCAACGCTCGAACTTCACGTCGGCGGGATTGCGCGAGGACGCGAGCCCGAGATGTCCCATCCGGCGCTTGCCGAGCGGGCCCTGGTCGACCACGGCGATCTCCGGCGTCGCCGTCAGCGTCACATCGCCGCTCGCGCGCTCGACGACGAATGTCATCGGCAGCCCCGTGCTCAGCATTGTCGCCTGCTGCAAATCCTGAAACGTCTCGACCGGCGCGCCGTCGATCGACTTGACGAGATCACCCGCCTCGAACCCCGCTTGCGCCGCCGGCGACCCCGCTTCGACGCCGCCGATCCGCGCGGTGTGCTCGACCCGGCCGAAAGCCATGAAAAGCCCGGTGAAAATGATAAAGGCGAGAACGAAGTTGGCGATCGGCCCGGCGGCGACGATCGCGGCGCGATTGCGCAACGGCTGGCCGGCCAAGGTGCGCGCGCGCTCCTCCGGCGACATCGCCTCCACGCCCTCAAGGTCCGGCGCGCTCGTGGCGTTAGCGTCGCCGTAGAACTTTACGTATCCGCCTAAGGGAAAGGCGGCGAGCCGCCAGCGCGTGCCCAATTTGTCGACCCGGGCGTACAACTCCGGACCGAAGCCGAGCGAAAACGCCTCGATTCTCACCCCGCACCAGCGTCCGACGAGGTAATGGCCGAGTTCATGAAAGAAAACGATCACGCTCATGACGAAGATGAACGGGAGAATGTACCATCCCATCCAGTCGATGGCCGCGCGCAACTCGTTCAACAGCGCCATTATCTAGCCTCCGCCCCCGGCGGGAGCGCGACGCGCGCTCCCGGCCGTGTTGGTTAGCAATTCGTTTACAATGACGTAAAGGCGGAATTACGCCAAGAGGGCCTGCGCCCTATCTCGCGCGATATGGTGAATCGCCAGCGCCTGCGCAACCGTCGTCGGCGCGGGGGTTTCGCCGCCGGCGCGCATCGCGTCGAGGGTCCGCTCGACGATGCGGGCAAGCGCGCCGAATCCGATGCTGCCAGCGAGAAACGCCGCGACGGCGACCTCGTTGGCCGCGTTGAGCGCCGTCGGTGCGCCGCCGCCCTCGCGTAGCGCGTCGATCGCCAGCGCCAGCGCGGGAAAGCGGGCGAGGTCCGCTTGCTCGAAGGTCAGCGCGCCCAGCGCGGCAAGGTCCGGCGCCGCCACGCCCGAGGCGATTCGTTCGGGATAGGCCAGACAATGCGCGATCGGCGTTCGCATGTCCGGCGAGGCCAAGCCAGCGATCACCGAGCCGTCGGCGAAGGCGATGAGGCCGTGGACGATCGACTGGGGATGCACCACCACCGCCAGCCGCTCGGCGGGAACGCCAAAAAGATGATGCGCCTCAATAAGTTCGAGGCCCTTGTTCATCAAGCTCGCCGAGTCGATGGTGACTTTGGGGCCCATCGCCCAGTTGGGATGGGCGAGCGCCTCGGCGCGCGTCGCCGCGGCGATGCGCTCCATGCTCCATTGCCGAAACGGGCCGCCCGAAGCGGTGATGGTCATCTTGACGATCGTCGCCGGATCGCGCCCGCCCATCGCCTGAAAGATCGCGTTGTGTTCGGAGTCCACCGGCAGCAGCCGCGCGCCGGAGCGGCGCGCCGCCGCCATCACCGCCTCGCCGGCGCACACCAGCGTTTCCTTGTTGGCGAGCGCGACGGCGCGTCCGGCGCAAATCGCCGCATAGGTCGGCGCCAAGCCGGCCGCGCCCACGATCGCCGAAATGACGAGCTCGGCCTCGCGTCGCGCCGCTTCGACCACCGCCTCGGGCCCGGCGGCGACTTCGACGGCGCTCGCCCCTACCCCTTCCTTCAACTCGGCGTAGCCCGCAGGATCGGCGATCGCGGCGAACGACGCGCCGAGTTCCAGCGCCGAGCGCGCCAGCGCCGCGCCATCGCGCCCGCCGGCCACGGCGACGACCTCGAAGCGCCCCGACGCCGCGGCTACGACCTGAGCGCAGGAGCGTCCGACCGAACCGGTCGCGCCCAGAATCGACAGACGTTTCGGCGCGACCGCGCCGACCGGCGCCGCCGCGAAGCCGGCGCGGCGTTCGAGCCTCGGCGGGGCGAAAGAATGCGTCACGTTTTCACCATTGGAACAGACCGCCAGCGATCCAATCGCCGCTCGAACGCGCCCAGGCGAACACCGCCGCGAAGGTCGCCGCGGCGACGAACCCGTCGAGTCGATCCATCATGCCGCCGTGCCCGGGAATGAGATGGCTGGAATCTTTCGCGCCAAACCGCCGTTTGACCGCGGATTCAAAGAGATCGCCCAACTCTTCGACGATCGCGGCGGCCAGACCGAGAAGCAGGATGGGGACGAGGCGCGCGCCCGAAGGCGCGACTAGGAGGCCGACGACGGCGCCGAGGAGCGCGCCCATCGCCGCGCCGATGACGGCGCCGGACCAGGTCTTGCCGGGAGAAACGCGCACCCACAATTTCGGGCCGCCGACCAGCCGGCCGCCGAAATACGCCATGATGTCCGCGCCCCAGACGACCGCGAACAGCCAAAGGATCGCGGGCAGGCCGTAAGCGGGGCTGCCCCGCAGCAAGACGGGGCTCGCCACCAACGCCCCGGCGTAAATCACCCCGGCGCCCGACCAGAACCGCGCTCGCGGGCCGGCGCCCGCGACAATTCCCGTGACGATCGCCCCGGCGGCGAGCGCGGCGAGCGCGCTCTTCGTCGAGCCGTGCAGGGCCAAAGGGGAAACCGCGATGAGCGTCAGCGCGCCCACGGCGAGCCGCTCCACAAACCGCTCACCGCCGATCAGCTTTTGCCATTCCCATAACACCAGGGCCGAGGCGACGAGCCAGAACGCCAGGAACGGAAAGCCGCCCGCCCATGCCGCGACCAAGGCGGCGACCATCAGGGTCACGCCGACCGCGGCGCGCAGCGGCAGATCGGCGCCGACCTTGCTCCGCAGCCCTCCCGAAGCCGCCGCCCCGCTCTTCGTCGCCTCTTGCGCGGGGTCAGGCATCGCGCGCCCTCACGAAGCCGATTTGACCGGCGCCGGCGCGCTCGCGCCGCCGTAACGCCTTTCGCGCGCCGAAAACTGCGCGAGCGCCGACTCGAACGCGGCGTGATCGAAATCCGGCCAATGGATCGGCAGGAAAACCAGCTCGGCGTAGGCCGCCTGCCAGAGCATGAAGTTCGATAGACGCTGCTCGCCCGAGGTGCGGATGATAAGGTCGGGATCGGGAACGCCCGCCGCGCCGAGAGCCGTCGCAAAGAGATCGGCGTCGATCGCCGCCGGATCGAGATTGCCCGCGGCCGCCTGACGCGCCAAGGCGCGCGCCGCTTCGACGATCTCCTGGCGCGCGCCGTAGTTGAACGCGACGACGAGGGTGAGGCCTCGATTGGCCGCCGTCAGCGTCTCCGCCTCGTCGAGCAGCGCGGCGATGTCGGGAGGAAGACCCGCGCGCAGGCCGATCACCCGCACCCGCACGTCGTTGCGATGAAGATCGGCCAAATCGTTGCGGATGTAGCGCTTGAGAAGCCCCATCAGCATGGCGACCTCTTCGGCCGGACGGCTCCAGTTCTCAGAGGAGAAACTGAAGACCGTCAAGAAGGGGATGCCGAATTCGATCGCCGAACGCACCGTGCGGCGCACCGCTTCGACGCCGCGCCGATGGCCCTCGAAACGCGGCAGCCCGCGCGCCTGCGCCCAGCGCCCGTTGCCGTCCATGATGATGGCGACGTGTTCGGGCTCGCGGCGTTTGGCTTTGAAGCGCGACGCTTCGATTGGGGACGACGACATTCGGCTGCCTCGGCGGGGGGTCGCGGCGCGACTAGACCTGCATGATTTCCTTTTCTTTGGTCGCGAGCAAGACGTCGATTTCCGTGATCGCCTGATCGGTCGCCTTCTGCACTTCCGCCGCGTGGCGCTTTTCGTCGTCCTCGGCGATGGCGTGCTCTTTGAGCAACTTCTTGAGCACGTCGATGCCGTCGCGGCGGACATGGCGCACGGCGACGCGCGCGTCCTCGCTGTATTTGTGCGCGACCTTGACCATCTCCTTGCGGCGCTGCTCGTTGAGCTCAGGAATGCGGATGCGCAGCGTCGTGCCCTCGACCGTCGGGCTGAGCCCGAGATTGGCGTCGCGAATCGCCTTATCGACCGCGTGGACCATCGCCTTGTCCCAAACCGAAACGGACAAAGCGCGCGGCTCGGGCACGCTGATCGTCGCCACTTGATTGAGCGGCATGCGCTGGCCATAGGCCTCGACGTGGACCGGCTCGAGGAGCGCGACGCTCGCCCGACCGGTGCGCAGGCCGTTCAATTCGTGCTTGAGCGTGGCGCTCGCCCCCTGCATGCGGCGCTTGAGGTCGGCGAGATCGAAGTTCGGCAAGGCGGCCATCGTTGGACCCACATCTTTCGTTGGACGGACATTGACGTTCGCGGGCCGCCGCGGCGGCCGATTCGGGGCGCGCGGACGGCGAAGAGGCGTCTTGATAGCATAGCTTGCGGCGCGTGACAGCGGGGCGAGGGCGCGGCCGCGCGCAACCCCGTCCCGCCCGATCTCCGCTCCGAGCCAAGCGCGCGCCGTCAGGGGCTCGGCGCCGCGCTCGCGCCGATCGCCGGCCTTTCGCGGCGCGCCGCCTGGGCCATCGCGGCCAGCGCCGCCTGGCCCTCGGGTTGGATCAACCCGGCCGACATGATCAGCTTGGCCGCGTCGTCCGGCGTCATCGGCAGTTCGATGACGTCGGCCGTCGGCACGAAGAAATAGAAACCCGTCGTCGGATTGGGCGTGCACGGCAAGAACACCGAGGTCATGCCGCCGGTCGGTAGCACGTCCGCGACCGCCGGGGCGGGATCGGAGGAAATGAACACGATCGACCACGAGCCCTTGAGCGGAAATTCGACCAGTCCGACCTTACGGAAGTGGGTGCCGCCCTGGCTGAACAGCGTTTCGAAAATCTGTTTCACGCTCTTGTAGATGCCGCGCACCACCGGCGTGCGGTCGACCATCGCCTCGCCGACGCTCACCAGCGTGCGCCCAGCGATATTGGCGGCCAGGAAGCCCAGCAGCGTGAGGCCGATGAACACGATGACGACGCCGAAGCCGGGAACGTGGAATGGCAAGTAGGAATCGGGCCAAAGGCTCGCCGGGGCCAGCGGCTTGACCCAATTGTCGACGGTGTCGACGAACCACCACGCGATATACGCCGTCACCGCGACCGGGCCGAAAATCACCAGCCCGGTGAAGAACCAGGACCGCAGGCGGGCGCCGAGCGAGCGGTGAAACGCGCCGCCGGGCTTGGACTCTGACGTCATCGTCGCTCTCGGCAGGAAGCAAGCCCCGCGAACATGGCCGCT
>JBEKFO010000163.1:0-8440 GCA_050013275.1 Roseiarcus sp. | reverse complement strand
GCCCGCCCCGCGCACGGAATAGATGCAGCCGAAACAGCCGCCGTGGCCGATGGTCAGCTTTGGCGTATCGGTGCGCGGACGCAGATATTTGGGCGATTGAATCTGCCGTTTGCGCTCGACCATCTGATAGAGGAACGGCAGCCCGGCGACGAAGCCGACCATCGAGACGAACCAGGGCGCTCCCGAGTGCGCCTTCACGAAGCCGTCGACGCCGTCGAGGTGGTTGATCTGCGCCGTGTACTCGACGTCCGTCATGTTCGGCGCCTGATGGCGATCGCGAAAACGCATGAGCGTCTCGTGCGTCCAGGGGTCGTTGTAGAGGACGGGAATTTCGATGATGCGCGTCTCGAGCGAGGAGTGTCCGGCGCCCGCCGCCGCCTCGATCGTCTTCAACTCGCGCAGGAGATCCTCCGGCTTGACCACGTCCGGATCGAACTTGATCTGGAACGAAGCGTTCGCCGGACAGATTTCGGTGACGCCGCGAATCTGTGCGGCGCGCACCGCCTTGGTGATCGACAGACTCTTGAAAAACGCTTCGAGCGACATCGCCTCGTCGCATTCGACGAAGATATGTTCGTCGCCTCCGTACGAATAGCGGCTTGTCATCGGTTGCTCCCCTCCCTCATGACGTGACGTGGCCGGCGTTTTCGGCGAGCCATTGTTCGAGCCAGCGCGTGTGAAAGGCGCCCGCGCGCACCTCGGGCGCGTCGGCGAGGCGCCGATGCAGCGGCGCCGTGGTGGCGACGCCTTCCACTTTCAATTCGCCGAGCGCGCGGCGAAGACGCGCCAGCGCTTCGTCGCGCGTTTCGTCCCACACGATCAGCTTGCCGAGCAGCGAGTCGTAAAAGGGCGAGACGTGATAGCCGGAGTAGAGCAGCGTATCGAAGCGCGTGCCGACGCCGCCGGGAACCTGCAGCCCCGTCACCGTTCCAGGCGAAGGGCGGAAGTTGTGCGCCGCGTCTTCCGCGTTGATGCGCACCTCGATCGCGTGGCCGCGCAGACGCACGTCCTCCTGACGATGGCTCAGCGGCGCGCCGCCGGCGATGCGCAGCGTCTCGCGCACCAGGTCGAGGCCGGTGATCATCTCGGTGACGGGATGCTCGACCTGGATGCGGGTGTTCATCTCGATGAAGTAAAAGTGCTTGGTCGCGTCGTCGTAAAGATATTCGAGCGTGCCGGCGCCGCGGTACCCGACCGATTGGGCGAGCGCGACCGCCGAAGCGCACAAGGCGTCGCGCACATCCGAAGTCAGCGCGAGCGAGGGCGCTTCCTCCCAAACCTTCTGCCGGCGTCGCTGGAGCGAGCATTCGCGCTCGTAGCAGTGGATCGCCCGCACGCCGTCGCCAAGCACTTGCACTTCGATATGGCGTGCGCGCGGGATGAACTTCTCGAGATAGAGCCCGCCGTCGCCAAACGCCGCTTTCGCCTCTGCGGCGGCGTGGTCGAGCGCAGCGTCGAGTGCGGCGGGAGAGTCGGCGATGCGGATGCCGCGCCCGCCGCCTCCGGCGGAGGCCTTGATCATGATCGGAAAGCCGATCGCCTCGGCGAGCCGACGCCCTTCGGCGTGATCGGCGAGGCGCCCTTCGGAGCCGGGCACCACCGGCACGCCGGCGGCCTGCGCGGCGCCGCGCGCGGCGACTTTGTCGCCCATGGCGCGGATCGTCGCGCTGGTCGGGCCGACGAAGACTATGCCCGCCGCCTCGACGGCGTCGGCGAAAGCAGCGTTTTCCGACAGAAAGCCGTAGCCGGGATGAATGGCGTCGGCGCCGGTCCGCTTCGCCGCCTGCAGAATTGCCTCGATGCTCAAATAGGACTTGGCCGCTTGCGGCGGGCCGATGCTGACGGCTTCGTCGGCCATGCGCACGGCGAGCGACTCCGAGTCTGCCGCGCTGTGAGCCTGGATCGTCGTGACGCCGAGTTCGCGCGCCGCGCGCTGGATGCGCACGGCGATTTCGCCGCGATTGGCGATCAGCAGCCGCGAAATCTTCATGCCGAGGCGACCTCGAGGAGCGGCTGGCCCGCCATGACGGGCTCTTCATTCTCGACGATGAAACGCAGGATGGCTCCGCCCGTGTCGGCGTGAACCTCGATGAAGGTCTTCATGACCTCAACGAGGCCGATGACGTCCCCGACCGCGACGATGTCGCCGACCGCCTTGAACGGCGGCTTGTCCGGAGCGGGGCGGCGATAGAACGTTCCCGGCAGCGGCGAGAGAATTTCCTTTGACATCGTTCCCCCCTCAAGCTTGCGAGCGGGCGGGCCCGCTCTTGATGGCTGCGCGAACGGCGGCGGCGATGGCGACGGCGTTCGGGGTATCGGAATGGACGCAGATGGTTTGCGCGCCGACGGCGAGATCGCGGCCGCCGACGCTCGTCACCTTGCCCTCGGCGATTGCGCGCAGGCACTTGGACGCGGCGGCGGCGGGATCCTTGGCCTCATGTTCGCGCGTGATGATGAGGCCGCCGTCGTCGCCGTAATCGAGATCCGCGTAGAATTCCGCAATGAAGCGATGGCCGCGAGCGGCGTAAATCGTTTCGTGCAGCGAGCCGAGCATGCCGAGCAGCGGCGTCTGGAAGACGTCGGCGGCGTCGCAGACCGCATGAGCCACATCCTCGATCCGCGCCGCCATTCCGTACAGGGCGCCGTGCGGTTTGATGTGGTTGAGCGTCATGCCCTCCGCGTCGAGGAACCCTTTCAGCGCGCCGATCTGGTAGATGAGGCAATTCGCCAATTCCCGGCGTCCGATCTTCATCTCGCGGCGGCCGAAGCCTTGCAGGTCCGGCAGGGAAGGATGCGCGCCGACGGCGACGCCGTGGGCCTTGGCGAGCCGGACCGTCCTCGGCATGTGGTTGAAGTCGGAGGCATGGAAGCCGCAGGCGACATTGGCGATGTCGATGTGCGGCATGAGGCCGGCGTCATCGCCCAAATGGTACAGCCCGAAGGACTCCCCCATATCGCAGTTGATGGTCGTCACGCGCCCTCCCGCTTCCTCCAACGCGAAAAGGTTGCGTGATCGTCACGCTATTGTAAAATTGTAAATTCTGGAGACCGATATCGAAAAGAACGATAATGACGTTATCTCTTCGCCAATTCCGATATTTTCTCGCCACCGCGGAGGCGGGCCAAGTCAGTCTGGCGGCGGTCAGCCTGAACGTCTCGCAGTCGACGGTGACCGCCGCATTGCAGCAGCTCGAGCTGGAGCTCGGCGTGCCGCTGTTTCGCCGTCTGCCCTCCGGCGTGGAGCTTACCGTCGAGGGGTCGCGATTCTCGACCCACGCGCGCAACGTGATGGCGGCGGTGAGCGCCGCGCGCCGCGCGCCGCTCTCGGAGGCGACGGCGCTCAAGGGCGTCGTGCGGGTGGGCGTGACGTACACCGTCGCGGGGTACTTCCTGCCGCGCCATTACACGCGCTTCGCCCGAAACTATCCGGATATCCGCATCGAACTGAACGAATTGCCTCGCGCAGCGATCGAGAACGGGTTGAAGGACGGCTCGCTCGACATCGCAGTGATGCTGGTTTCCAACTTGCAGGACCGCGAGCTCATCGCATCCGAAACGCTGTTCCGCTCGCGCCGGCGACTGTGGCTGCCGGTGGAGCATCCGCTGCTTCACGCGGACAGCATCGACCTCGCGGACGTCGCCGCCGCGCCATACATCATGCTTTCGGTTGACGAAGCCAATCGGACAGCGTCGCGGTACTGGGAGCCGAGTGGGCTCAATCCCAATGTGATTTTCACGACCTCGTCGGTAGAGGCGGTGCGCAGCATGGTCGCGGACGGTCTCGGCGTAACGATCCTATCCGACATGGTCTATCGACCGTGGTCCCTGGAGGGGCAGCGAATCGAACAGCGCAATCTGCTGACGCCGATACCGACGATGGATGTCGGTCTCGCCTGGCGCAAGGCCCAGAAGCTCGGGCGGGCCACCCGAGCGTTCGCCGATTTCATCGGACTTTCAGTCAGCGGCGGCGTTTGAGCGGTCGCCCGACGAGGGACGGCTCTTGTTTCACCTCGAGGAGAGAAGACGGCGCGCGTTGCGAACGCCGATCGGCGCGAATCGTCAACTGGGAGCACATAGCAAATAGATCGCGATCGGAATCGACTGATCATAAGGCGGCGGCGAATATCACAAGGAGGGCAGTGAAACAGCGCGATGACGGCGACGTCTCGCATCTGAGACGCGAGATAATCCGATGACGATCCATCTTGTCGGCGAAACCATCGACGCCAAGCGGGCGCACCTTCGGGCCCAAACGGGCGAGCCGATCCAGCTCGTCCACGGCGCTTATATTGATCACGACGGGGACGGGGGGCGCGATTCTCGGCCATGCCGTCCGCACCGCCATTATCTCTACCCAAACGCCTATTTGTCGTTTGCGCGCGCGATTCTCCTGGCGCCCACGCCGGACGGACGACTTTTCATTGGCGGCCGGCGCAATCAACGCACCCGCCTACGCACCCTCGAGATCGTCCAGAACGAGGCGCCGCCGCATCCGTCGACGCCGACAGCGGCGATCGGCGACCATCCGGGGGGAGTTGCGTATCGATGTGTCGTCGCCGCGGCGGCTGCATTCGATGTCGCGGCTGGTATGGAGGGCGCTTAAGGCGATTCCGCCGCGCCCCCATTGCGACACCGCCGCATGCGAGCAGACCTCGGCGCGCGAGAGGCGCCCGCCTTTTGGCTTTGGCCGCGTTGCAGCAGTTTATGCTGTTCCAAACTCAAATAAGACATTTCCTGTCGCCGGAGCCACGCATTCGATCCGACAAGTCGGCGTGACGTTCATAACCTGAACATGTCGAAACTTGATCACCTTCGTGGTCTCGGCCTGCGAAAGGATACGGCGTCATGCACGTCCACCCTATCCCATCCCCAACCGGACCCAGCGGGAAGGCCATGTCGCCCGGCATCCGCCTGGCGCTCGCGCACATCGAGGCAAACTTCACCGAGAGTATTCCGATGAAGGATCTCGCCGAAATCGCCGGTCTGTGTGTGTGGCGATTTGTGACGGCTTTCCGTGAGCAAGTCGGGCAAACGCCGCATCGTTTCATCTGCCGCCGACGTGTTCAACACGCTAAAGAACTCCTTCGCGAAGGGGTTCCGTCGGCCACCGTGGCGATGGAAACCGGGTTTTTCGATCAGAGTCATCTGTACCGGCACTTCAAGACAATCTGCGGCGTAACGCCCGGACAATATCTTGCTCGCATCCGCGCCGAGGTTTGGTCCACGACGGCCAATCAACCCGCAGTCGAGCGCTACAGCTGTTGATTTGCGTGAAAAAGCACGATTTCACCGCGCAGAATAAAATGCCGCCATTTTGAACTGGAAGCGCAATATGAACGTCAATTCCCTTGAAGCGCTGGATCGCAAGCACTGGGTTCACCCCGTGGCGTCCTGGCTTGGCCACGAGAAGCGCGGCGTCACCATTATGCAATCCGGTCGTGGGGCGCGCGTCACCGACATCGACGGCCGCGAGTTCGTCGACGGCTTTGCGGGATTGTGGTGCGTCAATGTCGGTTATGGCCAGGAGAGCATCGTCGAGGCGGCGGCGGCGCAGATGCGCCGACTGCCCTACGCCACCGGCTATTTCGGCTTCGGCAGCGAACCGGCGATCCGCCTGGCGGCGCGCCTGGCCGAGCTTCTGCCAGGCGATCTGGATCATATCTATTTTTCGCTCGGCGGCTCGGACGCGGTGGATACGGCCCTGCGCCTTATCCGCTACTATTACAACGTCACCGGGCGACCGGCGAAGAAGCACGTCATTTCCCTCGAATGCGGCTATCACGGTTCGACCTCGCTAGGGGCGGGGGTCACGGCCCTGCCGGTCTTTCATGCAAATTTTGATCTGCCGACGGCGGAGCAGCATTACATTCCTTCGCCCTATCCCTATCGCAATCCGGTTGGCGACGATCCCGCAGCGATCATCGCCGCCAGCACGGCGGCATTGCGGGCGAAAGTGGCGGAACTGGGCGCCGATCGGGTGGCGGCGTTCTTCTGTGAACCCGTGCAGGGTTCGGGCGGGGTCATCGTCCCGCCGAAGGGTTGGTTGAAGGCGATGCGGGAAACCGCGCGGGAACTCGATATCCTGTTCGTAGCCGACGAGGTCATCACCGGTTTTGGCCGCACTGGCCCGCTGTTCGCTTGCCAAGCCGAAGGAGTGACGCCCGACCTCATGACCATGGCAAAGGGCCTGACCTCCGGCTATGCGCCCATGGGCGCACTGGCCCTGAGCGATCGGGTGTATCGGGCCATCGCCGACAACGCCCCCGCCGGCGCTCCGGTTGGCCATGGTTTCACCTATTCCGGCCATCCCGTCAGCGCAGCGGTGGCGTTGGCGGTGATCGATCTCTACACCGAAGGCGGGATGCTGGCGCAGGGTCAGGTCGCGGGCCGTCATCTGGAGACGCGTTTGGCCGAACTGTCGTCGCATCCGTTGGTCGGCGAGGCGCGCTTCCGCGGCCTGCTGGCGGGCGTCGAGATTGTCGCCGACAAGGCCACGCGGGAGCGCTTCCCGCGCGAACTCAAGCTCGCCGACCGGCTGTTCGCCCGCGGTTATCAGAACGGCGTGATTTTCCGTGCTTTCGCCGACGACATTATTGGCCTGGCGCCGGCGCTGTGCTGCTCGACCGAGGACATCGATCTCATCGTGGACCGAGTGCGCAGCACGCTCGACGACATGCTCGAACTTCCCGAGGTTCGCGCCCAACTCCGCTGATGGCTCGAGGGGTCGCCGCTTCAGGGGAAAGGCTCGAGCGATGCCATCGCCAAATCCGTGTTATAGAAACCGCGGGACAAACCGTCAGGTCTGCCCCGCAAGTTCGCTATCGAACGAAAGCTGGAGCATAGGACCGTCCGGCATGCGTCTTGACCGCATCGACATGAAGATCTTGGTCCAACTGCAAAAAGACGGTCGAATCAGCAACGTCCACCTCGCCGAAGTCGTCGGCTTGTCGCCGAGCCCGTGTTTGCATCGGGTGAAGCGCCTGGAAAAGGCGGGTTACCTCTCGAGCTACGGCGCGGTGATCGCCCTGCAAAAGCTCGGCGAGACCATCACCGTGTTCACCGAATTCAC
The DNA here is from genome assembly GCA_050013275.1 of Roseiarcus sp. Taxonomy (GTDB): domain Bacteria; phylum Pseudomonadota; class Alphaproteobacteria; order Rhizobiales; family Beijerinckiaceae; genus Roseiarcus. Next base: position 1,371 of record JBEKFO010000163.1, on the reverse strand, counting down.
CCTGACCGATCATACGGTGGAGTACTTCCTGCGGTTCGAGGCGGCGCTGCGCCGGCTCGACGAGGTGATGGAGTGTCATCTGGTCAGCGGCGGCTACGACTACCTCGTCAAATTCGTGACCCGTGGCTTGACCCATTATCAGTCGGTGGTCGAGGGGTTGCTGGAGAGCAACGTCGGCATCGCCAAGTACTTCAGCTATATCGTCATCAAGTCCCCAATCCGCAAAACCGAATATCCGTTGGAAGTGCTGTTCGAGCCGTAACGGAATTAGCCAAGGGCCTGGTTGACGCAGGCGTAGGCTTGCGCGGGATGAGAAGCGACCGGCGCGGGCCCGAGCGTCATGGTCGTCACAGTGTCGTAAATCGGCAGCCCGGCTCGATCGAGGAAGCGGATGAAGTCGCCTTGTTCGCGCGCGGTGTCGAGGCGCAGGAAGCGGCCGATACGGCGATCGACGTGCGGGCGGCATAGGGCGATAGCCATCGCATCGTCTGTTGCGACGACCGGGCCGATCGAGTGCCCGCGACCGAAGGGGCGGCAAAGCGAGAAGCCGACCGGCCGATCGTTTTGTTCAACGACAATGCCCGTAGAGTTTTCCCGCAGGCGCTCAAATACGCAACGGCGATCGAGGCCGAGGGTCTGCTTGTCGAGCTGCGCCAACACCGGCCAGTCGGCATCTTTCATGGCGCGGATCACGCCAGAAGCGGATGGAATAGCCTCCTCGGTCGGGCGCGCCAGCCCCTGGCGCTGAAAAATGCGCCCCACCGGCTTGAACCCAAGGGAGCGGTAAAGCGGATAGCCCTCACGGGTCGAGTTGAGGCGCAACCCGCGCGCCTTGGTTTCGGCGAACACCGCTTCCATCAGGCGCCCGCCGGTTCCTTGGGCTTGCAGACGAGGGGAGACGATGACCATGCCGACTGCGGCCGCCTCGTCGCCGAAGGGCCACCACATGGCCGACCCCACGACTCGCCCGATGGGATCGCAGACCACGAATCCCGAACCGATGTCGAAAATGAACCGCCAGTCTTGCGGTCGATGCGGCCAGCCGACCTCGATGGACAATTGATGCGCGGCGGACAAATCCGCTTCCGTCATCGGACGGACCACCGTCTCGTCCAAACCGGAATGCGATGATGCCAGGCGATAATGCATGATCTTGCGCCACTTCCGACCGGTTTGCTCAAGAAACCAGCTATGCTTCTATCAGCGACGAACACTCAAGAATATGCCAAAATTGTCCAATACGGCCAACCAGCGACCGGGTAGTTTCGGATAGTCCACGTCTAGGGAGAGTCCTGTGAAAATAACCACTGCTCTAATCGCTCTCGCGTCATCGACCATTATTTCCCTTCCCGCGTTCGCTGATCCGATCAC
>JBEKFO010000162.1:0-8447 GCA_050013275.1 Roseiarcus sp. | reverse complement strand
AAATCGGCCGAGCGTCGCCGGCGATGATCCGCGATCGGATCGCGAGGTCTTGCGCGCGCGAGCGCGAGGGCTCGAGCGGGCGCAACGCCCCGGGCCAAGCCCTGCGGCTCAGCGAAGTACGCCGCGCCGAAAAGGCGCGGCGTCTGTTTCGTCGAAGATGCGTCGCGCCACGGCGTTTCAGCCCGACTTCACCCGCGTCCGCCGCAGCGCGTTCAGGATGGCCATTGCGTACTGCAACCCTTCCTGCATCGATTGCTGCTTCATCAGCGTCCAAAGCCCCGTGAGCCCGCCCTGCGGCCGCGGCGCTGCAGCTACGTCCTTGCCGGCCTGATCGACCGCGGCGAGCAGTTGCGGCACGATGCCGGACGTCTCGACGTGACTGGCCATCGTCATCAAACGATCGGCCAACCCGTTGCGCGTCGCGCGATCGAGAATCGCGATGGCGTCGGTCGCCAGGCCGGCGAGCCGAGTGACCATATCGTCCGACAGGGCGTCCTGAGCGCTGCCGACGACGCGCGCCAGAGCGACGATCCGCTCGAGGTCGCCGTTCTCCACCAACGCCGTAATCGCCGGCAAGGCGCGCGACACGCCGCTGCGGTTGACGCGGTCGAGCAGTTCGAGGCCGTCCGAGGCGAGCCCGGCGACGCGGCCGACCATCTCGTCGTTAAGGGCGTCCTGCGCGCTGCCGACGACGCGCGCCAGAGCGACGATTCGGTCGAGATCGCCATTCTCCACCAGGGAGGCGATCGCCGGCAAGGCGCGCGCCAAGCCGCTGCGGTTGACGCGGTCGAGCAGATCGAGCCCGTCCGCGGCGAGGCCGGCGACGCGGCCGACCATATCGTCGTTGAGGGCGTCCTGCGCGCTGCCGACGACGCGCGCGAGAGCGACGATCCGGTCGAGATCGCCGTTCTCGACCAGAGTCACGAGCGCGCTTTCGAACGGCGGCGGGGCTTGCTGGGTCTGCGCCATGGGGCCCTCCCTCACAGGATTCCGCGGGCCGACGCCCAATAGAGCTTGTTGTAGGCCATCTTGAACGCGTGCACCGCGGCGTTGGGCGCCTTGGGCTGCGGCGGCTGGGTGTAGGTGAACATCGCGTAGGTGGCGCGGTCCTTGCCCGCCTCGATGAAGCAGAACACCTTGCCGTCGTAGGAGCGCACCGGGCGGCCGATCTTGATGACCGCCGCGACGTTCTCGGCCGCCGCGTCGGCCTCGAAGTGGGCGGTCGACCCCGCCTTGCTGATCGGGATGTTGGTGGTGTCGCCGAGCACGATGACGTTGGCGCCCTGCTCGCCGTCCATGTGCAGCGAATTGCGGTTTGTCGGGATCCAGCCGTTCTGGCCGAGCCCATTCTTCTCGATCACTTCCATGCCCTTGTGCGGGGGAATGGCGACCAGGAGATCGTAGGGAAGGTCCGAGCCCTCCTCGGAACGCACCCTTGCGTTCTTGCCGTCGACTTCCTTCAGATTGAAGAGGGTCTCGGTCTTGATCCCAAGCCGCGCGAATTCGCCCGCCGCCCACTTGCCCACGTTCTCGAGGCTGTGCAGACGACCGATCGGATAGGTGTAATAGAACTCGGTCTTGTCGAGCAGGCCGCGATCGGCGAGGAAGTCATGCATCGTCAAGGTGATCTCGAGCGGGATCATCGGGCACTTGTGCGGCAGCCCGACGGTGATCAGAATGCGTCCGCCCTTGAACGCGCTCAGCTTTTCGAAGAACGTCAGCGAGCTCGCCTCGGTGTAGCAATTGATGGAGTTCTCGGCGAGGCCGGGAATGAGCTCCGGCATCGCGCGCGATCCCGTGGATATGACGATCAGGTCGTACTCGTGGGTCTTGCCGCTCTTGGTGACGACGTGATTGGCCTTGAGATTGAACGTTTCGACCGGATCGACGTGGAACGAAATGCCGGGCTCGAGCAGGCTCGCCTGTTCGCGGTACAGTTCGTCGGGAGTCATGCGCCCCATCGCGACATAGAGCAGCCCCGGCTGGTACATGTGCCGGTCCGAGGCGGAAAGCATCGTGATCGAGACTTTGCCGGATTTCAGTTCGCTATGGACTCTGCGCGCAAGATTGTTGGCGAAAATGGTGCCTCCCATTCCGCCGCCGACGACGAGAACTCTCATGACCAAACCTCCCGTTGATATGCGTTTCCTCGAAAAAACTTGATTCGTGCGCTTATTTCATTTTGCGCACTTGAATGTGCCAGACGCCGCCGTCGTCCTGGCTCGTGCCGAGCATCTGGTGGCCGACCTTGTTGATCCACTCCGGAACGTCTTGAGCCGATCCTTTGTCGGACGACAAGAGCTCGACGGTCTCGCCGACCTTCGACATTTTCATCGCGGCTATGAGCTCCATCAGCGGTCCTGGGCAGAAGCTGCCCCGCGCGTCGACGACTCTGTTCGCATCCATGCGACGATTCCCTTTCTCTCGATTCTTAGAAAACGACGAGCTGGCCGCTCTCGGCCTCGCTCAGGAACTTGGTGAGGCCCATGGCGCCGGCGATATCGCCCGCCAGTTGGTCTTCGCGGACGCCCGCGACGTCCATCGCCATGGAACAGGCGTAGATCTTAGCGTCGCCGAGTTCGACCGCCTGTTGGAAAATCTGCTGGAACGGAGGCACATTCTTGCCTTCCATCAGCGAGCCGAACGGCCCCTCGGACGCCGCCGCGGGCGCTCCCTCGACGAACAAGGGGAACGCGTTCATCGACAGAAAGACCGTCACCGGGCGTCCGCATACCGCCGCCACCGACGCCGTCATCGCCGCAAACTGTAACCGTTCCCGAGACCCGCTCAGGCAGACGATGAACAAGCCCTGCATTGTCCTCCCCTTGATCCGGCGGCGAAACGTCACCGTTCGCGCGCTCATTTGTCGCATGTTCACCGGTGTGGCGGAGGACGTCAATTAGATATTTGTAATATACAGGCTCGACGCACGCTCTGAATATAATAACACGTGCGCAACGTATATGCATGCCGTCAACCACGACGCCTGCGCGAAAATCGCTGCAAAGTGCTGCCCTTACGGCCGCGAGCGTCAACCGCATTGTCGATCGGCGCACTTCGCCGCATGCGAGCGTGGGGCCGGTCGGCCAACGCCGCCGGGGCTGGAATTTACGGTCCTACCGCGTAATGTGCGACATTTCGCCGCAGATCGCAGCCTCGTCCGGCTAGACGGTTTCCACGACGCGCCGAAGCTTTTGCGCGACCTGATCGGCGATCTCGGCAAGCGCCGGGTTGCCGACCCACTCCATCGCCGCGCGCGGGTCGATCGCCGCGACCTCCGTCTTGCCGCCGTCGGTCTCCTGAACGACGACGTTGCAGGGAAGCATCATGCCGATCTTGCTTTCCGCCTTCAGCGCCTGGTGGGCGAGCCCCGGATTGCATGCGCCGAGGACGCGATACTTACGAAAATCGACCCCCAGCTTCTCCTTCAACGTGCCGGAAACGTCGATTTCAGTAAGAACGCCGAAGCCTTCCCCCTTGAGCGCTTCGACAACCCTGACGAGCGCGTCGTCAAAGCCGGCTTCGACGACTCGCGCGAAATAGTCATTCATGGAAAATCTCCGCTTTCCAGCGACGGCGCTAGCGCGCGCCGTTCGCCGGTCCGCCGGCTGAACCGTCAGGAAAACGCCTGACCGGGCTTCACCCCGATCCGCTTCAGCACGGCGGCCAGCGGACAGAATCCCGTCATCGAAGCCTGCAGAAGGTTAAGCCCGACGAACGCGGTCAGCAATAGCCAGTAGAGACTGTGCAACTGCGCCAGCGCCAGGCTGACGAGGATCACCGTTCCCGCAAACGCCATAACCACCCGATCGATCGTCATATCGCTTCCTTCCTCATGGATTCGCCTGTGGCTTCACGCCGCAGTCGGGCGCGCAATAAAGCTCGTAGAGAAGATCGATCAGCTTGGTCACCCGGTCGCTCGCGAGCGAGTAGTAGATCGTCTGCGACTCTCGGCGCGTCGTCACGATTCCGTCCACCCGCAACCGCGCCAGATGCTGCGACAGCGCCGACTGGCTCAATCCGATCGCGGCGCGCAACGCCGACACCGATTTCTCGCCGCCGAGCAGCTCGCACAGGATCACCAGCCGGCGCCGATTGGCGACGGTCTTGAGCAGCGACTCGGCGGCGCCAGCCTGCGATTCAAGCGCTTCTAAATTCATGCTTGCTAAATTAGGTTATGCTCATATATGTGTCAAGGCCACATTCAAGGACTCTTCGATGCGCCGATTGGTTTTCCTCGCCGCCCTGCTCTTGCCGACGCCGCCAGGCTTTGCGGCCGCGGAGCGCTTCGTCGTGCATCCGTCGGAGATTCAGGATCAAAAGGCGGTCGTCGCCACCGTCGAGCCGGTCCATCAGCTCGTCGCCCGCGCACGTATCGGCGGCACCATCGTTTCGCTGAAAGTCAAAGAGGGCGATAGCGCCGCCGCAGGCGAGCAACTGGCGACGGTCGCGGACCCCAAGCTGCTCATTCAAATGCAGGCGCTCGATTCGCGCATCGAATCCCAGGCCTCGCAGGCCGACAAGGCCAAGACCGACTACGACCGCGTCGAGGAGCTGCAGCATCGCGGCGTCAGCACCCAGGTTCAAGTCGACGCCGCCAAGACCGTGCTCGACGTCGCCCAGCGCACTCTCGAGGCCATGCGCAGCGACCGCGGCGTCATCGCCCAGCAGATGAGCGAAGGCGCCGTTCTCGCGCCGGTCGCAGGGCGAGTCCTCACCGTCCCCGTGTCCGAAGGCCAAGTCGTGTTGCCGGGCGAGACGATCGCGACGCTTGCCGAGGACCGCTACATCCTGCGCCTGCAATTGCCGGAGCGGCACGCCCAGTTCATGCGCGCCGGCGACAAGGTCCTGATCGGATCGCGCGGCCTCGGCGAAGGACCCGACGAGAAGCGGCGCGAAGGCCAGGTGCGCATCGTCTATCCCGAAATCCAAGGCGGGCGGGTGATCGCCGACGTCGAGGTCACCGGGCTCGGCGACTATTTCGTCGGCGAGCGCACGCGCGTCTACGTCAACACGGGGGCGCGCCGCGCCATCGTCATTCCGAGCGCCTATGTCTTTCGCCGCGCCGGCGTCAATTACGTGAAGACCGCGGACGGCGCCGAACTGGTGGTGCAGCCCGGCGAGCCGCGCGACGACGGCGTCGAAATCCTGTCCGGCCTGACGGACGGCGACGTGCTGGTCGCACCATGAAGCTCGGCCTTTCCGGGGCGCTGACCCGCCGCTTCATCAAATCGCCGCTGACGCCGCTGCTTCTCTTGGCGGCGCTCGCCGCTGGCGCGATCGCGCTCGTTTCGCTGCCGCGCGAGGAAGAGCCGCAGATCAGCGTGCCCATGGTCGACATCATGGTCACCACCAACGGCTACAAGGCCGCCGACGCGGTGGAGCTGGTCACGCGCCCGCTCGAGGACATCGTCAAGGGCATCGACGGCGTCGAGCACGTCTATTCACAGACCTATGACGACAGCGTTCTCGTCACCGCGCGCTTCCTGGTCGGCACCGATCAGGACACCGCAATTTTGCGCGTCCACGAGAAGATCCGCGCCAACATCATCAACCTGCCGAAGGGCATCCCGGAACCGGTGATCATCGGCCGCGGCATCAACGACGTCGCGATCGTCGACCTCACGCTTTCGGCCGATCCCGCCCACGCCGGCCAGTGGACCGACAACGGCCTCTTCCAGGTCGGCGAGGAGCTGCAGCACGAGCTGGCCAAGGTCGACAACGTCGGCGGGACCTACATCGTCGGCGGCAGCCCGAACCAAATCCGGGTCGAACCCGATCCGGAGCGCCTCGCGCTCTACGGCATCACCCTGAGCCAGCTCATCGACAAGCTGACCAACGCCAACCGCTCGTTCGTCGTCGGCGCGTTGCGCGACGACGGCCGCTCCCTGCCCGTGGTGGCCGGCCAGACGCTGCAAGGCGTGCCGGATGTCGGCCTCTTGTTGTTGACCTCGCGCGACGGTCGCCCGGTCTACGTCAAGGACGTCGCCAGCGTCGTCGTCGGCGCCGCCGAGCCCGAACATCGCGCCTGGACGATGACGCGACTTTCAAACGGCGAATTGCAGCGCCGGCCGGCGCTCACCATCGCCATCGCCAAGCGCAAGGGGGCCAACGCGGTCTCGGTCGCCGACGACGTGCTGCGCCGTCTGGAGATCGTCAAGGGGCGGATCGTACCGCCCGGCGTCGACGTCGCGGTGACGCGCAACTACGGCGCGACCGCGACCGAAAAGGCCAACGAACTCCTGTTCCACCTCGGCCTTGCGACGCTGTCGATCGTCGTCCTCATCACCTTCGCCATCGGCTGGCGCGAAGGCGTGGTGGTCCTGATCATCATTCCCACCACGATCCTGCTGACGTTGTTCGCGTCTTGGCTGATGGGCTACACCATCAATCGGGTCAGCCTGTTCGCGCTGATCTTCTCGATCGGCATTCTCGTCGACGACGCGATCGTCGTGGTCGAGAACATCGCCAGGCATTGGTCGAAGCGAGGGGCGCGCAGCCTCATCGAGACTGCGGTCGAGGCCGTCGCCGAAGTCGGCAACCCGACGATCATCGCGACTCTGACGATCGTCGCCGCGCTGCTGCCGATGATGTTCGTGAGCGGCCTGATGGGCCCCTACATGAGCCCCATTCCGGCCAACGCCTCCATCGCGATGCTCTTTTCTTTCGTCGTCGCGGTCACGGTGACTCCGTGGTTGCTGCTGCGCCTGGCGGGCCGGCGCCACGCCGAAGGCGCCGATCACGCGCACGACATCGGCGCGCTCGGCCGATTTTACACCGCTCTGGCGCGCCCGCTGCTGCAAGGGCGCCGGCGTTCGCAAATTTTCCTCGTGGCTGTCGGGCTGGCGACGGCGGCGGTGTGCGTGCTGTTCGCGACGAAAGACGTGCGCGTCAAGCTGCTGCCCTTCGACAACAAATCGGAAATCCAGGTCGTGCTCGACCTGCCGCAGGGAACGAGCCTGGAGGAAACCGACCGCACGCTGATGGCGGCGGCCGAGCGGCTGAAGGACCTTCCCGAGCTGACCTCGATCCAGGCCTACACGGGCACGGCGGCGCCGTTCAATTTCAATGGCCTGGTGCGCCATTACTATTTGCGCGACAACCCGCAACAGGGGGACCTCGCGATCAATCTCGTCGACAAGAGCGATCGCTCGCGCGCCAGCCACGCGATCGCGCTCGACATCCGTCATCGCCTCGCCGACCTGCAGCTTCCCGCCGGCTCAGCGCTCAAGGTGGTCGAGGTGCCGCCCGGGCCGCCGGTGCTCGCCACCGTGCTCGCGGAAGTTTACGGGCCCGACGCGGCGAGCCGGCGCGAGCTCGCCGGCAAGGTGCGCAAGGCGTTCGAGGCGGTCGACTTCGTGGTCGACGTCGACGACACGTTCCCCAAGCCCGCCGAGCGGCTGCGCATCTCGATCGACCAGGAAGCCTTGGAATTCCACGGCGTGGACGAGCAAGCGGTCTACGACACCATCGGCGCGCTGCTCGGCGGGACGCCGATCGGCTTTTCCCAACGCGGCGACGGCCTCAAGCCGATCGACATTTCCGTCGCGCTGCCGCGCTCCGACCGCACGCTCGACGAGCGCCTGCTGTCGACGCCGCTGCCGGCGGGCGGCACCATCCGCCAGGGCGCCAACGTCGAACTCGGCGACGTGGTCAAGCTGACGCGGGAGCCCGGCTCCTATCCGATCTACCGCCACAACGGCCGCTTCGCCGAAATGGTGACGGCGGAGGTCGCCGGGCGCTTCGAAGCGCCGATCTACGCCATGCTCGCGATCGAGGACAAGATCGCCCACATGGATTGGGGCGCCGAGGGACCGCCCACGATCAAGTATCACGGCCAGCCGGAAAACGACGCCGCGCGCACCCTGCTGTGGGACGGCGAATGGGAGGTCACCTACGTCACCTTCCGCGACATGGGCGCGGCCTTCATGATCGCCATCCTCGGCATCTATCTGCTCGTCGTCGGCCAATTCGGCTCGTTCAAACTGCCGCTGGTCATCCTAACGCCGGTGCCGCTGACGCTGATCGGCATCATGCTCGGGCACTGGTGGCTCGGAGCGCCGTTCACCGCGACCTCGATGATCGGCTTCATTGCGCTCGCCGGCATCATCGTGCGCAACTCGATCCTGCTGGTCGACTTCATTCGTCGCCGGCGGGAGGAAGGCGCGCCGTTGCGCGAAGCGCTGATCGAAGCGGGCGCGACGCGCGTCAAGCCGATCGTGCTGACCGCGGCGGCGGCGATGATCGGATCGGCGTTCATCCTGGCCGACCCCATCTTCCAGGGGCTCGCCATTTCCTTGGTGTTCGGCCTGGCCTCTTCGACCGCGCTCACCCTGCTGGTGATCCCGGCGATCTACATCTGGCTGAGGGACGACGAACGTCCCGCCAAAGACCTCGCCTCAACGCACCCGAGCAATAAGGAGCCGTCATGACGCAAAAAGATTGGC
>JBEKFO010000161.1:0-8528 GCA_050013275.1 Roseiarcus sp. | reverse complement strand
CTTGGCCTGCGCGCCGGTGACGACGTCGAACGCGGTGACGCCGTGGTATTTGTCGTCGGCGGCCTCGGCGGGCGGATAGCCCTTGCCCTTCTTGGTGACGACGTGGACCAGCACCGGCCCGTCCGGCATGTCGCGCACGTTTTGCAGGATCGGCAGCAGGTGGTCGAGATTGTGGCCGTCGATCGGCCCGACATAGAAAAAGCCGAGTTCCTCGAACAAAGTGCCGCCGGTCCAAAAGCCGCGGCCGAATTCCTCGGTGCGCTTGGCCTTGTCATAGAAAAATTTCGGCAGGCGGCGCGCCAGCTGCTTGGCGGCGTCGCGCAGCGAGCGATAGGTATGGCTCGAGACCAGGCGCGCGAGATAGGCGGACATGGCGCCGGTCGGCGGCGCGATCGACATATCGTTGTCGTTGAGAATGACGATCAGGCGCGAATGCAAGGCGCCGGCGTTGTTCATCGCCTCGTAGGCCATGCCGGCCGACATCGCGCCGTCGCCGATCACCGCGATGACGGCGTTGTCGCGTTTCGAGAGATCGCGCGCCATCGCCATGCCGAGGCCGGCCGAAATCGAGGTCGAGGAATGGGCGGCGCCGAACGGGTCGTATTCGCTCTCGGCGCGCTTGGTGAAGCCCGACAAGCCGCCGCCCTGGCGCAGCGTGCGGATGCGATCGCGCCGGCCGGTGAATATTTTGTGAGGATAGGCCTGGTGCCCGACGTCCCAGATCAGCCGGTCGCGCGGCGTGTCGAAAACGTAGTGCAGGGCCACCGTGAGCTCGACGACGCCGAGACCGGCGCCAAGATGCCCGCCGGTCACCGAGACCGCGCTGATCGTCTCCTCGCGCAATTCGTCGGCTAGCCGCCTGAGATCGCCGACCGGCAGCTTGCGCAGGTCGGCCGGCGTTCGAACCCGATCGAGCAGCGGCGTCTTCGATTGCGTCACGACCATCCTCTGGCGCGCCGCCGGGCCAATCCGCCGCCGCGAAATTTTAGAGTTACACCGGAAACCGCTCGGCCGGCAATCGCTTCATGCACAACGGCTTTCCGGCGCCGAGGGGCGGCTCTTGCCGGCGCCGCGAAATTGCCCCGGCTCAAAGGCCGGCCACGACTCGCTTCAAGCCTTCGCCATTCGGCCACGCCGCGTGCCGCCCGTGCCGAACATGCGATCCCACAATCCGACGCTGACGCCGAAATTGGCGTGGTCGTGATAGTGATGCGCCATGTGTCTCACGCGCGCTTCGTAGAGCCAATCGCCGGGTTGGATTGGGAAATGATGCGTCGCATGGTGCACGAACATATAACCAGCGTAGCCGATCAGCATTCCGCTGGTGAAACCGCTGGCGAACACCGGCTCGAAGCCGTGCAACGGCAGATAGCAGACGGCGACGATCAGCCCGCTGGACAAGAAGGAGGGGACGCCGATGAGGGCGGCGGGATCGCGGTGATGCGCGTCGTGCAGCGCCGTCAGAATCGGCGCGCCATGGTAGACAAAACGGTGAACGAGATACTCGACCAGCGTCCAGGCGAAGATTCCGACACCCAGGCTCAGGCCCCAAGTCGGCGCCGCATCGGCGCCGCGACTGGCGAGGGTAAGGCCGGCGAACAACAGAACGGCTACAGGGATCGCGACGAAATCGCCGAAGTAAAGGAACTTGCCGATCGACATGGACACGCTCCGATTTACGCAACGGACATCCGGACACACACGGCGCCGTGAATATTACGAACAATAATGGCCGGAAATATGGTTTCCGCAAGAGCGTCATAACGCCTCGGGCGCGATCGGGGCTGGGCAAGGGACGCGAAGCTGCTCGGCGAGCTCGCCGGCGACGTTTCATTCGTCACGCTCGCGTGATATCGGCGTGGCCCCGCCTCCCCACTCGAAGCGAGCTTTCTCGATGCCGCCGCCCAACTCCCATTTTGTCAACCGCGCCGGCTGGCTGCGCGCGGCGGTGCTCGGCGCCAACGACGGCATCATTTCGACGGCGAGCCTGGTCGTCGGCGTCGCCGCCGTCGGCGCGGCGCGCGGCGAAATCCTCACCGCGGCGGTGGCGGGCTGGGCCGCGGGCGCGATGGCGATGGCGGCGGGCGAATATGTTTCGGTCAGCTCGCAGGCCGATTCCGAGGCGGCCGATCTCGAACGCGAGCGCCGGGCGCTGCAGGACGCGCCGGAAGACGAAATGATGGAGCTGACGGCGATCTATGAACGGCGTGGGCTGGCGCCCGCGTTGGCGCGCCAGGTCGCCGAGCAGTTGATGGCCACCGACGCGCTGAGCGCGCACGCGCGCGACGAACTCGGCCTTTCCGACGCGAGGGGCGCGAATCCAATTCTGGCGGCCTTCGCTTCGGCGGTCAGCTTTTCCACGGGCGCGGCGATGCCGACGCTCGCCGCGTTCCTGGCCTCGCGCGAAGCGACGGTCGGGGCGGTTTCTCTCGCCGCCCTGGCGTTTCTGGCCGCGCTCGGCGCGCTCGGCGCCTGGATGGGCGGCGCGAAGATCGCCAAGCCGACGCTGCGTGTAGCGTTCTGGGGCGCGCTGGCGATGGCGGTGACGGCGGGGATCGGCGCACTGATCGGCAAGGCGGTCTGACAAGAAGCTCCTCTCCTGCTTGCGGGAGAGGGGTTGGGGTGAGGGTTTTCGTCGGAGCCCTGCGACCCTCATCCGGCGCTTCGCGCCAGCTTCTCCCGCATGTGGCTTTCGCAAGAACGCCCGTCTTTCGACGGGCGACGCGGCGGAGGCGTTTCCTCGTCAGCTCTGGTGCCCGCCGGTGAACGGCACGAACGGGATGATCGCGCCGCCGTAGATGTCGGAGCGCGTGACCGCGAACGTTCCGTCGGGGGCCTGCGTCTTGACCGCCTTGATCACATGCTGCGCGCCGGGCGGTCCGACCGGAATGACCATGATTCCTCCGGGGACGAGCTGTTGCAGCAGCGGCGGCGGGATGTGGTCGATGCCGCAGGTGACGATGATCTTGTCGAACGGCGCCGCCTCCGCCCAGCCGTAATAGCCGTCGGCGTTCTTGGTCTGAATGGCGCGATATTCGCCGTAGCCGCGCGCGATCAGCGAATCGTAGAGCGCGCGCGTGCGCTGCGCCAGCGCCGGGATGATCTCGATCGACCACAGCCGGTCGGTGAGATAGCTCAAATACGCCGACTGGTAGCCCGAGCCGGTGCCGATCTCCAGAACCTTGTCGCCGCGCTTGACGGCGAGCGTGTTGGTCATGCGGGCGACGGTGTGCGGCCCGGTGATGGTGACGCCGAAGCCGATGTTGAGATGGTGCCATTCGTAAGCGCGGGAAAGATTCTCCGCGGTGACGAATTCCTCGCGCGGCGTCATCAGGAAGGCGCGTTTGTCGGCATCGTCCCAGACGTCGTTATGCGCGATCAATTGCAAATAGCGATCCCAGCGCTGGCCCAAGAATCCCGGGTCCTCGCCGCGCTTCTCCTTCATCCAGGCGACGAAGGCGTCGCGGCCCGTCATCGGCGGCCAAAGGTCCCAGTCGAAAGGCGTGGAGACGCTGGCGCGGGCGGGCGCGCCAAATGCAACACCACTCACCGTCGCGGCGGCGGCGAAGAGAAAATCGCGTCGATTCATAAGTCGGGTCTCGCGGTTGAGCGGGCGCTCCGGGAACTTGCGCGCGAACGGGGCGCGGAGCAAGGGCGCAGCGCGGGCTGCGGCGATTTGTTCGACGAGGTCGTTGCGCCCGAAAATCGCCGGGTCAAGAGCAAAATCGTTGCGGAAGCGTAATTCGCGCGCCGCAATGTCGGCGCGGAAATTCGATCAGCTGTTTAGACGATCTCTTTTGGCTGCGCCCGCGCGCAGTTTACGTTTGCTGGTCGGAGGAACAGCGCCGTGACGTATGCCGAGATTCCGTTTCCCTTGCGTCTTGAATTTCCAAAAGCGAACCACGCCTATGGCGTCGATCCGCGCCGGCGCGAGCATTACAGCCTGCGCGAGGCGCGCTACGACGCGCTCGGCGCCGCCATCGACGCCTGGGCGGCCGAAGCCGCGGCCAGGGGCCGCAAGCTCGAGGTGATCGACGTGGGATGCAGCTCGGGCATTTTGTTTCGCCACCTCGAGCCGCGGCCGCATTGCGCCGCCATCGAAATCGCCGCGACCGACATCAAGAGCGAACCGGTCTATCGGGTGGAGCGTTACGCCTCCTACACGATGGACGACTTGACGGCGGGTAACCCCAAGACGCCTTCGAACGCGTTCGACGTCGTCGTCTGCGAACAGGTGCTGGAGCATCTGTCGCGAGTAGACGTCGCGATCGCCACGCTCGAGCGCATCGCCAAGCCCGGCGGGAAAGTGTGCGTCGGCGTGCCGATCTTCCTTCCGCTGTTCGCCTTCGTGCGCAACGCCTGGGTCCAGGCCTCTCTCGTTCTGGATCCGCAGAAGCATTGGAGCCATATTCAGTCGTTCTCGCAGCGCTCCTTTCTGCGCGCGTTACGCCGCCATTCGCAGCTCGAGCTGATCGAGATACGCGGCTTCCGCATCATCTCCGGTGGGCCGCTGCGCCCCCTGGAAAATTACCGCTGGTGGTGGCGGTTCAATCGCAGCCTCGGCGCGCTCATGCCCTGGGCATGCATCGAGGTCCAGGCGATCTTGGAGAAACCGCTCGCAATCGGCGCCGGAGCCGCGCACCGAGCGGACGCTCCCCATCGAGGGGGAATTGACAGCGTCGGATCGATCACGTCATTGTGATAATCTGCTTGTTGTCAGTGGATTTAATACAACCTTTGCGGGTAATTCCCTTTTAGCAGCAACCCGGCTTCTCAAGCCGGATTGCGCCGGCTCGGGTGGTTGCGTTGAAGAGTGCCGATTACCTGTTGCCGCAATTCCTGTCCGAAAAGGAATCGGCGGACGCCGCTGCCAGCGTCAGGCCGCCTGATGCGTGGAAGCTGATACGCCAGTTGATTTCCTCGGAAATCGCCAGCGGCGAGTCGAAGAGAGCCGTTCGGTTAGCTTGGTGGGTCGCTCGATCGCCCATCGCCGCGTCGCGTTGGCTGAACGCGTTGGAGCGCACGCGCGTCCGCGCCGGCGTTGAAACGGTTCCCTATCGCCTGGCGAAGAAGGCCGGCCAGTCTTTCCTTCATCATTCGCTGCCACAGACGGCGACGATCAACCTTCTCACGATGCACTTTGAACGGATCCTCGCCGCGCTCGGCCCGCGGTTCGTCAGCGCAATTTTTCGCGGCAAGGTTGTCGTCGCGGCGGAGATCGCAGGGCGGCCCGGCGCGCGCTATCGCCTTTGCCTAGAGCGCGCCGAAGGAAACTGCCGCGAAGGCGAGCTTATAGTCGTCCTTGTGCGATTGGACGGGAACAAGCGCGTGGCCAGCCTCACCGTCGTGCTCGGCGCTCTCCGGCCTGGCGAGACGCCGGACCTTTGGATCGGGGGGCTGCAAGGTTGCCGTGGCGCCGACAGCAAAGCCGTCACCGTCAAGGCGACCAAAGACCTCTGGGGCTTGCGCCCGAAGGACTTGCTGATCCACGCCGCCTATGGGTTGCGCGAGGCGCTCGGCGCGGCGAACATCAAGGCGATCTCGAACGCCGGCCACGTGCACCAGCCCACGAGGCATTTGGAACCTGACTGGTGCGCCGATTACGACGCCTTTTGGCGCGAGCTTGGCGGCGAGCCGATCGCCGGCGACTTCTTCCTGTTGCCCGGCGCGCGCCATCGGCGTTCGGTCGAAGAGGTGCCGCTGCACAAGCGCTCTCCGTGGCGGCGGCGTTACGCGCTGGTTGACGAAATTGGCGCCGATATTCGTCGTCTTGCGATCAAGCCCAGGGCCGGCTGAAATCTGCTTGCGCCCATTCGATGAATTGACGCCTGACGGCGTCTCCCGCCCGCGCGCGCCTTCAAGTCGCCATGCCGATCGGCGCGCGCGCGACGCCTTCGCGCTCCAAGGCGCGCGCGACGCGTAGGACGAGATCTTCGCGCCACGGCGCGGCGATGACCTGCACCCCGATCGGCAGGCGCTCGCCCTCGCTCCACAAGGGAACCGCGCAGACCGGCAGGCCGATGAAGGAGATCGGCTGAGTGAACACGCCCATGTGCGCGCGCACCAGCGTTTCGCGGCCGTCGAGCAGGAAGGTCTTCTGGCCGATCCGCGGCGCGCGGCACGGCGTCGCCGGCGCCAGCACGACATCGACGTCGCGAAACATTTCGCGCACGCGCTCGCGAACCCAGCGGCGCAACTTCTGCGCCTTGACGACCCAGGCCCCCGGCAGCATCGCGCCGGCGATCAGGCGATCGCGCACCTCCGGGTCGAAATCCTGCGCGCGTTCGCGCAGCCGGTCGAAGTGCAGCGCCGCGCCTTCGACCATGGTGATGAGATAGGCCGCGGCGCGCGCTCTCTCGGCCTCGGGGAATTCGATCGTTCGATCGGCGCCGAGCGCGCGGGCGACGCGATCGGCCGCCCCGTGCACGGCCGGCTCGCCGCCGCGCGCGAAATAGCCGCCGAGCCGCGCGACGCGAAGGCCCTTCAGCCCCCCTTCGAGCGACGGCCCGACCGGCTCGATCGGGCGCGCGCTTTGCGCGGGATCGTCGGTGTCGGCGCCCTGCATCGCGTCGTAACTCGCCGCGAGGTCGGCGACCGAGCGCGCGAACGGGCCGAGGTGGTCCAGGCTGGCCGCGAACGGGAAGCTCCCCGCGCGCGAAAGACGCCCGTAGGTCGGCTTCAGGCCGAAGACGCCGCAATGCGCGGCAGGCACACGGATCGAGCCGTTGGTGTCCGACCCCAGCGCGATCGGAACGAGGCCGGCCGCGACCGCAGCGGCCGAGCCGCCCGACGAGCCGCCGGTCATATGGGCGAGATCGTGGGGATTGCGCGAGGGACCGTCGTGCGCGTTCTCGCCGGTGAAGTCGGAAGCGTACTCGCCCATGTTGAGCGCGCCGATCAGGATCGCGTCGGCCGCCTCCAGGCGGCGCACGAGGCTGGCGTCGCGGGATGCAGGGGCGCGCTCGCGGTTGATCTTGGAGCCGGCGCGCGTCGGCAGCCCCGCGACGTCGTAGAGGTTCTTGACCGCGAAGGGCGCGCCGGCGAGCGGCCCCAGCGTCTCGCCGCGCGCGCGCCGCGCGTCGATCTCGGCGGCCTTGGCGAGCGCCCGCTCCGCCGTGACGTCGGTGAAGGCGCCGAGCCTCGGGTTCAGGTCGGCGATCCGCGCCAGCGCCGCCTCGACGATCTCGCGCGCGCTCGCCGTCCCGCCGACGAGGGCGGCGCGCAATTCCTGGGCGCCGAGCGCGTGCAGCGGCGCCGTCACGGCGCGAACACCGGCGCGGGCTCCTCGTCGTCGTCGAGCGGGAATTCAACCACGAGGCGCGCCAGCCGCTCGGCGGTCTCGAGGTGCAGCTTGACGATCGGGCGCGCGCCTTCGCTCAAGGCGAGGCCGAGGAGCGGCAGCGTCGCGTCGATCAGCGCGTCGGCGTCGAATGCGGGTTCCTTCATGCCTTCGCCTTCTCGATCTGCGCCAACGTCGCGGCCTTGAAGCGGAGAAACTAGCCCGCCGTCGCGTCGCCGATCAACCGACATTGAGCGCCGCGATCGCCGGCCTCGCGCATCGAGCGAGGGGCAGGGGAGCGGCACGGCGCTTTTCCTCCCGGTCCGCCTGTGCGAAAAGGCGCCTCATCAGCGCCGCCTCCGCGGCGCGTTGCGCCGACCGCGCGGCCGGCGCCGGTCCGGCCGATCCGAGGACTTCCCGCCATGCAAGAGACTCCGCACCCCTTCGCGCGCTTCGTCAACATTCTCGGACGCGGCAAGACCTTGACCCGGTCGTTGACGATCGAGGAGGCGGAAGAGGCGATGCGCATGATCCTGGCGGGGGAGACCCGACCCGAACAGATCGGCGCGTTCCTGATGCTGCTGCGCGTGAAGGAGGAGAGCGGCGCGGAGATCGCCGGCTTCATCCGCGCCGCGCGCGCGTCGTTTCCCAAGCTCTCGGGCGCGCCGCATGTCGATCTCGATTGGCCCTCCTATGCCGGCAAGAAGCGGCAGTTGCCGTGGTTCCTACTCGCCGCGATCCTGATCGCGCGCAGCGGCTGGAGCGTATTCATGCACGGCTTGGACGGCCACACCGCAGGGCGCGTGTGGACCGGAGAGACGTTGCAGCGTCTCGGCTTCCCGATCGCCGGCGGTTTCGACGAGGCGGCGGGCCATTTGCGGCGCCATCGCTTCGCCTACATGCCGCTTGCGCGCATGAGCCCGAAGCTCGCCGAGATGATGGAGCTGCGGCCGATCCTAGGGCTGCGCTCGCCCGTCCACACGCTGGCGCGCGGGCTCAACCCGTTCGCCGCGCCGACCTCGCTGCAAGCGGTGTTTCATCCCGGCTATGTCGCGATCCACCGCGACGCCGCGATCGCGCTTCGAGAAAAGCGGACCGTGGTGTTTCGCGGCGACGGCGGCGAAAACGAGCGGCGGCCGAACAAGCCTTGCGAAACCCTGTTGATCGCCGACGGCGTCTGCGAGGAGGTCCGCTGGCCCGCGGTGTTCGAACCGCGCCAGGCGCCCGACGAGACGATGGACCTCGACCG
>JBEKFO010000160.1:0-8542 GCA_050013275.1 Roseiarcus sp. | reverse complement strand
GCTGCAGGGAATCCGATACGTCGTCGTCACGGACGCCGCCGGCAAACCGCTTCGGGTCGAAAACCTGAGTGAAGCGATCGCGGCGCGAAAGAAGATGGTGGACGCGCTCGCCGCCACGGCGACCGACCCGCGAGTCGCAGCCGCCGTGACGAGCGTGTTCGCCGATTTCGCCAACCTCGATCCGGCAAGCGCGGCGGCGAGCGCCCTCGACGAGCTTCCCACCCTCGCCATCGGCCAGAACACCGGTCTGAAGATCGGCGAGGCGCGGCGGGTCGCGTCGACCCCGCAGGTTGGGCCCGGCTTTGAGATCGCCAAGACCACCACCCTGTCGATCGCTTCCGCGGACGAAGCGACGGGAGAGGTCCATCTGACGCTCACCGAGGTCAGCGATCCCGAATCGATGCGCGCGATGCTGGTCGGAATGTACAGCCGCATGCGCCCCTCCGATCCCGCGGGCGCCGACGCTGCGATCGCCCTGGTCAAGCGCATGACGATTTCGCAGGAGAACCGAACCGACTTCGACGTCGTCGACGGCATGACCCGGCGAATGGAAACCCTGTCGACGACGTCGAGGACTCTCGCGAACACCCGACGGGTCGTGACGTCGCGGACCGTGGTGACCGTTTCGCCGCCGCCGTGAAGACGGGCTCGCCGCCCCTACGGGCAGGCGCCGCCCGGGCCTTGGCAAACGGTCCACGCCGGGCTCTGGGCGTTGGCGTAGAGCGTGCCGGTGGTCTGCTGGACGACGCTGGTCCCCATCGCCGCCTTGAACGTGTGCGGCCCGAGGCCGAGCCGGGAATAGCAGACCATGCCGGCGTTGGCCGTGCACTCGTAGGCCTCGTCGACGTAGAAGTGCAATTGCATGTTGGTGTGGTTGATGAACATGAACTGCACCAATTTCCCCTGCGCGTCGGCCGCGCCGAGGCTCGCCGCCAGCAAGGCGACAACGGCCGCTAGGAGCATGCCATTCTTCATTTTCGACCCCTCCATTTCCTAAGGGCGGAAACGGCGCCCCTCGGCTGAGACGCGACCAGAGCGCGTTGCTCCAAGACGAAACCGATGACGCCCTTGCTCGTGTCATTCCCGCGAAAGCGGGAATCCAGCGGGGAGAAGACGCATCGGCCGCCAAGTCTGGATTCCCGCTTTCGCGGGAATGACATCGCTGGCGATTCCATCAAATTGCATCATGCTCTCATCCGGCGACGAGGCGGCTTCACCGTCGCGGCGGCGCTATTGCGGATTACGCATGGCGCGAGGGAATTGTGCATTGCGCCCACGCCGGCTCATTCTCCTTTTTTGGACGCCGCGCCGGGAGCGCGCCCCGATCTCGATCGCTGCGAGGTTGCCGCCGCGCTTTCCGCACCGTCAAGATGGGCAATTGACGCATCTCTCAAGCGCGGCGCTGCGGGCACAGGCTTGCGGCGCCGAGGTTGAGGGGGCGATCGTCCCGCGATCGTCGCGAAGCGATGCGGATCATTGACGGGTTAAGCGCGCATGGAGTTGTTTTTGCCACAGACACGAAAATTCTCGTCTACCAGGTCGAACGAAGTTGCATTTTACGCTTCCCACGGGTTAGTAGGTTTTCTGCTCATTCAGTATTCGACCGATCGACCTTTGGGTCGCAGTTAAGGGATTTCGCTGATGCGCAAGATTCTTCTCTCGGCGGTGACTTTCGCTGCGCTCGCCGGTCCGGCGCTGGCGGCGGATCTGCCCACCACCAAAGGCGCGCCGACCTTCGTTCCTCCGCCTGCTTTCTCCTGGACTGGGTTCTATGTCGGCGCGAACGCCGGTTGGGCTTCTCTCGATGATCACGGATCGCCGTTCTGCGTCGCTCCGGGAGGAGTGCTGAACGGAGCCGGCTGCATCACGAACGACGTTCTTGGGGCGCATGCCAACGCGAACGGGTTCTTAGCCGGCGCCCAAGCTGGTTATAACTGGCAAGCCAACCAGATCGTGTTGGGCCTCGAGACCGATTTCCAAGGCGCGGCCCTTAAAGGTTCGGTAAACACGGTCGCCGGCCTCCCCGCCAACAGCAACTTTGTCGCGGACGAAAGGCTTTCTTGGCTCGGCACCGCGCGTGGCCGCCTTGGCTTTCTCGTGACGCCGACCTTGCTCCTTTACGGCACGGGCGGCCTTGCCTACGGCAGAGTCAATGTCGACCAGAACACCATCTTCCCCGGAGTTCAGTATCCATCCAGCGCGTCCGCCACCAAGGCCGGCTGGACGGCGGGCGGCGGCGTCGAATATGCAATCAGCAACAATTGGACGGTCAAGGCCGAGGGCCTGTTTTATGACCTCGGCTCGATCTCGACTTCAGGGGGCCCTGTGCCCGCCGTCACCGGCTTCCTCGGCGGCAAGACCTTCAGCGTGGAGGGCGCGATTGCCCGCGCAGGCCTGAACTACAAGTTCTGAACTGCAAGTCCGGGTTGCGCCGCCGCTGCGGTTGACCCCCAACCCCGTGATTTCTTCACGACGATCGCGGACCGGGGATAAGAATGGCGAAGTGTCGCCGCAACGCCGCGGTCCTCGGCCCGCGCCGGTCGCCGCGTCTCGCCCGCTCGACTTGCCAGCGGCGCCCTGCCGTGCGTTTTGTCCGCCGCCGGCGCGTCATGTCCAACGCCGGCCCATTCCCCGGAGCGCGCCGCAAGAAATGACCTCCACCGCACTCGAACGCGCCGCGCCCGATCGCGCCGGCTGGCTCGCGCTGGTCGGCGGGACGATGACGGCGCAGCAGGTCCTCGGCGGCTCGGTCATCCTCGCCGCCGTGCTGCTGGCGCGACCGAAATAGGCCGGCTTGACGGGCGACTGGAGCGACCCATGGCGTGGCGCGCATTCGACGACGGGCGCACGATCGGCCAACTCGGCTCGGAAGTGGGCGTGATCATGCGCGATGACGAGCACGACGACGGCGCGCGCATCACGCTGGAGCGCAATGGTCGTCACGCCCCGTTCGCGATCACCTGCGGCGTTTACGGCTGGATGCTCCACACGCGCTTTCTCTCGCACGAAGCGGCGGCGCAGCGGGCTTTCGACGAAATGCGCGCCGCGCTCGGCCGCATCGTCGACGCGATCCCTTTGGTCGACGATCCCGAGGGGGACGAAAAGTCGCAGGCCGCGGCGGCCGCGATGGGGGCGTTCGCCGAGCGCTATCCCTAGCGGCGCTTTGCCGGCGCGCGACGTTGCGATAGGGTCGCGGCGCGCGGCGATCCCGGCCGCGCGCGAACCGGTTGAAACGATGGACCAGCAACCCTGCACTTGCGGCGCCCGAGCCGATGCGCGCCGAACGACCCGACGCGACGAGTATGGGCGCGACGAAATCGTCTACCGCGTCGTTTGCCCGGTCTGCGGGCAACTCGGCCCAGCGATCCCGGCGGCGGGCAAGGCCGAGGCCGCCGCGATCGCCGAAGCCGTCGCCGCGTGGAACGCGCTGGTCGGGCGCGACCGGACACCAGCAAAGGCCTTTTGGCGAATCAGCGTTTGATTGAGTCGATCGACTGTTTCGCCTTTGTCGCGCGGCCGGGACCGATCGGTTTGCGGAAATGGAGCGACGCGATCAAGCGCCGCGCTATTTCACGGCGCAGCCGTCCAGGTGACAGCGATGCGCTCTGGAATGTCGGCGACCGACGCCGCCGCCCGCTCCCCTACACCTCCTCGCGCAGCACCGCGGCGAGCAAGTCCAGGAATTTCGAGACGCGGGTGAGGCCGGCGGCGCCTTTGGGGGTCAGCGCGTACATTTCGAGCGGCTCGAACAAGTAGTCGGGCAGCACGCGCACCAGGGTTCCCGCCTTGATCGCCGCTTCGACCTCGCGAACCGGGCGCAGGCCGATGCCGAGGCCGGCGTAGGCGGCGTCGCCGAGCACGCGGCTGTCGTCGGCCTCGAAATTGCCGGCGACGTGCGCGACGTGGATTTCGCCCTTGCGGTCGACGAGGCGCCATTCGTCCTGCGGCGGGTTGGCGACGATGCGCAGGCAGACGTGGCCGGAGAGATCGGCTGGGGTCTTGGGCGTCGGCCGATGGGCGAAATAGCTCGGGGCGGCGGCGAGGCACCACGAGATGGTGAGCAGGCGCCGGGCGATCAGGCTGCTGTCCTTGGGCTCGCCGACGTGCAGCGCGACGTCGAAACCGCCGCCGATCGGATCGGCGGCGAAGTTGGTGACCAGAATCTCCAGGCGGATCTCCGGATTGGCCGCGAGCAAGCCGGCGAAGCCGCGCAGCACCCCTTGCGTGCAGGCGGCGCCGGGCACGGCGACCCGCAGCGTTCCACGCAGCGCTTCGCGCCCGCCCCGCGCCTCCTCGGCCGCCGCGTCGAGCTCGTCGAGCGCGCGGCGCGCGCGCACGTAAAGAGCACGCCCCTCCGCCGTGACCGAGACCGCCCGCGTCGAGCGGCGCAACACCTTGACGCCGAGATTGCGCTCCAGGCGCATGATGCGGCGGCTGACGGCGTTGCCGCTGACCTGAAGCAGCCGCGCCGCCGCGGCGAGGCTTCCCGCCTCGACCACGAGAGCGAAGGTCTTCAATTCCATGAGGTCGTCGAGCGCGGCCATTATAACCTGATAGGTGATTAAATCTCTTTCGATTATCACCTAATAAATCGGATTGGCAATGGCGATATTGGCGGTCCGGGCGCGCAGCGCCGGCTCAGGAAACAAAAGGACTCGCCAGATGAAAATCGTCACCGAAATCGTCATCGACAAGCCCGCCGCCGCCGTTTGGGAGGTGGTGGGGACCCAGTTCGGCTCCGCCTATCTCTGGGCGAGCGCGCTCAACCACACCCAGGGCCACGGAGCCAAGATCAGCGAGCAGGTCAGCGAATCCAGGACCTGCGACATCCAGGGCATGGGACGCATCCGCGAGAAGCTGGTGGAATTCGACCCCGCCGCGCGCACGTTGAGCTACGAGGTGAAGGAGGGCTTCCCGTTCTTCGTCGCGCGCGGCGTCAACCGCTGGCGTCTCGTCGACCAAGGCGGCCGCACCCGCGTCGTCTCCAACGCCGAGATCGTCACCAAGGGCGTGATCGGCGCCTTGATGAGCCCGATGATGAAAATGCAGATGTCGGGTATGATGCGAAGGACGCTCGAGGACCTGAAACACTACGTCGAGAGCGGCGTTCCCCACCCGCGCAAACAGAAGGCGATGGCCTCGCTCAAATTGGCGAGGGCGTGAACGCGGCGCGAGGGCGGCCGTCGGAAAGAAGGTTTGCTCGTCCGGCGGCCGCGGCGTAGAACCGCGGCCGTCGGCACGAGAGAAGGACCGCGATCCCATGGCTTTCCAAGGTTTCGGCCCGCAAGC
The DNA here is from genome assembly GCA_050013275.1 of Roseiarcus sp. Taxonomy (GTDB): domain Bacteria; phylum Pseudomonadota; class Alphaproteobacteria; order Rhizobiales; family Beijerinckiaceae; genus Roseiarcus. The sequence continues at coordinate 3,253 of JBEKFO010000160.1, read as the reverse complement.
GCAGCCGTTCTTCAAGGCGCTCGGCTTCCACCAGACCAAGGAATGGTTCGAGGCCAATCGCGCGATCTACGAGGGCGAGATCAAGGGCCCGCTCGGCGATCTCGTCGAGGACCTCGCGTCCCGCTTCGCCAAAGCGGGGACGCCGCTGAAAGGGGACCGCAAGGCCTCGCTGTTCCGCATCAACCGCGACGTCCGCTTCGCCAAGGACAAGAGCCCGTACAAGACCAACGCCGGCGCGGTGTTGACGCGCAGCGGGGCGAAGAACGACCCCGGCCTCTTCTACATCCACGTCGCGGCCGACGGCTGCTTCTGCGCCGCCGGCTTCTATCAGCCCGAGCCGGACGAGCTCGCGCGATTGCGCGGCGCCATCGCGCGCGCGCCCAAGGCATGGCATGCGATGACCGCCAAGCTCGCCAAGGGCGGCCTCGCGCTGTCCGACGAATACGCGATGAAGCGCGCGCCGCGCGGCTTCGAGGACGTCGCCGACCCGCTCATTGCCGCGGCGCTGCGCAACAAGTCGTTCATCGCATCGCGCCCGATCGCCGATTCGCGCCTCGCGGCGCCGGACCTGGTCGACGATCTCCAGGCGTTCGCCAAGGACGCGGCGCCGCTGCTCGAATGGGGCTGGAGCGCCGTCGTCGACGCGAGGTGAAGCGCTGCGCCGTCGTTTTCGGGTGGCGCGGCGCGCGCGAAAGCGCACAATGGGCAAGAATTAGCATCGGACAAGCGTCATGCTCGACATGCCCAACATTCCCGTCAGCCCAGGCGCCGACTATCCCACGGTGAGAAAGGCGATCGAATTCATTTCGACGCGCTGGCGCGACCAGCCCTCGATCGAGACCATCGCCGACCACGTCGGCCTCTCGCCCTCGCACTTTCAGCACGTCTTCAAGCGTTGGGCGGGGCTGACGCCGAAGGCGTTCCTGCAGGCGATCACCATCGAGCGCGCGCGCGAACTGTTGCGCGATTCGGCGAGCGTGCTCGACGCCGCCTACGACGTCGGCCTTTCCGGCCCGAGCCGGCTGCACGATCTCTTCATCGCCCACGAGGCGTTGACGCCGGGCGACTACCGCCGCGAAGGGCTGCGTCTCGCCTACGGCTTCCACCCCTCGCCGTTCGGCGAAGCGATCGTCGTCGCCGCGCCGCGGGGCCTCGCCGGCCTCGGCTTCGTCGACGAGGGCGATCGCGCCGCCGCGCTCGCCGACATGCAGCGCCGCTGGCCGCGCGCCGTCTTCGTCGAGGACGAGGCCGAGACCGCGCCGCTCGCCGCGCGCGCGTTCGATTCCAGGCTGTGGCGCCCGGAAGCGCCGTTGCGCATCGTCATGATCGGCACCGACTTCGAAGTGCGGGTGTGGGAGACGCTGCTCGCGGTGCCGCTTGGCCGCGCGACCACCTACTCCGACATCGCGCGTCATCTCGGCAAGCCCACGGCGGCGCGCGCGGTCGGCGCGGCCGTGGGGCGCAACCCGATCTCCTTCGTCGTCCCCTGTCATCGAGTTCTCGGGCGCTCGGGCGCGCTGACCGGCTACCACTGGGGCCTGGCGCGCAAGCAAGCGATCATCGGATGGGAAGCGGGGCGCGCGCAGGCGGACTGAGCGAAGCGCCGACGCCCCAAAAACAAAAACGACCCGCTCCCGGTCACCCGGGCGCGAGCCGTGATTGCGTCTCCCAGCCGGTTCATCCGCGGTCAAGGAGAAAAGACGCTATCCCTCGGAAGGGATCAGAGCGCCTTGAGATTGTCGGCCGAGGACTTGCCGGTCCTACGATCCGCGACGAGTTCGAACGAGACCTTCTGACCCTCATTGAGGCCGTTCAGACCGGCGCGTTCGACCGCGCTGATGTGGACGAAGACGTCCTTGCTGCCGTCGTCCGGCTGAATGAAGCCGAAACCTTTTTGCCCATTGAACCACTTGACGGTTCCTTGCGCCATGGACCTATTCCTTGAGTTATGTGCGAAAACAAACCGCGCGCGAACGCGGTCGACGAGATTCGAGTTTTGGGAGAAGGTCGTCAGTCTGACGCGAATCGCGCCGAGGCCAAGTCATTCGGCCGAAGCCCGATCGGCCGCTTATAGAGATTTTTTATTGGATTCGCAAGCGCCAGTGCGAAAGAATTTGTCACGATACTTGTCGACCCGGTGGAATTGCGTCGATTCGACAAACCGGTTCATCGCTTTACGAAGATCGACGCCCTCGGCAAGCAACCCAAGTTCGTCGCCAGCGCCATGCCCGAAATCGCGCCAAACGCCGCCGCCAACGCCTCGCCGGACGGACTGACGAGCGAGGAGGCGCGAAAGCGCCTCAGCGCGCTCGGCCCCAACGCGACGCCCGACGCCGCGCCGGCAACCCTGCGGCGCATCGCGAGCGCGTTCTGGGCCCCGGTCCCCTGGATGCTGGAGGCGGCGGTCGTCCTGCAGCTCGCGCTCGGTGAGACGGTGCAGGCGGCGGCGATCGCCGCGCTGCTCGCATTCAACGCGTTGATCGGGTTCTTCCAGGAGAGCCGCGCTCAGGCGACGCTGCGAGCGCTGAAATCGCGCCTCGCCCTCGTCGCCTCGGCGCGGCGGGACGGCGCGTGGAAAAATATCCCCGCCGCCGAACTGGTTCCCGGCGACATCGTCAAATTGTCGCTGGGCGGGGTCGTCGGCGCGGACGTGCGGGTGATCGCCGGCGAAGTCCTGATCGACCAATCGACGCTCACCGGCGAATCGCTGCCGATCGAGGGCGGCCCCGGGCGGGAGACCTACGCCGGAGCGCTGATTCGGCGCGGCGAAGCGATCGCCGAAGTCACCGCGACGGGCGCCCGCACCCGATTCGGGCGGACCGCCGAGCTGGTGCGCACCGCGGCCGCCGAGAGTTCCGAGCAAGAGGCGGTGCTGCGCGTGGTGCGCAATCTCGCGCTGTTCAACGGCGCGGTCGTCGTCGTGCAGGCGGCCTACGCTTTGGCGCTCGGTCTGCCGCCGGCCGAGATCGTCGCGCTGGTATTGACCGCGATGCTCGCCGCGATCCCGGTGGCGCTGCCGGCCACCTTCACCCTGGCGGGCGCGCTGGGTGCGCGCGCGCTCGCCCGGCGCGGCGTCTTGCCGACGCGGCTCACCGCTGTCGAGGAAGCCGCCTCGATGGACGTGCTGTGCGCCGACAAGACCGGCACGCTGACGCAAAACGCGCTGGCGGTGACCACGGTGCGGGCGTTTGCCGCCTTCACGCAACCGCAAGTGCTCGCGCTCGCGGCGCTGGCGAGCGCCTAGGGCGGCCTC
>JBEKFO010000159.1:0-9436 GCA_050013275.1 Roseiarcus sp. | reverse complement strand
CATATTCGTCGCAACTTCGGACACTCCCAACCTAGGAGCCTCGCCCATGATTAAATTTACGCGCAGGGCCGTCGTGGCCGTCGCGGCTTTAGGCCTCGTTTCGACCTCCCTGTCGGCGACCGGCGTCAGAGCCGACACGACGCCCGGCGCGCTTGCCGACGGCAAGGCCGAGGGCACGCTCACGGTGAACGGCAAAACCACCAAGGTCGCGTTCGCCTACGCGAGGTCCGTGCCGGGCTTCTTCGACAAGAACGTCAACGACGTCGAAGTGATCGTGAGCGATGTCGCGTTGGACGCGAAGGCGCAGGCGGACGAATTCGTGCGCATCAAGATGGCCGATGCGGGCAAGCTCCACGCGTTCGAGATCACCGTCGATGCGGAGGGCAAGCCGATCTCGTCCGTCTGGCGCCACAACGGCTTCAAGGGCCCGGCGCCCAGCGGCCTCTCCACCGCCGACGTGTTCACGAAAAACGTTCTCGACGGCAAGGTCGTGGACGGCGGCTACAAGAGCGCGACGGAGGCGGAATTCTTCGGCAATACTTACGCCTTCGACGTCACGTTCCGAGCGAACATCGGACATTGAGCTGCGGCGTGGCGGCCCGGTTTGAGAAAGTCTAGAGCGGATTTCGGGTCGCGAAATCGGGCAATTCGCGTCCTGTCCCCGGCGTCACAGGCCAAAGGGTCGCGCCGCGCTTCGCTCCTTCTGTTGCGAAGCGAGCGGGCGCGGGACGCGAAGCACGACTGACGAGCGCGGCGGCAACTTTACCGGCGCCAGGTCGGCAGAGAGCGCCGTCGACGTCATGGAAACACGAACTTCCGAAGCCGGAAGGCTGTCAAGAGGCGAAGCCCACCTGCGCGGCGCGGTGGGTCGGCGGGAGCGGTTGCCAAACGCGCAAACGGCCGATTCGGCCGTTTGCGAGTCGAAAAAAGGGAAATGAGCCGGCGTTCCCCGTCCTCAAGTCGGAGAACCACGCCTAGCTTGAACTCAATCGAAAATACGCGCATCGCTTGTTGTGACATGAAGCCTCCTAACGGCCTATGTCACTCAAATCCCGTGTCTCACTTTAGGGGCGCAGCACATAATCCCTGCCCCGAATCCCCCGTAATCCGTCCCCGTAATCCCCGACATTTAGCCCCAAGAGGAGCGGCTAATTGATCGCGGCGGCGCTGGGACGATATCTACCGATAATAGGGGCGCCTCGATTTACAGGCTCATGTTATGTGGGCAATCTCATCCGCGGATTCGACGGTGGGGCACGCCATGACAGTCGTAGATATCGCGACCCTTGTTGGGGTCGGAGCCGCGGTCATCAGTACGTTTTATGGGGCTTTGACTTACCATCGGCCAAAGGCGACTGCGACGTCTGAGTTGTCTATAACTTCCAAAGCCAGGCAAACGCCGCCTTGGCCGATAGTTCTCGTGTTAATTGCTTGGGCTGCCGTGGCGTTCAATTACTATGAGATAATGAGCAATCGGCCGACTAGCACGATTCCGCCTGATCCGAGTCAGGTACTGCTACAGAGTTGGGGCGTGTTTCCACCGGCGACATATCAAATAACAATAAATTCTCATCAATTGTTAGAATATAAGGACACATTCAAATTGTTTCTTATAACAAGAACGGGATTTTCGGATGTTGATCGCTTGACGGACGCGGTTATCGAAAAAAGCCGAGCGTTCAGTATTGATGGTGGTATAATGGCTGTGGCGCATCAGTCTGAAAACAAGTTACGCTTCTTACTTGGTGGTCCGACGATTATTGAATATGATTTGGTAATGATACCTAGTCGATTTTCAGAAGACAATATAACGACGCTTCACGATGTGGAGTCTCTTGGAGGACGGATACTTGCGAGCGCTTCTCAACTAGTAACCACTCCGCCGCCGCCGCCGCTGGTCGCCCAACAGTTAGGGACGCCTTGCACTAAATGATTCTGTTATATATCGTCAAACTTTACGCTGCGACGGTTACGGACGGTTACGCGGTTACGCATTTCCGGTTACGCGGTTATGGAGTGCACCCCGAATTAGCCGTGTCTCAGCTAAGGGGTGCAGTCAAAGGGCGTGTCCCCGTAAAGCTGGCCGCTCAGCAGAACTCCCTCGTCCGCGATCTCGCACCGCGTCGCGCAAAGGGACAAAAGACCGCGTTGTCGAAGGCGACAGGAAACGGTAGAGTGTGATCAAGAAGCGCGGTGCGGATGGCGGATGAGGGGGGGGCGATTATGCGAAGTATTCTTGTCGCTATGGCGGTTTTTGGTTTGGTGCTGGCGGGGCTGATCGGATCCGTCGGCGACGCGGCCGCCCTCTCATTCGTCAAGAGCCGGCCGTATCAATACTGCCACTTTGTGATGGATCAGAAGGAACTCAAGGGGGCCGCACGCAAAGCCGAATACGCGAAATGCATCCACGATCCGGCTAACTACAAGTAGCGCCGACTTCGCATCATTGAGTTCATTTGCATTACGGCGACAGGCATTACGGCGCAGGGCATTACGGCGACAGGATACGAAATCCCCAATTTCGTAATCTCTTCGTCGCGCTACGGTCCCTTTGGCGATCGCGTCAGCGCGAGCGCGACGCGGCGTCGAATTCGTTCGACATTTCAAATGCTTATGCATTTGTCTTTCTGAAAAACAGAATTCATGCTATTCTTCCGAAGTCGATCCCCCCTCCCGGACCCCCACCCATGGCCCAGTCCCACAAGAAATCCCGCGCCGCCAAGCCGCAGCCGGCGCGTGAACGCGCCCCGCGCATCGAGGCGCGGCGGGCGACGGCGGAGCGCAAGCAGCGCATTCTCGAGCGCCTGACGACGGGCGCTTCGGTGATGAATGTCGCCAGGGTGGAAAAGATCACGGTCCGCCGCGTGCGCCAGATCGTCGCCGAAATGCTCGCCAAGCGCGAGGCCGATCCGGCCGCCGGCTTCGTCCAGTTGCAGATCGCCCGGCTCGGCGACGCGATGGTCGTCGCCCACACGATGATGATGGAGGGCGATCTGCAGGCGATGGACCGGCTGATCAAGCTCACCGCCGAGCTCGACCGCTATCACGGCTTCGGCCGCACTCTGATTGCGGCCGAGCCGGAGGCGCCGGCGCCGCAGATCGCCGCCCAGCCGCGCGAGCTTCTGTTGCCGAAGCCGGCGGCCGAGGACAGCGAGAGGGAAATTTTCCGTCCCGCAAGCCGTTGAAAGAATGGGAAATGCGGAAGAAAACGCGCGACCCTTCTCCCGCTTGCGGGAGAAGGTGGCCTTCGCCTCGGCGAAGGCCGGATGAGGGCGATTCAAACGGCGGCGCTCTGGCCCGCGACCCTCACCCTGCCCTCTCCCGCAAGCGGGAGAGGGGACGCCCCCTACAGCGTCGAGCGGTCGATCGCCCTTTCCGCCTCGGCGATCGACTCGGGCCGGCCGACGTGCAGCCACAGGCCGTCGAGGCGCAGACCGTAGAGGCGGCCGCGCTCGGCGGCCTGGTAGAAGAACGGCGCGAGACGGAAGACGTCCTCCATGACGCCAGCGAACAGTTGCGGCTTGATGATGCCGACGCCGGTGTAGACGAAGGGCGCGACGTGGCGCGGTTCGCGCGCGGCGAGCCGTCCCTCGGGATCCATGGTGAAATCGCCCGGCCAATCGACGCCGACAGCGCCCGCGCTCGCCGCCACCATCAGGATCGCGTCCATCGTCTCCGGATCGAAGGCGGCGGCGAGGCGGCGCAGGTTCGAGCGCGGCCCCTCGATCCAGAACGCGTCGGTGTTGCAGAGGAAAAACGGCTCGGCGCCGATCAGCGGCAACACGCGCTTGACGCCGCCGCCCTGGTCGAGCAGGCGAGCGCGCTCGTCGGAAATGACGATCTCCGGCGCCGCGCGAGCCGCCAGATGCTGTTCGATCTGGTCGGCGAGCCAATGCACGTTGACGATCGCGCGTCTAACGCCGTTCTCGGCGAAGCGGTCGAGGCAATGGTCGATGAGCGTCCGGCCCGCCACCTTGACGAGCGGCTTGGGGAGCTTGTCGGTGATCGGGCGCATGCGCTGGCCCAGCCCCGCGGCGAACACCATGGCGGTCGTGGGCGTCGGCGAAGGCATTCGGCTCAGGACTCTGAAGGGGACTGGGCGTCGCCGCCGAGGGCGCGCGGCAGATGCGCCTGATACCAGAGCTTGAGCGGCTGAAGCAAGGGATGGGCGAGGTTCTTGGCCAGGCGCCGCTCGATGCGCGGCAGGTGCTGGAGGTATTGCGGCTTGCCGTCGCGCTTGTCGAGCCGCGCGAAGATACCGAGGATCTTGGTCGCCCGCTGCGCCCCCATGACGGCGTAGGACGCCGCGAACGCCTCGGCGTCGAACGCCGGGTCCGCCGCGGCGCGCCGGCGCGCGTAAAGCGCCAGCAGGCGCAATTCGAGATCGTCGGCGACGTCGACGCGCGCGTCCTGCAGCAGCGAAGCGACGTCGTAGGCCGGCGGGCCGAGCACCGCGTCCTGAAAGTCGATCAGGCCGAGCCGCTGCAACCCCTCGCGGTCCTCGAGCCAGTGCAAGTTGGGCGAGTGATAGTCGCGCAGCGTCCAGGTGGTCGGGCGCGCCAGGATCGGCGCGAGCGCGTCGCGCCACAGCCCGAGGAACTGCATGCGCGCGCCCGAGGGCGGATTGGTCCGCGCGACCGCCGGCGCGTACCAGTCGAGCGCGAGCTCGACCTCGACCAGCATCGCCTCGGCGTCGTAGACCGGCAGCGCATAGAACTCGCCGTCGACCGGCAGCTCGCGGGGCAGAACGCGCCCATGCAGATCGGCGAGCAGCGCCGTCGCCTCGGCGTAGCGCGCCGCGTCGGGGCCGCGCTCGTCGGCGACCGTCTCGACGCCGAAATCCTCGATCAGCGCCAGGCCGTCGGCGATGCTGTGAGCGAATACGCGAGGGCTCGAATAGCCGAGCGCGCGCAGGCCCTCGGCCATGGCGAGATAGGCCCTGATGTCGGGGGACAGCTTGGCGATCGCCGCGTAGGGCTTGCCGTAGCGCAGGATCGGGCCGTCCGGGCGCGGCGGCGAGATCATCAGGATCGCGGTCCGGCCGTCGCTCGCGCTCAGGCGCTCGTAGGCGCGCACCGACGCGTCGCCCTGCAGATAGACGCGCCGCGCCTCGGCCCAACCGGCGCGCCGCAGCAGCGCCTCGATCGCGCGCGCCCGCGCGTATCGAACCGCGAGCGTTCCGAACGCGCGCACCTCGGCGCGGCGAAAGTCGGGCCCCTTGGCGACGTCGAAGGCGAACTCGATTTCGAGCCGATCCGGCGGCAGCGCCTCGGCGGCGTGATTCGGCCATTCGACCAGCGTGACGGCGCCCTCGATCGCCTCGTCCCAGCCGAGCTGCGTGAGCTCCTCGGCGCCGCGCAGCCGATAGAAGTCGGCGTGCACCGCCGGGAACTCCGGCCCTTCATAGACCTGCATCAAGGTGAAGGTCGGGCTCGGCGCCTCGAGTTCGGGATCGTCGAGCAGCGTGCGCAGAAAGGCGCGCACGAAGGTCGTCTTGCCGGCGCCGAGATCGCCGGAAAGCGCGATGAAGTCTCCGGGCAGCGCGAAGCCGGCCGCCCATTTGGCGAGCGCGAGCGTCGCCGCTTCGTCGGGCAAATCGATCGATTCGACGCTCCCGGCGCCGCCTGTCTTCTTCGCGATTTCCATCTCAGGCGGCCGCGCTCGCGAGCTTCGGCGCGCCGTCAATAGGGAAAACGCACGTCACCGTCGTCCCCTCTCCGAGCGCCGAATCGATCTGGACCCGGCCGCCATGCAATTCGACGAGTGCGCGAACGATCGACAGGCCGAGGCCGGGACCGCGATGGCGTGAACCGTTGGTGTGGCTCTCGAAGCGGTCGAACACGCGATCGATCACTTCGGCTGGAATGCCGCGGCCGCGATCGCTGACCTTGAAAACGATTTCGCCGCGCCGGCGCATCGCCGCCAGGGTCACGGTCTGGCCGGAGGCGGAAAAGCCGATCGCGTTGGAGAGCAGGTTGAATAGGATTTGGCGGATGCGCCGCCCGTCGGCGCGCAGCGAACCGACGTCGTCGGTGGCGACGATGCGCAATTCGATCTTGGATTCGCTGAGGCGATCCTGCACGCCCTCGGCCGCCGCCTTCATCGCTTCGACGACGTCGACGTCTTCGGGACGAATCTCCAGCGCGCCCGCGTCGATCGAGGCGAGATCGAGAATGTCGTTGATGATCGCCAGCAGCGCCGCCGACGAAGTGGTGATGAAGCCGGCGTATTCGAGCTGCTTGGGATTGAGCGGGCCGACGCCGCCGTCGGCGAGCAGTTGCGTGAAACCGATGATGTTGGTGAGCGGCGTGCGCAATTCGTAGGAGACGTGGTTGACGAAATCGTTGCGCAGCTTTTCCGCGCTGATCAGCGCTTGGTTGCGTTCGGTGAGGGCGCGCTCGACATTGGCGCCCGCGGTCGCGTCGAGGAAGGTGAGCAGCGTCGCGCCGTCGGGCAGCGGTAGCGCGCCGCAATCGAGCACCAGGCCGTCCTTGCGTTCGACGCGCATCTCGAATCCGCGGCGAACCTCCGGCAAGCCGACGATCGTCGTGCGCAACCCGTCCCACAGCCGCGAGTCGGCGAGCAGCAGCGCGCAATGGCGCGCGACTTCGTCGATATGCGGCCGATCGGCGGCGCGCCCAGGTTCGAAGCGCCACAGCTCGGCGAAGGCGGGATTGATGAGCTTCATCCGCCCGTCGGCGCCGAACACCGCGACGCCTTCCTTCAGCGCGTCGAGCGTCTCGCCCTGCACGCGGGTCAAGGCGTTGACCTGCGAAGCGAGCGCGTAGCTCTGCGTCGCGTCGTCGAACAGATAGGTGACGCCGCCTTGCGGATTGGGGCTCGCCACGACGCGCAGCGCCCGGCCGTCGGGCAGGTGCCAGACGGTCTCAGTCGGCTCGATCGCCTGATAGGCGGCGAGCGCCTGCGATTTCCAGCTGCGAAAGTCGGCTTGTTCGGGCAGTTGCCGCTTGGCGCGCAGACGATCGAGGATTTCGCCGTCGGTCGGATGCGAATCGAGAAAGCCGGCTTCGAGCGACCAGATCTGCCGATAGGCGGCGTTATAGAAGGTCAGGCGCTTGGCGCGATCGAAAATCGCCACCGCGGTCGAGAGCTGATCGAGCATGCGGGAATAGGCGTCGGTGTGCCGCTCCATTTCGGCGCGAAGCGACTCCACTTCGGTAAGATCGTTGGCGATTCCCGCCGCGCCCGCCTCAGTAGCGACCTCGACGACGTCGAACATCTTGCGCTCGCCCGCCACTACCGCCGGAGCATGGCGCCGCCAGGCGCCCGTCCGCTGTCGCTCGGCAAGCGCTTCGGCGCACAGGTCCTGATCGAACAGCTCGAGATTCTTGTCTGCGACCTCGGCGCTGTCTTTGGCTTCGACCGCGCTGGCGTAGGCCAAATTGGACCACGTGACGCGTCCCTCGGCGTCCCGCGTCCACGCGGGATGCGGGATCGCGTCGAGCAGCGTGCGCAACGCGGCGAGCGCGCCGTTGGCTTCGGCGTGACTGTCTCGCAATCGCGCCAGTTGCAGGCGGTCGCCCGAGACGTCGCGAATGCGCATGACGGCGTAGCCGGCGACCGCGCGCCCGTCGATCTCGAAATGGCGCCCCTTCAGGCCCGCCGCAGCGATCGAGAACGCCTCGCCTCTGCCGAGCAATCGCTCGACGGCCCGCTGCGCCGCCGCCGCGAGCGTCGGCTCGAGCCACGACGAAAACGCCAGTACGCGCCGCGGCAGCGGCGCGTCGGCGACCAGCGCGAAGTCGCCCTCGATCCGCGGTTCGCTGTCGGGCCGATCCCAGGCGACGAGAATCTGCGGTTCGCTGGCCAGGAAGAGCTTGGCGCGATCGAGCGCCGCGCAAGTGCGGGTGAGTTCGCCCGCGAGTTCGCTCTCGCGCTGCGTCCATCGCCGTCGTCCCAGCAAGTGCAACGCGGCGGTCAGAACCGAGAAGAACAGCAGCAGAAGGATGACGAGACCGGTGATGTCGGTCGTCAGCGGCGCTTCGCCCGCCACGGGAAGGGCGCCGAAATCGGCGCGCGCGCTCGTCGTCGCCGCCAATGCGGCCGCGCTGCCCGCGGCGAAGAAAAACGCGCCGGCGCGGCAACGTCGCCGCGCCGGCGAACCGTGCCCGCTTGGCCCGTCCAGCGCGTTCGCCGATCGCAAAATCCTTTGCAAGCCTCGGCCCCCTGAGACCACCGCGACGCCTCGGCGCCTAGTAGGCGCGATCCGCCGCCGAAGCTGTCGGCCCCTTCCGCCAAGAAGACCCGAATCAGCGCCCCCCAGACTTACGCAAACCCGGCGCGAAAGTCGTTAACCAACCGTTGTCAATTTTAGCCCGCCTATTCCGCTGCGGCGGCAGCATATAGTAGGCGAGCGGGACGGCGCCGCAACATCTTGCCTTCCAGGCGCTTTTCTGGACGCCGCGGCGGGCCCGCGACGCACAAAAAAATTTTGCCTCGCGCCGGTCGGGGCCGGCTTCCCCTCAGCGGACGAGGCCGACGATGTCCTTGACGGCGTCCATGTTGGGTTGCGCGAGCAGTCGCGCTCCGCAAGCACCGAATCGACAAAGCCAGGGTCGGCGTTGAGCCGCAAGATTTCGGCGCGGATCGGCGTCAATTTGGCCACCGCGAGCTCGGCGAGCGCGTTCTTGAATTGAGAGAACTGGCCACCCGCGAAGCGCCGCAGCACGTCGGCCTTGGTTTCGTCGGCCAGCGCCGCGAAAATGCCGACGAGGTTGTCCGCCTCGGGCCGTCCCGCGAGGCCTTCGACTTCGCCGGGAAGGGCGCCGGCGTCGGTCTTCGCCTTGCGGATCTTCTGCGCGATCGCGTCGGCGTCGTCGGTCAGCGCGATATGGGCATATTCGGAAGGGTCGGATTTCGACATCTTCTTCGTGCCGTCGCGCAGGCTCATGACCCGCGTCGCCGGACCCTGGATCAGAGGCTCAGGCAGCGGAAAGAACGCGTCCCCATAGCCTTGCGCGGCGATCGAAGAGGCGAAATCGTTGTTGAACTTCTGCGCGATGTCGCGCGTCAGCTCGAGGTGCTGCTTCTGGTCGTCGCCGACCGGCACGTGGGTGGCGCGATAAAGCAGGATGTCGGCCGCCATCAGCACGGGGTAATTGTAGAGCCCGATCGACGCGTTCTCGCGGTCCTTGCCCGCCTTTTCCTTGAATTGCGTCATGCGGTTGAGCCAGCCGAGCCGCGCCACGCAATCGAACACCCAAGCGAGTTCAGCGTGTTCCGCGACGCGGCTCTGGTTGAACACCGTGTTCCTCTTGGGATCGATGCCGCAAGCCAGGAACGCCGCGGTGACCTCGCGCGTGGTGCGCCGTAATTGCGCGGGATCGTGCGGCATCGTCATCGCATGGAGGTCGACGACGCAATAGAGGCAGGGATGGGTCGCCTGCATCGTGACGAAGCGCTTGAGCGCGCCGAG
>JBEKFO010000158.1:0-8574 GCA_050013275.1 Roseiarcus sp. | reverse complement strand
CGAAGACGCAAAGGCGCGCTGAGAAGCCGGTTGGGGCATCGCGGGTCCGCCGTTCGAGGGATCGCGACGGCAGACAATGCTAGGTCCGCTAAGAAATCGCTAAGCTGCCGCCGAACACGGTGAACTCCGCGTAACCAACCGGGCTGATGCTTAAGCGAGCGTTACGGCAGGTCTTACGGCTCGAGTTCGCTGTCCCAGTAGAGGTAGTCCATCCACGAGGTGTGGAGGTAGTTGGGCGGGAACAGCCGGCCGTTCTGATGCAGGTCGTGCACGGTCGGCTGATAGGGCGCGCGCGCCGGCCACATCCGCGCCACCGACGGCAGCAGGTCGGCCTTCCTCAGATTGCACACCGAACAGGCCGCGACGACGTTCTGCCAACTGGTCACGCCGCCCTTGGCGCGCGGGATCACGTGGTCGAAGGTGAGATCCTCGCGCTCGCCGCAATATTGGCAGGTGAAGCGGTCGCGCAGGAACACGTTGAAACGCGTGAAGGCGGGAAAGCGCGACGGCTTGATGTAGCTCTTGAGCGAGACGACCGAGGGCAGGCGCATTTCGAACGACGGGCTGCGCACAAGGGTGTCGTATTGCGAAACGATGTTCACGCGGTCGAGAAACACCGCCTTGATCGCGTCCTGCCAGCACCAGATCGAAAGGGGGTAATAGCTCAGGGGACGAAAGTCCGCGTTGAGCACCAAGGCCGGACATGTCTCCGGCGACGCCGCCTGAACATGAATCGTCAAGAAGACGCTCCGTTCCCCCGCACACTGAGTCGTCGGACCGATTCCGACCACGCCATAGTCTATAGCCAGCATGACGCGGTTGTGAAGGGCGCTATCGATGCAGGCGGTCCGCTCAGCGCGTGGCCGCTTCGATCGCCGCCATGGCGGCGTCGGAAAGGCCGAAATGGTGGCCGATTTCGTGGATCAGCACGTGGGTGACGACGGCGCCCAAAGTGTCCTCGCCCTCGCACCAGAAGTCGAGCAGCGGACGGCGATAGAGCCAGATCATGTTGGGCATCGCGCCGGTTTCGTCGACGGCGGGCCGATTCGGTAGGCCGCGGCCGCGAAACAGCCCCAGGAGATCAAATTCGCTCTCCAAGCCCATTTCATCGAGCGTTTCATCGTCGGGGAATTCGATGACCTGGATCACCAGGCCCTCGCACAGCCGGCGAAACGAGGCCGGCAATTGGGTGAAAGCCGCCTGCGCAAGGCTGTCGATGTCGGCGGCGCTGGGCGAGCGCGCTGCGCCCAGCGCGGAGGAGCTCGGCGAATTTTTCATAGCGAATTCGTCTTTCCGGTTTTGACGGCGCCCCCGCCCGACGGCAAAGGCGGACCGTAAGCATGAGAGCGACACAAGCTATCGGAGCCGCCCATGTCAAACGCCGTTCTGTTCGCAGCGCCCGAATCCGGCTTCGGCCTCGACGCCGCCGCAGCGCGCCGCCAGTTTTCGCTTTCGCTCGGCGTCGGACTTGCCGTGCTGATGGTCGCGGCGATGATCGACCTCCAGCCGAGCCGGGCCGCCGCTGACGCCCCCAGCAACCATCACACCCAGGTCAGCGCGCCCGAATTCGCCGACTCGTCCGCTGTCGCCCAGCTTCGGCGGGCGATGACGGCCGGGACGTTTGTGGGCGCGAATTAGGCGTTGAACGACCGGGAGCGGACTTTTTCGAGCTTTTCGAGCAATTCGCGCGTGCGCGCGGACGCCGCGGCGTGGATTTTCGCCGCAGCTTGCGGAAACTCTGAAAGGACGCGGCGAAACACCTCGCTGGGAATGCGCAACGCGATGCAATCCTCGGCCGCCCGCGCGCTCGCTCGGCGCGAGACATCGGTCAGCAGGGCGGTCTCGCCGATCAGGGAGCCGGATTCAACACGGCGTTTGACGCCGCGAGAGGCCAGAGCGATCGCGCCCGACAGCACGAAATACGCCGCGTCCGCCGGTTCGCCTTCGACAAAGAGCGTTTCGCCGGCTTTCAGAGCCTTTTTGGTGCAGGAGAACGCGAGGAGTTGCAGCGCCTCGCGCGGCAGCAGATTGAGGGGGGGCGTGCGTCCCATCATCTGGATGTCGTCTTCAAGGCTCATGGGGTCGCGCTCCGATCGCCCCGCTCAAGACAGCAACTTGTAGCCGCCGACGTCGGTGACGAGCAGGCGCGCGTCGGCCGGGTCGTCCTCGATCTTCTGCCGCAAACGATAGATATGGGTCTCGAGCGTGTGCGTCGTGACGTTGGCGTTGTAGCCCCATACGTCCCGCAGCAGCGTTTCGCGCGGCACCGCCTGGCGCTCGGCGCGATGAAGAAAACGCAAGATCGCCGCTTCCTTTTCCGTCAGACGCAGCTTGGCGCCCTTGGCGTCGACAAGATTCTTGGTCGCGGGACGAAAAGTGTAGGGCCCGATTTGGAATTCGGCGTCCTCGCTCGCTTCGTGCTGGCGCAATTGCACGCGGATGCGCGCGAGCAGCACCGCGAAGCGGAACGGCTTGGCGACGTAGTCGTTGGCGCCAGATTCGAGGCCGATCACCGTGTCGGCGTCCGAGTCGCGGGCGGTGAGCATGATGATCGGACGCTTGAACCCGGCAGTGCGCAACAGCCGCACCGCTTCGCGCCCGTCCATGTCGGGCAGGCCGACGTCCATGATGACGAGATCCGGCGCGGCGCTTTCAACCGCTCGGCGCGCCGCGGCGGCGTCGGCGGCCTCGGAAACCTTGAACTCGGGGTGCAGCGCCAATTGCTCGGTCAGCGCCTGGCGCAAATCGGCGTCGTCGTCGACAATGAGAATCTGGCGCGTCTGGGGCATCGAATCGCGTCTCGGCTAAGTCTCGGATTATTCAATATACTGTGTTTGCGCGGGCGAGGCGACCGGCGTCCCCCTCGCCGCTTCCGTTCACGTTCCAGTCAGCATCGATTCGCATAATCGCGCATGCCGGGGGGCGCAACCGACGGAGCGGACGATGTCGGCCGGCGATCCCGCGTGGTTCCTAGCATTCAACCGTTTCGGCCTCGGCGCCCGTCCCGGCGCTGCGATGCTCCAGGGCGATCCGCGCGCCGCGCTCATCGCCGAACTCGCCGCGCCGGGCGGCGCCCGTATCGAGGACGCCGCGCTTTCGGGCACGCCGCAGATTCTTCAGGCGGTCTTCGCGGAAGAATGGCGCCGCAAGTTGGAGCGCGACCGCGCCGAGGCGGCCAGGACCGCCACGCCGGCCGTGCCCGCCCCGAATGTCGCTGCGCCGGTCGCTCCCGCTCCCGGCTCCATGGCCGCGCCCAACGCCGCGCCGGCGACCGCGGGATCGATGACGCCGACGATGGCGCCTGAACCGCCGCCGCAGCAGAAATTCTTCCGCGCCGATGCGCAGGCGCGTCTCGATCGGGCCTGTTCAGCTCCGATCGGCTTCGTCGAACGGCTTGTCGCGTTCTGGTCCAATCACTTCTGCGTATCGGTCGCCAAGAGCGACATCGGCCGCGCGGCGGCGGGCGCGTTCGAGCGCGAGGCGATCCGCCCGCATGCGCTCGGGCGCTTCGCCGACATGTTGCGCGCCGTCGAGCAGCATCCGGCGATGCTTAACTTTCTCGACAACGCCCAATCGGTCGGTCCGAACTCCAGGGCGGGCAAGAATCGCAAGCTTGGACTCAACGAAAACCTGGCGCGCGAGATTCTCGAATTGCACACGATGGGCGTCGGCTCGGGCTACAGCCAGACCGATGTCACGGCGCTCGCCCGCGTCATCACCGGCTGGACGATCGTCGGACGCGAAGGCAAGCTCGGCGAGCCCGGAAGCTTCGTCTTCAACGCCAACGCGCACGAACCGGGGCCGGCGACGCTGCTCGGTCGCGTCTACGCGGAGGACGGCGTCGCGCAAGGCGAGGCGGCGCTCACCGATCTCGCGCGCGAAGGGGCGACGGCCGATCACATCGCGCGAAAGTTCGCGCGCCATTTCGTCGCCGACTCGCCCGATCCCGAGTTGGCACCTCGGCTCGCCGCGGTGTTTCGCCGGACCGACGGCGATCTCGGCGCGCTCGCCCGCGCGCTCGTCGCCGACGAGGCGGCCTGGAGCGCGCCGGCGACCAAGATCCGCAATCCCTGGGAACTGACGATCGCCGCCTATCGCGCTTTCTCGCGCTCGCCCAGCGATCCCGGCCCCGCGCTGAACGCGCTCAATCTGTTGGGAATGCCGCTCTGGCAGCCCGGCGGGCCGAACGGATTCAGCGACGACAGCTCCGACTGGGCTTCGCCCGAGGGCGTCAAGATGCGCGTCGAACTCGCCGCCCAATTCGCGCGGCAGATCAAGGATGCGCCGCCGCCGCCGGCGCTCGTCGAAGACATACTTGGGCCGCGCGCCTCCGCCGAGACGCGCGAGGCGGTCACGCACGCCGAAAGTCGAGAGCAGGCCTACGCGCTGCTCATTCTGTCGCCTGAATTCCAGAGGAGGTGAGCCATGCCGTGGTCTTTCGCGCCGTCTCTTTCGCGCCGCGCTCTTCTAGGCGTCGCCGGCGTTTCCTTCGTTTCCGCCACGATCCCCCGCTGGGCGAGCGCCGCGGGCGCGCGCGACCCGCGGCTCGTCGTCGTCGTCTTGCGCGGGGCGCTCGACGGCCTTTGCGCGGTCGCGCCGATCGGCGATCCCGATTACGCCGAGCTGCACGGGCAGCTCGCGCTGCAATGGGGCGGCGACCATCCGGCGCTGAAGCTCGACGACTTTTTCGGCCTCAATCCAGCGATGACAAACTTCGCGAGACTCTATGACGCCAAGCAGGCCTTGATCGTCCACGCCACGGCGACCAATTATCGCGAGCGCTCGCATTTCGATGGCCAGGACGTGCTCGAGAGCGGCATGCTCGCGCCCGGCCATGTCGAGAGCGGCTGGCTCAACCGCGCCGTCGCCGCGCTGCCTCGAGGCGATCGAGTCTCGGCGCCTGGCGCGCTCGCCGTCGGCGCCACCGCGCCGCTGGTGGTGCGCGGCCCCGCGCCGATCCTCGGTTGGGCGCCTTCAGGGCTGGCGTCGCCGACCGACGACCTCGTCGCGCGGCTGACGGCCCTTTACGACCATGTCGATCCGGCGCTCGCGCGCGCGTTGCGAGCCGGGCTCGATGCCGACCGCATAGCGACCAAGCAGGGTATGGAGGCGCTCAAACCCGGCGGCGACGTCGCGCTGACGATGCGCAAGGCGGGAGAGGGCGCGGCGCGGCTGATGAGCGCCGACGACGGCCCGCGCATCGGCGCTCTCGCCATCGACGGCTGGGACACCCACGCCAACGAGGGCGGCGCGACGGGACGTCTGGCGCAATGGCTCGGCGGCCTCGACGGCGTGTTCGCCGCCTTCGAGAGCGAACTCGGTCCGCGTTGGAAGGACACGGTCGTCGTCGCGATCACCGAATTCGGCCGCACTGCGCACATCAACGGCACCACCGGCACCGACCACGGAACCGCGACCGTCGCCTTGCTCGCCGGCGGCGCGCTCAGCGGCGGCAGAGTGGTCGCCGACTGGCCCGGCCTGAAGACGGCCGACCTTTACGAGGAGCGCGATCTCAAACCCACGACCGACTTGCGCGCCGTGCTCAAGGGCGTGCTCGCCGACCATCTCGGCCTTTCCGCCGACACTCTGGCGAGCGCGGTGTTCCCCGACACGCTCGGCGTCAAGCCGATGGGCGGGCTGATCGCGACGTGAGCCGCGACGCCTTGCGTCACTTGCCTTGTAGCTCGATGTAGGCCGCCAGATCCTCGGCCTCCGGGCGCGACAGCTGCATGTCCGGCATCTTCGGGTGCGGGTCCATCAGGAACCGCGCGATCTTGTCGGCGTCGAAGCCGGGTATCTTCGCGATCGTCGCGAAGGGCGGAACGTTGTCCTGGCCGTGCGTCTGGTCGGGAGCGACGATGTGGCATGTCGCGCACCAGCGCCGCGCCAGCTTCTCGCCGTGATCGGCGTCGGCGCCCCATGCGCTTGCGACGGCGCTGCAGGCGGCCAGAGCCGCGACGAGCGCTCCCGCCGAGCGACGGCGAAGGAGGGATGCGCTGCGTTGCGGCGCACGAACTTTCGGATTCGTCATCGGCTCTTCTTCCTTCGCGACTCGCGCGGGCGGTAGGCGCGAACGGCGCCAGAATGGAGGCAGACGCGCGCGCTGTCCAGGACGCGCCGAAGCGCACAAACGAAAAAGGGGCGGCCTCGCGGCCGCCCCTTTCCGCGCCGAAGCGCGATCGGCCTCAGCTCGAGTAGTACATGTCGAATTCGACCGGGTGCGGGGCCATTTCGAAACGGTACACCTCGGTCATCTTCAGCTCGATATAGCTGTCGATGAAGTCGTCGTCGAACACGCCGGCGGTCTTGAGGAAGGCGCGGTCCTTGTCGAGATTGGAGAGGGCTTCGCGGAGCGAGCCGCAGACCGTCGGGATCTTCTTGAGCTCCTTGGGCGGCAGGTCGTAGAGGTCCTTGTCCATCGCCGCGCCGGGATCGATCTTGTTGACGATGCCGTCCAGGCCGGCCATCAGCATCGCCGCGAACGCCAGATAGGGATTGGCGACGGGATCGGGGAAACGCACCTCGACGCGCTTGGCCTTCGGGTTGGACGTCCACGGAATGCGGCACGACGCCGAGCGGTTGCGCACGGAATAGGCGAGCAGCACCGGCGCTTCGAAGCCCGGAACCAGGCGCTTGTAGCTGTTGGTCGAGGGATTGGTGAAGCCATTGAGCGCCTTGGCGTGCTTGATGATGCCGCCGATGTACCACAGGCATTCGTCGCTGAGGTCGGCGTACTTGTTGCCCGCCATCACCGGCTTGCCGCCCTTCCAGATCGACTGGTGGACGTGCATGCCCGAGCCGTTGTCGCCGTAGATCGGCTTCGGCATGAAGGTCGCCGTTTTGCCGTAGCTCTGCGCGACCATGTGGATGCAGTATTTGTAGATCTGCAGGTTGTCGGCCATCTGGGTCAGCGAGCCGAACTTGAGGCCGAGCTCGTGCTGGGCGGAGGCGACTTCGTGGTGGTGCTTCTCAGTGACCGCGCCCATCTGCGCCATCGCCGAGAGCATCTCGCTACGCATGTCCTGCGCCGAATCCTGCGGCGGAACCGGGAAGTAGCCACCCTTGGTGCGCATGCGATGGCCGAGGTTGCCGCCCTCGTAGGCCGTGTCGGAATTGATCGGCAGCTCGACCGAGTCGATGGTGAAGCCGGTGTTGTAGGGATCGGCTTTGAAACGGACGTCGTCGAAGACGAAGAATTCGGCTTCGGGGCCGAAATAGGCGGTGTCGCCGATACCGGTCGACTTCAGGTAGGCTTCCGCCTTCTTGGCGATGCCGCGCGGATCGCGGTTGTAGGGCTGGCCGGTGGCCGGGTCGAGAATGTCGCAATTCATGATCATCGTCGACGCGGCGAAGAACGGGTCCATGCACGCCGAGGTCGGATCCGGCATCAAGGTCATGTCGGACTCGTTGATCGCCCTCCAGCCGGCAATCGAAGATCCGTCGAACATTAGCCCGTCGGCCATCGCCTCCTCGTCGATCACCCCCTGGTCGAAAGTGACGTGCTGCCACTTGCCGCGTGGGTCGGTGAAACGCAGGTCGACATATTTTACGTCGTTGTCCTTGATCGCCTTGAGGACGTCCTTGGCGGTCTTCATGGTGTGCCTTTCCTAGTCTTGTTCGGTTGTGCCCCTGCCCGTCGCCGTGTCGCGGCGGGAAGCCTTTGAAAATGAGTCCGATCGGTCGAAGACAAGCCTAAACGGCGTCCGCTCCGGTTTCTCCGGTCCGGATGCGAATGGCCTCGTCGATATGCGATACAAAAATCTTGCCATCGCCGATGCGCCCGGTCTGCGCCGCCTTGCGGATCGCCTCGACCGTCGCGGCGAGATTCTCGTCGGCGACGACGACTTCGATCTTCACCTTGGGCAAGAAGTCGACGACGTATTCGGCGCCGCGATAGAGTTCGGTGTGGCCCTTCTGACGGCCGAATCCCTTCGCCTCGAGAACGGTAATTCCTTGCACCCCCGCTTCTTGCAGAGCTTCTTTGACCTCGTCGAGCTTGAAGGGCTTGATGATGGCTTCAACTTTTTTCATGGCCGCCGAGGTCTCCCTTTCGCGCGCAAGGGCGTTCCGAGGGCCCTTCGCAAGCGATCATCATCGAGACGATTTCACGTATGAAGAGCCGTCCATAGCACCGCTTCCGAGCCGACGCTATGCCCCGAAAAGACCACACCCTCGCAAAGCCGGGCCATGTTCCATTCTGTTGCACGCATCATAGGCACGGCGCCCAAAAAATAATCAAACTGCTCAGACGGTCGGCCCCCATTCGCCGGAAGCGAAAATGCGCCAGGAAGCGAGGCCCGCCTTGGCCACCACCATGCGTCCGGACTTGGCGATTTTCACCAAGTGGGCGAACACCAGCGGGTTGCGCCACGCGAGCGGCCGTTCGGGCGCGCAGACCGCGCGGTATTCGTCGCCTTCGTCCGCCTCCATCAGGATCGTGCCGACCCGATCGGGCCGCAAGGTCACGGGCAGGGCGCGATCGGTCAACCACTCGCATTCGAAATCGCGGCACACTTGCGGGCGACGCGGGTAGCTCGCGCAGCCGCCCGCGCCGGGGCAATGCTGGCACGCCGG
>JBEKFO010000157.1:0-8607 GCA_050013275.1 Roseiarcus sp. | reverse complement strand
GAACAGCAGGCCCGCCCCCAGCATCAGCGACCACAGCAAGACCAGCGCGCCGTGCCGCTTGTACTTGTGCAACAGGCCGTAGAGCGCGAAGACGCCGCCTTCGCCGTCGTTTTCCGCATTGAGGACGAGAAGCGCGTACTTGACCGCGACGATCAGCGTGATCGTCCAGATCGCGAGGGATATCGAGCCGAGCGCGTTGGCGGGCGTGCGCGCCATCCCGGCCGGCCCGGAGAAGATCTGGTCGACCGCATAGAGCGGCGAAGTGCCGATGTCGCCGTAGACGACGCCGAGCGCGCCGATCGACAGCGCCGCGATCCCGCCGCGCGGCGCGTGAGACGCGCGGTCCTCGGCCTGAGCCGCTACGGTCGCGGCGGCAAGGGTCCGACGAGGGCTTCGGATGTCATTCA
Source organism: Roseiarcus sp. (assembly GCA_050013275.1). GTDB lineage: Bacteria > Pseudomonadota > Alphaproteobacteria > Rhizobiales > Beijerinckiaceae > Roseiarcus. Next base: position 8,200 of record JBEKFO010000157.1, on the reverse strand, counting down.
TCGCCGGGGTCCTTGCGAGCGCATGCGTGAACCTGCCCCCTCCCGCCCGATTCGACGCGAAGGCCTTCGCCTTGGTGACCCGGACGCGCGCCCCGCGTCAATGGGGCCGATCGACCGAGATGGCGACCGCGCGTCCAATAGGCCGGCGCGCATTGCAGTACGACGACGCGGTCCTTGCGAAGACACGACTTATCCCCGCTATTCCCCTCTCCAAGGACGCTTGCCCGGTCCAGGCGGCGCGGTTGGTCGCTTGCGAGCCGTCAGAGGCGATCGCGACGCCTTTGCGCTGCGTCAATAGAAATCCAGCAGCGCTCTGTAAACACTAATGCGTGCGGCGCTGCGGCGAGGGGGAGCCATGCCTGAATGTCGCGCTGGGGCGTACCGAACCCGCAATCGCGGCCGTTCCACTTTTCTCGCCGTTCTTCTCGGTCTGTCGGCGCCCCCGTTGTGCGCCGCCGGCGCCGACGGCGCGGAATCGCCTTGGCGGACATGGCAGGCGGGCGTCCTGTCCTTCGACGCGCCAACGGCGATGAGCTTGGCGACCGACGTTCAGCAACGCTTGCTTCCCTTCGATCTGAAGAGCCCGGACTGGGCGTTGAAGATCGTCGATTTGCAACAAGATCCGCGCGCCGTCGCCGTGACCTTCGAGTGGTCGGCGAATGTCGTCGACGCCGCCTCGGGAACTGCGGCGCTGGGGCGCTCGGCCGCCACGCTCGCGGGCCGCCCGGCCACGCGCCTCGATTGGCGGGACGACGATGTGAACTGGCGCGGGTTCGATGTGATCGTTCGCAATTTGAGCGGCGGCAAAGCGCTGTTCAAGTTCACTTGCCATGCGCCCCTCCCGAGCTGGCCGACGGTTCAGCCGACATGCGAGCGCATCCTCGCCAGCATCAAGATCGCGGGCGTCGTCGCCGCCAATCCGCCGCCTCCCCCACCACCACCACCACCTCCTCCTCCTCCTCCTTCTCCTCCGCCGCCCCCGCCGCCGCCGCCGCCGCCTCCCCCACCACCTCCGCCGCCGGCCCCGCCACCCCCGGCGAAAACGCTCTGGTCGCCGCCGCCGCTCCACGAATCGCTGTTTTCCGGCGCGCTCGATTCGCGCTGGGAGAAGCTCGCTGCAATGGGAGGGGATTTCGCCAGCTTCGCGCGCATCGACCAAGGCGCGCTGGTCGTCGACGCGCCCGCCGGGCATTCTTGGGGCCACACCGGGTTGCTGAGCGCGCCGTTCGCCGGCGTCTTCCTCGACAATTTCGGCGCGGGCGCTCGCCAGACCTTCACGTTCCGCTTCGATCCGGCGCGCTCGCATGGATTCGTGATCGCGATCGTCGGCGACCGCGATTGGTGCGTGCGCGGCGGCCAGCCGCCGGGCGTCGGTTTCGTCTTCGCCCCCAAGGAGCAGGGCGGCGGGTCGACCGCACGCTGGATCGACGTGGCCTCGGCTGGCGAGACGCGCGCCCAGGTCGAAACCGCGGCTGCGGGCGCGAAGGAAGTCAGCATCGTCCTAACGCCGGGCAAGGCTTCAGCGACCGTCGACGGCGTCAAACTGCCAGAGGGGCCGGTCAAAGGGATGGAGAACCTGACCGGCTATGCGATCTGCGTGTTCTCGCAAGGGCGCACGGCCGACCAGCCGGGATCATTCGCCTTACGCGAGATCGTCGTCGATCGCGTGCCGAGCGCGCCCGAAAAAGAGCCCAAGCCCGCGCCGGGCGTCGCCCCGCTTCCGCTCGTGACGCTGCTCGGCGCGAAGAGCGCGGTCGAATGGGAGACGACCGGCCTCAACGGCGGCGATTTCGCCAAATTCGGAAAGTTGGCGGACGGTCGACCGACCGTTTCCGTGCCGGCGGGCAACAGTTGGGGCAACACCGGCGTTCTCTCGAAGACGCCCGTCGTCGTCTTCGACCCGTTCGCCGCCGAGGCGCCCTATCGGCTGCGGTTCAAGTTCGACCCGCGTCAACCCACGGACTTCGTCGTCCAACTGATGAGCCCCAGGACCTGGGATTGGCACTATCAGATGGAGGTGGTCGGATTGAACCGGCGCGACGGCAAGTCGCTCGACATGTTCGTTCGCTATTGCCCCGGCGCCGACATCCGCAGACCGGCGCCGCAGCAATGGAACGGCGATTTCGACATCGTGTTGCATCAGGGCTGGGTCACCGCGGAGATCCCCGGCGCCTTCGCCATCCGTTGCGACTCCGGATCGCTCGCCTACGGGCTGCAATTGTTCGCCGGAGTCCTTTCCGCGCCGGAAAAGGAAGGTCAGCCGGCCGGCTTCGCCCTGCAAGGCGTGACGATACAACGCATCGCGCCGGACGGCATGAGCGCCGCGATGCGCTGGCGGTATCTCGACGACAAGTCATTCGATCCGGCGAGCTTCGAAAAGGATTTGGCGGCGGACGTGTTGGGCGCAGCCGTCAACCTTCCGCAATAGGAGAGCGTCAATGTCGCGCATCGATCTTCCCCGCGCCGCGTCCTGGATCGGTCGGAACTTCGCGGCGGGGGCCGTCTTCGCCGCGCTCTGCGCTCCTGCGTTCGGCGCCGGCGCGCCGCCGATCGGAGATCGTTACGACGCCTACGTGAAGACGGTGGCGACGCCCAAGTTCAGCTTCGGCAACGACGCCGACGTCAAAGGCTCGTTGATCGAACTCGGCAAGAGCCTGGTCAGCAATCTCCCGCTGCCGGAGGCTGAAAAGGGCCCGTTCACCGCCAACCTCGGAGAATCGATCGTCAACGCCTACGAATTCTGGGATGACGTCGACGCCTCGATCAAGAAGGGCGAACCGGGACCGACCAAGCAGGACCTCGCCGAGTTCATGGCGAAAATGGTTCTTGTCAACGCCTCGAAATCCGAGCCGAAGGACTTCGAGAAAATCGCGAAGGCGTTGGGACTGAGCGACGAAAGCGCCGAGGTGGCGATCGAGGCCTCGGCCGGCTTCGCCAAGGCGGCGGGCGAGGCGGGCGCCCAGGCGACGGGCCACGAGGCCATCGAAGCGATCAAGACCGCCGAACTCGCCGCGATCGACGAATTGTGCACGCCCTGCGAAGTCAGCCGCAATGCGGTGTTGGTGGGGATCGAGGCGAGCAAGGCGCTTTACGGTCAAGTTCAAGACGACATCGCCGACAAGGAATATCGGCGGTGGAAGGACGGCGATGCGACCCTCACCTTCGTCGGGCGCGGCTACGCCGTCCCTCTGCAACAGGCCCATGAGGCCTTGATCGTGGCATGGAAACATCAAGGCAAGGGAGAGCCGACGGACGCCGACCTCGACAAGTTCATCCGCGGCAAGTTCCAATCCTTTGATCGACTGGAAAAATCCAGGCAGGACGACGCGGCGCTGATCGCGGCGGCGAAAGACAATTTTCTCAAGCTCACCGACGTAGAGCGCGCGCAGTTCGGCGCGACCGACGACGAGCGGATCGCCAACTTCGCCAACCAGTACCTGCAAATCTACAAGACGATGATCGCCTATAAGGGCGCCAAGACTTGGCCTCTCGGCTTAGGCGAAGCGGGCTTTCGCGCCGCAGTCGTCGACATCGTCAAGAACAAGATGTCGATCTCGGCCATCGATCTCAAACAGCGCGTCGCGGCGGATCTTCGCAATTGGGGTTGGCTGGCGCCTTCGCAGGCGGGGCCGGCCGAAATCATACGCGTGCGCCAACGGTTGGCGGCGCTCAATTACACCAAACTGAAGGCTCTGCTCGATTACATGAACGTGAGCGTGCCCAATCAATTCTTCAACTGCATGTGCGGTCAGATACCTCATGGCGTCGGCGTCGGCTTCGTCTATGACGCCGAGCGCTGCAAAGCGGACGGATGCCATTTCGTCGGCGGATTCGGCGACTTCTGTTCCCCCATGCCTTCCGGAGAGGCCGCCTGGAACGCCTGCGCGCCAAAGACCGGCGTCGGATACAAATCGGCCGCCGAACCGGGGACGCCGATCGACCAATACATCGCGCAAGAACTCGCGAAGGCGAAACGGTGACTCGAAGGCGATGAGCCGTGGCGTCACGCAAGCACGAGCTCTGGGGCGCCTTCGGCGCTCAGCAGCGTGATCCGGCGGCGCTCCGCCTGAGGCGGGATCACCCGTATTCGTCGATAGGGCAGCCGATAGTCGCCCGCGGCGTTCACTGCGAGCGTGATCGCCGACGCCGTCCACGCGAGCTCGAGCGTCACTCGGGTCAGCGCGCCCGCGACGCCGACGCCGTCGTCCTCCATCAGCGTGAAGCGCCCGGCGCCCGCGTCAGGACCCGGAAATATTCGGACCGCGCGCGTCGGCTCGTCGTGCAGGCGCGAGAAATCGTCGCCTGCGTCGGTCATCGGCAGGATCGCGCCTTCCGCGACGACCAGGGGCAGCCGATCGAGCGGCGCGGCGAGCGTCGTCTCGATCCCGGCGTCGAAAACTTCCTCGGTCCAGAAATCGAACCAACGCGCCGGCCCCTTCGGCAGATAGACGCGGCGCGCGCGCTCGCGCGGGCTCACCACCGGCGCGGCGAGCAGGAACGGGCCCAGCATCAGATCGTCGCAATCCTCGAAGCAGCGCTCGTCCCTTGGGAATGCGACGAAGGTCGGCCGCAACGGCGGCTCGCCGGCGGCGCCGGCGTGCATCAGGCTGTAGAGGTAAGGCATGAGGCGATAGCGCAGGCGGATCGCCTCGCGGATCGCCGGCGTCGCTTCGGGGTGAAGCCATGGCGAAGTGAAGACGCCGTCGGGCTTCCACGAATTCATCAGGAAGCGCGGATGCAAGAGCCCTGCCTGCGTCCAGCGCACCAAGAGTTCGGGCTCCGGAACGGGTCCGGAGAAGCCGCCGATGTCATGGCCGATATTGACCATGCCGGACATCGACATCTGCAACCCGGTGCGCAGATTCCATTTCAGCGAGCGCCAGCTGGTTTCGTTGTCGCCGCTCCAGGTTTGCGCATAGCGCTGAACGCCCGGGCAGCCGGCGCGGGTGACGCTGAACGGCCGCTCGCGCGGCGAATGGCGGCGTTGCTCTTCGAGCGAAGCGCGCGTCATCAGCAGCGGTTGCAGCGGGCGCGCGAGGTCGAGCGGCATCGGCTCGCCGAAGCCGGCGCATGTCGCGTCGTCATTGTCGAAGGCGAACTCGTTGTTGTCGTTCCAGCCTGCATCGACGCCGAAATCGAGCACGCGCTCGCTGAGCCCGCGCCGCCACCAAGCGAGGCCGGCCGGGTTGGTGAAATCTACATGCGCGCCCTCGCCGTCCCAGAACTGGGACATCGCGGGCCCGCCGTCCTCGCCGACGACGAAGCCGCCCGCCGACCTCACCTCGGCGAAGCGCGGGTGATCGTCGAGCAGGCACGGCTTGAGGTTGGCGACGACGCGCATTCCCGCCTGATGAAATTTATCCGTCAGCGCCTTCGGATCGGGATACTTGTTGAAGTTCCAATTGAAGACGTGACGGCGGCGTCCGATCGAAGTGTAACCGGAGCCGAAGTGGAACGCGCTGACCGGAATTTTCTCGGCGTCGCATCTTGCGATGAACGCCTCCGTGCGCTGCTGCGCGTCGGCGCTGTCGGCAAGCGCCATCGCGCTCTGGGCGAAGCCGAGGGACCAGCGCGGCGGCAGCGCCGGGCGGCCAGTCAGGTCGAGGAATTTTCGAGTGACGTCAGCGATTTGCGGGCCGGGGAAAATGTAATAGTCGAGGTCGCCGTCTTCAGCCTCGTAAGTGCGAAAGGGACCGTAATAATTGTCGCGCTCGCAGCCGAGATCGAAGGTCGCGCTCGCCATGTTGTCGTAGAAAACTCCCGCCGCGACGCGGCTCGCCCCGTCGAGCGAAATGAGGAACGGCCAGTGCTTGTAGAGCGGATCGCCGTGCTCGGGATCGAAGCCGAGGCTGTCCCTCATCGCCGTGCGCAGCCGCCGGCCGTGAAGATCGAGCCTGCCCGTTTTGTCGCCAAGGCCATAGAAGCGGTCGCGTTGGTCCAACGCGAAGGCATGCCGGATCCTCTTGGCGCCGAACGACGTCGCATGCACGGCGCGTTCGCGCGCGAAAACGCGGCCGTCGGGCAAACCCCAAGTCAGCGCGAAAGGATCGAGCGCGATCTTCAGGCGCAGCGCTTTGGTCGCGACGACGATCGCGGCGCCGTCCTCGGCCTGCTCGCGTTCCGCGCCCGGCCAGGCGCTCTCGTCGAGCCGGTCGCGCCCCTCCCAGGGAACGTCGCTCGCGCCATAGGCCGGAACCATCCAGGTGCGCGGCGCGATCGGACGCGCGCCGCGAAGAAACAGCACGCGCGCGAGGTCGGGCAGCAGGAAGGAAATATGACAAGCGACGCCGTCGCCGCAATCGAGCCGCACGCCGTTTTTCGTCGAGGCGGCGAGACGCGCGCGGCGAATCGGTTTCATCGGGCCCCTCCGGAAATCTCAGGAAGCAATCCGTAACAGAGTAAGATCGCTTTGTGACGCGGCGCCGAACGGCGACGACGCCCGCGCCGATCGGCTCAACGCCGAAAATTCGGCGGCGCCAATGACGGCTCCATAGGTGGAAAGCGGCTCTTCCTGCCGTGGCGGCCGTTGACGCCTCTGCGCCATAAGCGGTCATTCAGAACTCAGTGCAGCCCCAGCGTCGGCGGAGGGCCGTTAGATCCGGGGTCTGATCGACGACGAAACTGGATTTTGCTGCTCGCGCAGCTCGTCGGCGGAGTGACGAACGACTTCCGAAATCTGCAAGAGCTGTTTGGTCAACGGACTTGTCTTGCGCCAGATCATTCCAATCGTTCGCGATGGCTTTGGACTCGTAAATCGGACGACGGACACTGGCGCCGAGCGCGTCTCCACCGCCACAGCCATTTCTGGAATCAAGGTGACGCCGATTCCCGCGCCGACCATTTGGACCAGCGTCGACAGAGAGCTGGCGTCCAGCAACTCGCGTGGTCGCGCGGAATGCATATTGCAGAACGATAGAGCCTGATCGCGAAAACAGTGCCCCTCTTCCAACAGAAGCAGCCGCATTTCGCGAAGCGTTTCGATGTCGGGCGCCGGCTTGCCCTCATCCGCGCCTGGCCGGACCAGCAAGAAATCTTCAGAAAATAGCGCAACCTCGGCAAACGAGGGCTCCGACACCGGCAGAGCGACAATCGCCGTGTCGAGCCGACCCTCCGCCAGCTCTTGAATCAGCCTCGGCGTCAGCGTCTCACGCACGTTGATGTCGAGGTCGGCGTACACGCGAGTGAGGCTGCGGATTATTGTCGGCAGCAGATAGGGTGCGACCGTCGGGATCACGCCGATACGCAGCCGTCCCAACAGCCGGTCGCGAGATGCGCGCGCCAAGCCTTCCAGTTCATCCACCGAACGCAGGATGTCGCGGACGCGCAGCACGAACTCTTCTCCCAGGCTGGTGATCCGGACCTGTCGCGCGCCTCTTTCGAAGAGCGCCGCGCCCAGCGACTCTTCCATTTCTTTAATCTGCTCCGACAAAGCAGGCTGAGAGATCGCGCACGCCGCCGCCGCGCGTCCAAAGTGGCCATGTCGGGCCAACGCCTCGAAATAGCGAAGCTGCTTGAGAGTTAGATTGATCATAGGCGCAACTTATCGCTGCGATCAGAAAATGCAACTTAATCCGATCAAGCGGCCATGGTACCGAATCGGCCGCGGGGAGGAGGAGCAGCCACTTTCATAGCCGCCCCGCGTGACCACTCTTGGCGGCGCGTGGTTGCCGATGTCCGAAGCATTCAGATTTTTGGCGTGCTCGGCCGGATTTTGTCGGGCTCGTCATCATTCGGGCAGGCGTCGGCGGTAACGATACTCCGCCTGTCCGGCAATTTGTCGTCGCGATGACGATGCAGCCGGATCGCCTTCCGGGGAATTCAAAGTCTTCGTCCGCAGACGAGTTCAATCAACGCAGCCACGACGGGAGAGTGACATGGACGGAAATGATACGGGAAATACCGGCAAGTGCCCAGTGATGCACGGGGTTCGCCCCAACGCGACTTTCGCCGGCAGGTCGAACCGGGACTGGTGGCCGAACCAACTGAACCTCGGAATTCTGCACCAGAACTCCGCCCTGTCCGATCCCATGGGCAAGGGATTCAACTACGCCGAGGAATTCAAGACGCTCGACCTCGCGGCCCTGAAGAATGACCTCCACGCGCTGATGACCGACTCGCAGGAATGGTGGCCGGCCGATTATGGTCACTACGGGCCGCTCTTCATCCGCATGGCGTGGCACAGCGCGGGCACCTACCGCAT
>JBEKFO010000156.1:0-8615 GCA_050013275.1 Roseiarcus sp. | reverse complement strand
GAGAAAATGCTTCGATTTTTGCGGCCCGAAGCCGCTGCGCATCTCGGCGAACTGCAAGTCGCGGGCGCTGAAATCGTTCAGCACGACAAAGGCGCCGATCGCCCGGGTCGCTTCCTCGGCCGAGGCGTTGAACAGGGGCTGCGCCAAGATGAAACCGAGCTCCAGTTCATAATCGAGCGCGCCGGAATAAGACGGCCCTCTTACCGGCGCTCCGCTGGGCACGAACGCCAAGTGGTTGCTCATGTAATAGATCGGCTGCCGATACCACAGCGGCGCGGGCTTGAACGGTGGGAATGTCGCGCCGCTGAGCCGTTCCAAGGCGTGGGCGAGCTTGTACCTGCCGGGCATGAAGCGCTTGGCATAGCCGCGCGCGGCGTCGACGGCGTGCCGCTCGAACAGCATGAAATCGCGAAACGATAAAGGTTGGATCGGCAGCAGGGGAAGAGACGGGGACAATCCGAGCCGGTCGGCGGCCTCCAGCTCCCATTCCGGCGTGAAGGCGGACCGCGCGTTCTCGATCGTTCGCCACGCGCCATCGCGCAGCGCCTGGCGTTCGATGTTTGAACCATCGGGGCTGCGGATGCGCCGGAATTTCATGTAGCCTCCGTGAGAGGGCGCCGGCGACCGCGCTCATGCGGCGTCGCCCGTGTCGTCTGTATACGCATGTCGCCGTTTTGCGCCGTCGCGCTGCGCATGCCCGGCGTCGAATAGGCGCGCGCATGCGCCATTATGATCGACGATAATAAGACCGCCCGCTCCCTGCAACTTGTCCACCAGAAGCCGTATCGCAGCATCCGCCGCCCCGGCGGCGCCCATGCCGCCATATTAGTCGAACAACGGCGCCGCCCTTTCGAGGGACGCGCGCAAGAAGCGCTCGCCGGCGACGCGGCTCCAAATGTTGACCCCACTCAATCGAATGTCGTCTGAGGGTTAGCGCGCCAATCGGCGTTCAGATCCCGTGCCGATGTACACGCGCAGGGACCCAGCGCCAAATTCGCAGCGCCAGACTATTCCGCGCCAAGATCGAACCAACGCCGTCATCGGCAGCGGCGAAGCAAGCCAGCGATCGCGCCGTCCCCGACGAGGCTCGGCGAGCGAACTGACCGGGCCGCGACCTCGGGATCGCCGCGCTGGGCGCACGACGGGAGAAGCCCGGACTTGATGCGAAGACGAAGCGCTCGCGGCGAGCGACAAAATCCGACCTTCGGCTGCGGTTGTCGGCGATGCGCCCACTACGGCCGATCCGGGCTGACGAGGCGTTTCTCGAAAGCGGACGCCATGCTGGCGAGACGCTTTCGGCGACCTTGGTCGAGACAGGATGTTTGCTGGCGAAGGCGACTGGCGGACATGGCTGAACCTCTGTCGGTTGATCTTCGCAAGCGCGTCGTGGACGCGGTCAAGGGCAGGATGTCTCGACGGCGCGCGGCGGCGCGCTTTCGGGTTGGCGTTTCGAGCGCCATCCGGAGGGCGGCGCAAGGCGTGGTTCGACGGCCAACTCGATCCCGATCCCGAGAGACTCGTGTTCATCGACGAGGTCTGGGCGTCGACCAACATGGCGCGTCGTTATGGTCGTGCGCCACGCCGCGAGCGGTCGCGCGCTTGCGTTCCCCACGGCCGCAGGAAGACGACGACCTTCGTCGTCGGGCTGCGACTCGAAGGTCTGGCGCCCCCCCGCTGGTTTTCGACGGACCGATAAACGCGTCGGCCTTCGAGGCCGAAGTCGAGCCGTTCCTCGCGCCGATGCCGAGCCCCGGCGACATCATGGTCATGGACGGCCTCTCCGGCCACGAGCGCCCGGACGGTCCGCGAACTCACCGAGGCCGACGGCGCAACTCTGCTCTGAGCGCGTGCGTGACGCCGCGTCGAGGCTGCGCTGATTGTCTATTTTTGTTGCGCCAAAGGCTTCGTTCCGACGAAGATCTCGGCCTGGACCGCGTCGGCCCCGTCGCCGTCGGGGAGTTCTATCTCCGTGGCTTCCAGTCCGCCGATCTTGTCGAGACCAGTGCGGATTGCGGCGACCAGACGCTTGTCGACGCCCGCGATTTGAATGCCGATATGCGGAGGCGCGGACGTGGTCAGGCGGCCAATGTTGTTTACGACGACCAAGTGCGCTCCGATCAAGCATTTCTCGATCTGCTCCGCCAACGCGCCGCCCTCGGCGTCCATTCCGTAGGACGATAGCGTAACCGAGTGGCCGGAATACCCCTTCCATGCCTGGATAATGTCGTGAATTTGTGCAATTGACAATTGCCTTGACTGTATCATTTGCGCGAGATACAGATTTCTCTGAGTTATGTCCGCAATCTCCATGTTAAGAGAAGCAACATGCGCCAGTTCATCGGCTGCTTCCTTCTTCACTTCGGCGACCTGATATTCCAAGATTGAACTGCGCCATTCGGTTTGCGTTTCGCGAATGCTCAAAGCGCGCCATTGCAATATGAGAAACGCTATCGTAACACAGGCGCCGATTGCGGTGATCGCGCCAGCGATCAGCAGGCATTTCCATGATATCGGATACCAGTATTCCGCCCAAGCCAACAGCGCTTGGGGCACAGGCGGCGGTGAAGACATTTGGTCCTCGATAGCCATACGAGCCGTCATCTGTTCGTCCACCGCCCTATTCGCTCGTGTAGGCCAAGGGGTCGATCGGCACGGTCGACGACGAGTCCGGGGTTCGTTCAACGGTTCGCCCGATCGCGCGCGCGTCGGCGGCTGCGGCTTTCGCCGGCATGTCCGCGCGGCCGACCGCTCGAGCCTTTGCGGACTTGCCTTCGAGAGCCAGGACCAGCGCAAGATTGTCGCGCTCCCGACCGTCGGCCAGCGGACTCGCGTTCGCCTCGCGCAACGCGGCCTCGGCCTGAGGAAGTTGCTTGGTCAACATGTAGGAGAGGCCGAGATTATTGAGGATGGCGGGTTCGCCAGGAGTGATCTTCAGTGCCGCGCGGTAGAACTCGCGCGCGCCCTCGTGGTCGCCCAACTCGTCGTCGACCGCCCCTTGCACGGACATGATCGTCGGGTTCGGTCGCTCCGGGGCGTAGGCGTGCGCCAGGACCTCTTTGGCTTGCCCGAGCTGCCCGGAGTCGGCGAGCGCCTTGCCGTATGCGCCGAGCACCTCGAAATCGTGCGGCGACCGGACCGCCGCCGCCTGCATCACCGCCGCCGCTTCCTCGTAGCGCGTCAGTGCGCGCAGCGCCCGCGCATAGTTGATCGAGGCGGACTTTTCGCCGGGATCGCTGTCGTATCGCTTGCCCCACTCGTCGGCGTCGGCGTGCAAGCTGGCGTCGCTGGTCGGCTTGGCCTTCGCGGGCGCGGCGATCGACCCTGTAATGTCGATCATATCTTCGCAGCCGCTTAGTAACGTCGCGCTGGCGGCGAGGACGACGAGGGCGGCGCTGGTCAACCAAATCCGGACAGGACTCGAATCAGAAAAAAACGACATGACAATGGCGACCTGCGCTCGCACCTGCCGTAGTGTAGGACGTCAACCCTAACGGAACGTCAAAGGGCCCTCGCGCAACGCGACGGCCCGCCTCAAAGGCGACCGCGCGTCCCCATTTGGTGGTCGAGACGAGCGGAGCGCGATTTGAATTGCACAAACTCGCCTGTCAATTGCGCTGCTTGATCTCGGTTGAAAGGCCAGTCAACTTTCGCAGTACATTGTTGCAAGGACGCGCGCGACAGCCCAATTCCCATGCCGCCACGGCCGCGCCGCGCGCCGGAATCCGATCGAGGCGGTTCCATGGGCGTTTATTGGCGAACGACGTGCGGAGGGATTTCGCGCCGGCGCCATTGCGCGACATTTCATTAACCATGATCGCTAAACTTTGTCGTACTACCCTAAGGTAAGCTTGGAAATCTCGGTTTAGGAAAGGGCGAAGGCGCTGCACATCGTGACGATGTCCGCTCGTCGAGGCGCGCTCCAGTCTCATCGCCGGGGGTAAGTGAAAATGTGGTTCAAAGTCGACGGCACGCGCGGGTCGAAGGGCCAGAAATTCGTCGTACGCTGCACTTCGGGGACCGCCGGCCAAAACGTGATGGAGGAACGCCCGGTCGTAGGCGCCGCCGCCGCCCGCCGGGTCGCGGAGATGCTCGGCGCCAGCCTGAACGTGACCGCGACGGTCTACGGCGCCGACAAACAGGGCGAGTTCGTCTACGGCGTCTTTGAACCGTCCGACGGCGCCGGCGAGGCCAGCAGCGCCATCATCAAGCGCCTGTTCAGCGACTCGGCCGCCGCATCGCTTTCGCTGAAGGATCAGTTGATCGCGGAAATTCCCGAAGACTCGATTCGGGGCTTCGCTTCGCTGGCCGCGTCGCTCGGTTACTTCGTCACCCAGCACAAGCAGGTCAAACGGTCCAGCGCCTCGCGGATCGGCTACGCGACGCTGTTCCGAGTCTTTTGCGGCGCCGGAGAGCCGGGCGTCTTGAGCCTTCCGGCGAACGAAGCGACGCTCGCGCTGCTCAGTCGCCGGCTTTGCGAAATGCCGGGCTGGGTTTGGCTCAGCGAAATCGCCGGCGCGGGCGTCGCCGAGCAGCAGGCGATCAACCCGCGCTTCACGCCTGGAAAAGTCACGATGGATCTGGACGGCGAGCCGCGTGTGCTGCGGCCGCGCACCGTGTTCCGTGGCGTCGTGCCGGGCAGCGGCGCCCACTTCATGCTGATCCTGCAGGGATCGCCTCAATCTGAACCCGCCAGCGGTTTCGTCCTCGACAGCGTCGGCCTGGTTTATCGCGAAGTCGACGAGGCGGAAGTGGTCGCGCTGGCGCGCGCTCTGCTGCAAGAGGCCGACCCGTTCAAGAATCGTGTCGTGCTGGTCAATCGCGAACTTTGGACGACGCGTTCGCGCATTTCCGACCGTTCCTGGGCCGACATCATTCCCAACGGCCGGGCCAAAGAGGAACTGGATTTCATCGCCGCCTCCATCCGCGATCGAGAAATGCTGAAAGCGGAAGGGTTGACGATCAAACGCGGCCTGTTGTTGTCGGGGCCGCCGGGGGACGGCAAGTCTACGGCGATCGAATGCTTCGTCAACGGCATCGCCGGCGAGGCGACGATCATCATCGTCGAGGCGGTCGAGCATATTCGCGCCATCTACCACCTGGCGCAGGCGCTTGCGCCGGCGGTCGTGATCCTCGAAGACCTCGACCTGATGACCAGGTCGCGTCAAAACCCGAATCAATTGGCGGTCAAGGACGACGTGACCGGCGAGCTGTTGCAGGTGCTCTCCGGGGCCTCGTCCTATCCCGACGTCGTCACCATCGCCACGACAAATCATTGCGAGGCCATCGACGAGGCTCTATCCAGGCGCGCCGGACGCTTCGACGCGCATGTCCGCATGGGCTATCCGACCGACGACGAGAAGCAGCGCGTACTCGACCTTTATCTCGACCGCTTCGGGGTCGCGGACAAGCTGACGCGTCGACGTCTGCAGATGATTCTCGGCAAGGAATTCGGCCGGCTGCAACTCGTCCCCGCGCATGTCGAGGAATTCGTCAAGGCCGGCGTCAAACGCGCCCGACTCGCGCGCCGCGCGCCCGAATATTCGGATTTCGAACCGGGGATCGAGGCGATCAAGTCCATCGCGTCGCCCCAAGCGACGCCGCCGGGAGGGGGCGCGCTCGCCGAGGCGCTCGCAATGCTGCAGAAACTCGAGTGCGAGGAAAGGCCGCCTGCCGTGCGGACGAATTGGCCGGATGTCACGCGGTCCGCGCCGCCGCAACTGGCGCCGCAGCTGGCTTGACGGGAGCATGCAACTCGGCTCCACGGGTTGCGCGCTCGACTGTCCAGGGTCGCCTCGCGCGAGGCCGGCGATCGCTCTCGCGGAATTTTGGGGGCGCTCCCGCGGCGCGAATTCTCTCGAGATCGCGTCCCCGCGCGGTTCGCATCTTCGAAGCCGGCGGCGACGAACCAGCATGAACGGAAGCCGCGCTAGGGAGCGCCAAACCGAGCATCCGAGAAGGATCGAGAGCCGCCACGACGCCAAGCAGGGGCGAATGTTGACGCGCCGGACGGCGCGACGGCCCGTAAGCGCTTACGGGAGCGCGGAGGGACCGGGATGAGTGGGCGTCTGCTGATCGAGATCGAGTACACCGACGACGAGCTCGCCGCCTACGGGCGCGTCGTCGAACGGGAGAGGTCGTCCGGCTCGCAGGGGATTTTCTGGGGCATGATCGCCAGCGGCTTCGTCGTCGCGCTGCTGGGCGCGTTCGGCGCGCGCTATGTCGGCGCAGCGACGCCGGGACGCGTCGACGTGGTTGCGGTTCTCATTCTCGCGGGCTTCTTCCTCGGCCTGTGGAGTCCCGCGATGTGGTATTACCGGGTGCGGATGCGGCTCACGCGCGCGCTGACGCCTCAGGCTTCGGTGCTGATCGCCGAAGGCGGCCTATTCACGCGTTTAAAGCACGGCCGCGCCTTCTTTGCGCGGCAGGCGATCGTCAAGCTGACCAGCGAGCGCGGCCTGTTGTTCATATGGCTGCGCGAAGGCGGCAAGCCACTGGCGATCCCGCTGCGGCTGCTCGACGGCGAGGCCAAGGCGCGCCTCGCCTCCATGGCGCCGAAGCCGGCCTGAGAGGCCGCCGCAAAACGAAAGAGCCGCCTCGATAAGGCGGCTCCTGAGATTTCGAGCGGTCGTGAACCGGTCAGCGCGAATAGAATTCGATGACCAGGTTCGGTTCCATGTGAGTGGGGTAAGGCACTTCGGTGAGGCCGGGGATGCGCGTCATCTTGGCGGTGCCCTTGCCGTGGTCGACTTCGAGGTAATCGGGCACGTCGCGTTCGGCGAGCGCCGCGGCTTCGAGCACGATCGCGAGCTGGCGCGAGGATTCCTTGATCGCGACGACGTCGCCGACCTTGACCTGGTAGGAGGCGATGTTGACGCGCCGGCCGTTGACGGTGAGATGGCCGTGGTTGACGAACTGGCGCGCGGCGAACACCGTCGGCACGAACTTGGCGCGATAGACCAGCGCGTCGAGTCGGCGCTCCAGCAGGCCGATCAGGTTGGCGCTCGAATCGCCCTTCATGCGCAGCGCTTCGACGTAATATTTGTGGAACTGGCGTTCCGAGATGTTGCCGTAATAGCCCTTGACCTTCTGCTTGGCCTTGAGCTGGGTGCCGAAATCGGTGGCCTTGCCCTTGCGGCGCTGGCCATGCTGGCCGGGGCCGTATTCGCGCTTGTTGAACGGGCTGCGGGGACGGCCCCAGATGTTCTCGCCCATCCGGCGGTCGATCTTGTACTTGGCTTCTGCGCGCTTCGTCATCGCGGTTCCTCTGGTTCGTATGTCAGGGAACGCGCCCTCCTCTGCGCCGAGCTTTCTCGAAAAGCGAGAAAACGGAGCGCCGACAGGCTTTCGCCGAGCTAGGCTCGAGCCACGGGTGCGTCAAACGACGAACGCGCCCCCTTGGTCGAGGGCGCGCCCGTCGCGGCTCAACTAGGGCGCAATCGCCGCGCTGTCAAATCGAAAATGGGCGGCTTCGCTCTCCGCGTGGAGCGACTTTCCCGGCCGATTTCAGCGCTCAGGCGCGAAATCGCAACCGGCGCGCCCAAGTCGAGAAGGCAAAAGCGGATCGGCGCAACGATCAATCCGGCGTGAACGGCGGCGCCGGGCGACGATGCCAGCCATGCGCAATATGCATGCGTTAACGGGCGGAGACCGCTCGGCGCGCAAGATATCGGCACAAGTTGCCGATCTGCGCAATATTTTTGCAAGAATATGGCGAGAGAGCCGGCGTTCGTCACGATTCTTTCATGCGAAAGTCGCATGACTTACCGCATCGCACCATTGACTTTTGCATCGCATCAAACTACGTTGGCGGCGTCATGGAGAAGGAACGCTCAAGGGATTCGCGCCAACGAAAAGGTCAAATGGCCAAGTTCGTCGGCCCCTAACGAGATGGAGACCGCCATGAACTTTTCCTTCATTCGACGCTATTTTCGCGAACGGCGTGTGTACTGGTCGGTGATCCAGGAACTATCGTCCTATACCGATCGCGAATTGCACGATCTCGGCATCGATCGCGCCGATATCGATGAAATCGCCCGCGAGGCCGCCCGCACCGGCGCGGCGTGAGCGCCAAGGTTCGCTCGCCCGCGAGGCGGCGTCATCGCCTCGCGGGAGCGGCCGCGAACCCAGCCCGGCCCCCTGCCCCACGCCTCGCCAGAGGGAACGGATCCGACGCGCGCAAAGTGCGTCTCGAGCGGCGATCGCAGCCGCGATGTCAGGCGGACCGTTGCGGCAAGGCGCCAGCGGCGGTCGGCAGAGGCACGGTCCCTGCGTAACGGTGGATCAGCACGGCGGTCAAAAGGACGCCGGCGCTCAGCGCGAAGACGACGACGGCGATCGCGATCATCGCTCCCAACATCGCGGCCTTGCCTTTGGCGTCGCCGCGCCCACCCGCAACCGAAGCGAACAGCTTGCCGACCGACTGGAACGCCGGGCCGAGGCCGTTGATCGCGCCCATCGTGTTGTGAACTTGCGCCAGCGTGTTGTAGGCGGCGAGGCCGATATTCATCAGGCTGTGCTGGCGGTAGGCAGCGATCCAGGACTCGATGGTGATGATCAGGCCCGTGCCGAGCGCCGGGAAGATGATGGTGACGTACCACAGGCTCACCGCCCCGTTC
>JBEKFO010000155.1:0-8626 GCA_050013275.1 Roseiarcus sp. | reverse complement strand
GTCTGCCTGCTGCCGCACGGCTACGAGGGCCAGGGGCCGGAGCATTCCTCCGCGCGTCTGGAGCGCTGTCTTCAGCTCTGCGCCGAGGACAACATACAGGTCGTCGTCTGCTCGACCCCGGGCAATTTCTTCCATGCGCTGCGGCGGCAATTGAAGCGCAACATCCGCAAGCCGCTGATCGCCATGACGCCGAAGTCGATGCTGCGCAACAAGCGGGCGGTGTCGGCGATCGAGGCCTTCGCGCCGGGCGCCAGCTTTCATCGCCTGCTGTGGGACAGCGCGGAAACGCACAAGGGCGAGAAGATCAAGCTCGCGCGCGACGAGAGGATCCGCCGCGTCGTCCTTTGCTCGGGCAAGGTCTATTACGACCTCTATGAAGAGCGCGAGAAGCGCGGCGTCGACGACGTCTACATCCTGCGCGTCGAGCAACTCTATCCATTCCCGCTCAAGAGCCTGGCCAAGGAACTCGCGCGGTTCAAGAAGGCCGATCTGACGTGGTGCCAGGAGGAGCCGAAGAATATGGGCGCGTGGACCTTCGTCGAGCCGTATCTTGAATGGGTGCTCGGCCAGGCCGGCGGCAAATCCAAGCGCGCGCGCTACGCCGGCCGTCCGGCCGCCGCGGCGCCCGCGACCGGTCTGATGTCCAAGCATCTCGCCCAGCTCAAGGCCTTCCTCGACGAGTGCTTCGCATGACGCCGACGATTTTCCTGCGTCTCGCCAAGCCCCGCGCGGCGGTTTCCTCCCTCACCCGTTAGAAAGAAGGGCGCCGCTCGCGGCGCATTGGAAGCATGGCCACAGAAATTCGCGTTCCCACCCTCGGCGAATCGATCTCCGAAGCGACGGTCGGCAAGTGGTTCAAACAGCGCGGCGAAGCCGTGAAGGCGGACGAGCCGCTGGTCGAACTGGAGACCGACAAAGTGACTCTGGAGGTCAACGCGCCGGCCGCGGGCGTGCTGACGGAAATCGTCGCCGAGACCGGGCGGACGGTCGCAATCGGCGCGCTTCTGGGCGGGCTCTCCGCCGTCGACGCTTCCGCCGCGCCGGCCCCCCCGCGCCCCACGCCCGCGCCCGCGCCGAAGGCCGCCGCGCCGACGGCGATGCCGCCCGCGCCCGCGGCGGCAAGAATCGCCAGCGAGAACGCGCTCGATCTCGCCGGCGTCGCCGGCAGCGGCAAGCGCGGCCAGGTTCTCAAGGGCGACGCGCTCGACGCGCTCGCCAGGGCGCCGGCGGCGAGGCCCGCCGCTCCGCTCCTCGCGCCGATTGCGGCGCGCGCGCCCTCGGCGCCCGACGATTCCGCGCGCGAGGAGCGCGTGCGCCTGACCAAGCTGCGCCAGACCATCGCGCGCCGGCTCAAGGACGCGCAGAACACCGCCGCGATGCTGACGACCTTCAACGAGGTCGACATGAGCGAAGTGATGGCGATGCGCGCGCGCTACAAGGACGCCTTCGAGCGAAAGCACGGCGCCAAGCTCGGCTTCATGGGATTCTTCGTCAAGGCCTGCGTCCAGGCGCTGAAGGAAATCCCCGCGGTCAACGCCGAGATCGACGGCGCCGATCTCGTCTACAAGAACTATTACCATCTCGGCATCGCGGTGGGCACCGACAGGGGGCTGGTGGTCCCCGTGGTGCGCGACGCCGACGCACTGTCGATCGCGGAAATCGAAAAGGCGATCGCCGGTTTGGGCAAGCGCGCGCGCGACGGCAGCCTGAAGATCGAGGAGATGCAGGGCGGCACGTTCACCATCACCAACGGCGGCATCTACGGCTCGCTGATGTCGACGCCGATTCTCAACGCGCCGCAGTCCGGCATCCTCGGCATGCACAAGATCCAGGAGCGGCCGATGGTCGTCGCCGGCAAGATCGAGATCCGCCCGATGATGTATCTCGCGCTGAGCTACGACCACCGCGTGGTCGACGGCAAGGAGGCGGTCACTTTCCTGGTTCGCGTGAAAGAAGCTTTGGAAGATCCGGCGCGGTTGGTGCTGGACCTGTGAGGCGTTGACGGCCGTTTCGGGGGACAACATGCCGGTCGTCGCGGTCGTGGACGGGGTCAAGATCGCGTTTTACGCGAACGAGCACCCGCCCGCGCACTTTCACGCCATGATTGCCGAGCATCGCGCCGTGTTCGACATTATCACTCTGACGATCATCGCGGGGTCGTTGCCGGCGGCCAAGCGCGGCAAGGTTGTCGCCTGGGCCGCGTCGCGCAAGGACGTATTGCTGGAGCGTTTCGCCGCGGCGATCGCACACGATAAGGTGGAGCCGATCAAATGAAGAAGCTGCCCTGCATCGTCGATGCGCAAACGGTTATCCATGGTGTGTTGAAAGTCGCCTTCGACGATGGCTACGTCGGCGTCGTTGACCTTAGGCCTTTGATCGCGAAGGGGAAAGTCTTTTCGTGGCTCAGCGTGCCGTCGCACTTCGCCGCTGTCAGAGTCGACGAATTCGGGCATTCCGTGTCGTGGCTCGACGACCAAGGCTACTCGATTGATTTCAGCGCCGATTCCATCCGGCGCGACGCGGAGCGCCAGGCGGAAATTCATCGGTTGATGGTGAGCTGAGTAGAGCGGGAGCAGGGGCCTCTCGGATGCCGAGGCAAAGAACGACACTCGAATCGGCAGGCGCGGAATTCCTCGTTCTCGGTCAGCTCTTGATCGAAGGAATCCCCGCGTACAAGACGTATACAAATCTGCTCGGATACGACCTTGCCGCAACGTGGCCGGAGACCAATCGATCCGCGAGGATTCAGGTCAAGAGCCGATGGGCGACGGATGCGAGACACATCCTTGTCAAAAATCTTGATTTTGATTTTCTCGTCTTAGTTGGACTCAATCGCGGGTATCTCAAGAACGCAGCGAAAAGCGCACTGCCGCCTGAAGACCCGGAGTCTTATGTTTTGACCAAAGAAGAGGCGGAGGGGCTGTTGGTCGATCGCGACACGGCTTGGCCTAAGATTCCCTGGAATGAGGAACAACTAAAGCCTCACCGGCGACGATGGGGCATCGTCCGAGACTTCCTAGAAATCCCCGAAGAACCGAAAAATCCAAAGGCTAAATAGCATGTCCTACGATCTCATCGTCATCGGCGCCGGCCCCGGCGGCTATGTCTGCGCGATCCGCGCGGCGCAATTGGGCATGAAGGTCGCCGTCGTCGAGAAGCGCAAGACGCTCGGCGGGACGTGCCTCAACGTCGGCTGCATTCCCTCCAAGGCGCTGCTCTATGCCTCCGAAATGTTCGAGGAGGCCGCGCACGGCCTCGGCGCCCTCGGCGTCGTCGTCGGAGCGCCGAAGCTCGATCTCGCCGCGATGATGAAGCACAAGGACGAGACCGTCGCCGCCAACGTCGCCGGCGTCGCGTTCCTGTTCAAGAAGAACAAGATTGACTGGGTCGTCGGCGAAGGCCGCATCGCCGCGCCCGGCAAGGTCGTCGTCAAAGGCGCCGACGGCAAGGAGACGGCGCTCGAAGCCAAATCCATCGTCATCGCCACCGGCTCCGACGTCGCGCGCCTGCCCGGCGTCGAGATCGACGAAAAGACGATCGTCTCCTCCACCGGCGCGCTCGCGCTCGCCAAGCCGCCCAAGAAGCTGATCGTCGTCGGCGCCGGCGTCATCGGCCTGGAGCTCGGCTCGGTGTGGCGGCGGTTAGGGGCCGAAGTGACGGTGGTCGAATTTCTCGACCGCATCCTTCCCGGCATGGACGGCGAGGTCGGCAAGCAGTTCCAGCGCCTGCTGGAGCGGCAGGGTTTCAAGTTCCATCTCGGCCACAAGGTCGCGCGAGTCGAGAAATCCGCGGCAGGCGTCAAGGCGACGATCGAGCCGGCGACGGGCGGCGCGCCGATCGCTCTCGACGCCGACGTCGTGCTGGTCGCGATCGGCCGGCGCCCCTATACGCAGGGGCTCGGGCTGGAGGCGCTCGGCGTGGCGATGGAGCGCGGCCAAGTCGTCATCGACGAGCATTTCGCCACAAACGTGCCCGGCCTCTATGCGATCGGCGATGTCGTGCGCGGGCCGATGCTCGCGCACAAGGCCGAGGACGAGGGCGTCGCGCTCGCCGAAATTCTCGCGGGGCAGGCGGGCCACGTGAACTACGACGTCATCCCCGGCGTCGTCTACGCGAGCCCGGAAATCGCCAGCGTCGGCAAAACCGAGGAAGAGCTGAAGGCGGCGGGGATCGCCTATTCCGTCGGCAAGTTCCCGTTCACCGCCAACGGCCGCGCCCGCGCGATGCGCCACACCGACGGCTTCGTCAAGGTGCTCGCCGACGCCGCGACCGATCGCGTGCTCGGCGTCCACATCGTCGGCTTCGGCGCCGGCGAAATGATCCACGAGGCGGCGGTGCTGATGGAATTCGGCGGCTCGGCGGAAGACCTCGCCCGCACCTGCCACGCCCATCCGACGATGTCGGAGGCGGTCAAAGAGGCCGCGCTGGCGGTCGCCAAGCGGGCGATTCATGTCTAAGAAGCCGGACAACCCCCGCTTGGAGAAGGGGCGATTGCCAAAGGCTGCGCCCCCGAGCTTGAAAGAGATGATCGCCAAGCTGCGCGCGATGCCAAAGCCGTCGAGCGTCGAAATCCGCGAGCCGATCGAGATGCCCGAGCGCAAGGGGGATTGAGGCCGGACCTATGTTATCGACGCGAATTTGGCCGTTGAGCCGCCCGCAACCGCTCCGCCGCGCCTACTCCTCCAACCCGCCGATGTGCTTCTGCGCATAGAGCTCGGCGCCGACCTGCTTGATCAGTTCGAGCTGCGTCTCGAGGAAATCGATATGTCCTTCCTCGTCCTGCGTCAGTTTTTCGAACAGATTCTTGGTGACGCGATCGTTGACCGAGCCGCAATATTGGGCGGCTTCGAGATAGAGCGCGCGCGCCTCGACCTCCGCCGCGAGATCGCATTCGAGGATTTGCTTGACGTTCGAGCCGATGCGCAGCGGATCGTGCAAATGCATGTTCGGCATGCCCTCCAGGAACAGGATGCGCGCGACGAGGATATCCGCGTGACGCATCTCCTCGATCGATTCCTTGCGCCATGTCTTGGCGAGGTCCTTGTAGCCCCAATTGTCGAGGATTCGGTAGTGCAGCCAGTACTGGTTGACGGCGGTGAGCTCGTCGCCGAGCGCCTTGTTCAGATATTCGATGACTTTGTGGTCGCCGCGCATGACCGTCCTCCCTCGTGTCGTCGGCGGGCGGAATCATCCCCACCGCGCAGTCGCCGGAAGACCCACGCCCGCACGCATCCTCGACCATGGCGAGGGCCGATTTCATCGTTCGCGCAATGATGCTACCACGCCGGCCGCCGCTCGGCGAGCGCAGAGACGGTGCGGGTTTCGCCGGTGCGCCCGTGCCGGACGACGTGTTCGCGTGCGGTCGGCGGCCATATTCGATAGGGATCGGCTCTCGCCGCATGGCGGCCCAAAGGAGTTCGTCACGATGAGGGTCGCCCACGCGCTTCTAACGCCGCTCGCCGCCGTCTTCGTCCTGTCCGCGGTTGCGCCCGCCCGCGCCGACCGCATGGCGTTGTGGACCATCGTGCATGAGCAATGCGTCCCCCACATGCTCGCCCGGGAGGGGCCGAAGCCCTGCGAGCGAGTCGATCTCTCGCAGGGCGAAGACAAGGGCGTCGCGTTGCTCAAGGACCGCAACGGCGTCGCACAGTACCTCGCTATCCCCACCCGCCGCGTCACCGGCATCGAGGACCCGCAGCTGCTCGCGCCCGACGTCCCTGACTATTTCGCTTTCGCCTGGGCGGCGCGCAGCGTGGTCGAGGCGCGGCTCGGTCATCCGTTGCCGCGCGAGGCGGTCGGCGTCGCCGTCAATTCCGCCTTCGCGCGCAGCCAGGACCAACTCCACCTGCACGTCGACTGCATGGACAAGGAGGTCGTGGCGGCGCTCGCGAGTTACCAGGACGCCTTCGACGATCAATGGCGCGTAATGACGGTCGCCCTCAACGGGCGCAATTACTGGGCGCGCCGGCTCGATTCGGCCGATCTTTCCGATGCGGCGCCGTTCCGCCTGCTCGCCGACGGGGTCGAGGGCGCAAGAGACCACATGGGTCTTGAAACCCTCGTCGCGGTCGGCGCGACGTTCGCCGGCAAGCCCGGCTTCGTTCTGCTCGCCGATCACGCGGAACTGGCGGCCGGCGGTCACGCCGAAGACCTGCAAGATCACGATTGCAAGGTCGCAAGATCGGCGCCGTAGGCCCGAGATTCGGACGGACGAAGCGCTTCTTCCGAATGCGGCGGCCGACCGCCGTGGGCTTTGCGACCCCGATCTGCGAGGAGTATATCGGCTCGACTGGCGTGACCGGGGGGCGCGCCGGAGCGCGGTTTCGTCGAGGCGCTTTGCGGTCCCGGTTCGGCAGTGCATTGCATCGGGAGGGGGATATGCGCTTCCTGTCGGGAGCGGCGATCGCGCTCGGCGCGTTGATCGCGCTGCAGGGCGCGGCCTGCGCTCTGGTCCGCATCGACGTCGACCTCGGCGCGCAGACGATGCGCGTCGCCACGGACAGCGGCGAGAGCTTTCAATGGCCGATCTCGTCCGGCGGCGCCGGCCGCGAGACGCCGCGCGGGACCTTTCGGCCGACCATGCTTTTTCCAATGGTCTATTCCTATAAGTACGGCAACGAGCCGATGCCGCACTCGATCTTCTTCCATGGCCAGTATGCGATCCACGGCACAGACGAGGTGGGCGCGCTGGGAAGGCCGGCCTCGCACGGTTGCATCCGTCTCGCGCCGGACGCCGCCGCGACGCTCTATACGTTGGTCAGCCGCGAAGGCGCGTTGATCGAGATCGGCGGGGCCTCCGAGCCGGTTGACTTCGCCGCTCAGGTCGGCCGCTCGCGTTAGCGAGGGCGCGCCCGGCTGTCGCCGAACCGCTATGGCCGTCCGCCTCCTTCTATGCCATGGATAGATTGGGAAATATCGGCGCGACGGCGCGCGCCGTGGCCGGGGGCTGGCCGGCGTTCGGCGCCGATCTTGCCATGAAGACGGGCGGCGTCGCTCCGCTTCATCAGCGCGCCGTTGTGGCGCAGGTTCGCGTAGGCGTTGCGTTGGGAGGGGGACATGCGTTTCGTTTCGAGACTGGCGATCGCGCTTGCGGCGATGGTCGCTATGGTCGCGCTGTCCGGCGCCGCCCGCGCGCTGGTCCGCATCGACGTCGATCTCAGCGCACAGACGATGCGCGTGGCCGCGGACGGCGGCGAAAGCTTTCAATGGCCGATCTCATCGGGGCGCGCCGGCCATCTGACGCCCCGCGGCGCCTTTCGGCCGATCGCGCTCTATCCGATGGTCTATTCGGCCAAATACGGCAACGCGCCGATGCCGCATTCGATCTTCTTCTACGGCCAATTCGCCATCCACGGCACCACTGCGGTCGCCAATCTAGGCCGGCCCGCTTCGCACGGCTGCATCCGCCTGGCGCCCGAGAACGCAGCCACGCTCTATGGGCTGGTGAGCCGCCAAGGCGCGGAGATCCGGATCAGCGGCCAGATCGGGGCGAACGGCCCCGCCGGCGCTGCGAGAAGCGCGCGCCGCCATGCCTGGCGCGCGCTCGGCTACGCGCCGCGCCCGCGCGTCCACACGCTCAAACAATGGGCCGCCGACCCGCTGAACCGACGCTGAGCGTCAGGCGACCGACGTCTCCGCGGCAGGCATCCGACCGGACCGTAAGCGACGACCGACCGGCGAAAATCGCCTGTCGCGTTTTGGCGCGAATTGGGTTATCAGGCGGTCCGGCGGAATTCCCCCAAATCCTATTCGAGGAGGCGTTGGTGCAACGACGACATTTCCTGGCCGGCGCGGCCGCTCTGGCAGGCGGGGCGCTCGTCCCGCGTTTCGCCCTGGCCAACGTGCCGACGCCCTTCACCTTCGACATGACGCCGCCGATGGACAACCGCGAGAAATTCATCGCGTGGGGTGTTGCGCAACGCGGCGAGGAGCCGAGGTTCCTGGGCGAACGTTTCGATCGTTTCGTCGCCATGGTGCGCAACGAGGACATCTGGGACGACCGCCACAAGCGCGCGTTCCTGCTGACGCCGCGCGAGAAGTTCGTGTTGAAGCAGAACCTAGATCGCGCTTACGAGCACGCGTTTCTCGACATCGGTTTCGGCGTGACGATTTCCGGCCCGCACATCGTCGGCCGCATGACCTCGACGATCGATCCGAAGCAGGGCGAGAAGGTGCTCGAAATCGGCACCGGCTCGGGCTATCAGTCGGCCTATCTCTCGCACTTGACCGATCAGGTCTACACGATCGAAATCATCAAGCCGCTCGCCGAGCGCACGCGCGGCATCTACGACGACCTCATCAAGGACGGCTATGTCGAGTTCTCGGCGATCCGCTCGCGCAACGCCGACGGCTATTACGGCTGGGTGAACGACGCCGCCGCGGCGGCCGCGACGCCTTCGCCCGCTGGCGCCGCGCCGGCCGCGACGCCTTCGCCCGCCGCCTCGCCGAGCCCGGCTGCGACCACGGCCGCGTCCCCGGCGCCCGCCGCCTCGCCTTCGCCTGCGGTCGCGGCCGCCGACCAGGGGCCGATCATGTTCGACAAGATCATCGTCACCTGCGGCATCGATCACGTGCCGCCGCCCTTGCTGCAGCAGCTCAAGCCCGGCGGGATCATGGTCATTCCGGT
>JBEKFO010000154.1:0-8657 GCA_050013275.1 Roseiarcus sp. | reverse complement strand
GCCGGAGAAGATGCGCCCGGTGATGATGCGGCCGAGATAGGGGTTGGCCTCGAGCAGCGTGCCGAGCATGCGGAAGCCGCCGGCGCCGACCTTGGGCGGCTCGACGTGCTTGAGCACGAGGTCGAACAGCGGCGCCATGTTTTCCTTCGGACCGTCCGGCGAATTGGCCATCCAACCCTGCTTGGCCGAGCCGTAGATGATGGGGAAGTCGAGCTGCTCGTCAGTGGCGTCGAGCGCCGCGAACAGGTCGAAGCATTCGTTGACGACTTCGGAAGGCCGCGCGTCCGACTTGTCGACCTTGTTGACGCAGACGATCGGCTTCAAGCCGATTTTCAGCGCCTTGCCGACGACGAACTTGGTCTGCGGCATCGGCCCTTCGGCGGCGTCGACCAGCACGATCGCGCCGTCGACCATGGAGAGGATGCGCTCGACCTCGCCGCCGAAATCGGCGTGGCCGGGGGTGTCGACGATGTTGACGCGCACGTCCTTCCACACCACCGAAGTCGCCTTGGCGAGAATGGTGATGCCGCGCTCGCGCTCGAGGTCGTTGGAATCCATCACCCGCTCGGCGACGCGCTGGTTTTCGCGGAACGCGCCCGATTGCTGCAGCAGGCGGTCGACCAGCGTCGTCTTGCCGTGGTCGACGTGGGCGATGATGGCGATATTTCTCAGTTTCATAGGCGTCCAGGCTTTCGGCGCGGCGCGAATCGAAGAAAGCGGCCGATGGCCGCGCCTTCCCTCGATGGCGAACATGACGGGAGTGCGACGAAACGCACGCCCGCGCGGCCGTGCTTCCGATTTGTGCGGCGCAATACACGAATCCCCGGGGGAAGGGAAGGGCGGCGTGTGCGCCGCGCGCCCGACTTCGGGCCGACCGCTTTCGTCGCCCCGGGTTGGCTGGTAGCGTGGACAAGCCATTACGATCGCGCAAATGGGGGGCAAATCATGGCCAAGACGACAGTGTTTCAAAGTTCGAGCGGCGCCGTCGCCGTCCATCAGTCCGAGGGAGCCGGTTCGCCCATCGTGCTGATCCACGGCAATTCCAGCTCCGCGCGGGCGTTTTCGCGCCAGCTCGATGGGGCGCTCGGCCAGCGGCGACGGGTCGTGGCGATCGATCTGCTCGGCCACGGCCAGTCGGCGAACGCCGGCGATCCCGCCGCCTATCTTCTGCCCGGTCACGCCCACACCCTCGCCGAGGTCGCCAAGGGGCTGGCGCTGGAGGATGCTGTCTTCGTCGGCTGGAGCCTGGGCGGCCATATTCTGCTCGAGGCGAGCCCCGCTCTTGCCGCCGCGCGCGGCTTTGCGATCTTCGGCGCGCCGCCGCTCGCCTTTCCGCCCGCGATGGACCGCGCGTTCCTGCCCAATCCGGCGATGGGGGTCGGATTCGCCGAAGAGATCGCCAAGGAGCAGGCCGAAGCCTATGTCGCTTCGTTCTTCGCGCCAGGTTTCGCCGACATTCCGCCGTTCTTCGTCGAAGACGCGCTGCGGACGGACGGGCGCGCGCGGGCGCAGCTCGTCGCGTCCATTGCGCCGGGCGGCTATCTCGACGAGGCGCAAGTCGTCGCCGGCCTGAAGCGGCCGCTCGCCGTGCTGCACGGCGCCGAGGAACAACTGGTCAACGGCGCCTATTTCGCCGAACTGGCGATGCCGACGCTGTGGCGCGGCTCGGTGCAATTGATCGCGGGGGCAGGCCACGCCCCGCAATGGGAGCAGGCGCCCGCGTTCGACGCGCTGCTGGAGGCCTTCGCCAAGGACTGCGGCTGACGCGCGGCCTTTAGCAATCGGCAAGGCGCGCCAGACGCTTACCAGAATCTTAAGCCTCCGCCGGTAAAGCTGGCGGGACTTGCGCCGACCCCCGACAGCCATGCCGCCCGCCCGTTCCCTTGCCGCCGCGACCGAAATGGACATCGCCGCTCGGCTGCGACGGCGGGGCGAGGCTTTGTGGCGCGCTTGGCCGGCGGTTTGGGCCGTCGCCGCGATCCTCGCCGCGGCGATCGCGGCGCAGGCGCGTTTCGGCGCCATCGCCGACGTCTCCTGGATGATCACGATCGGCGAAAGGTGGCTCGACGGCCAATCGCCCTACGTCGATTTCATCGAAACCAATCCGCCGGTCTCGATTGTGCTTTACCTGCCGGCGGTCGCGCTGGCGCGAATGATCGGCGCGCGGCCGGAGCTCGTCGTCGCCGCCTACGGCTTCGCCGCGGTCGGCGCGTCCCTTTGGCTGAGCGCGGCGATCCTGAGGCGCGCCGGGCTTGGCGCCGAAGTCGGCGCGATCGCGCTCGGCCTGACGCTGGCCGCGTTGACGATCCTGCCGGGGCGCACGTTCGACGAACGCGACTTCTTCGTCGCGCTGTTCGCTCTTCCCTATCTCGCGCTTTGCGCCGCGCGCGCCGGGCGCGCGCCTGTGGACAGCCGCATGACGCTCGTCGCCGGTCTCGGCCTGGGCGCGATGGTCGCGATCAAACCGCCTTACGCGCTGATCGCGGTTGCGCTCGCGCCGTATCTCGCTTCGCGCATCGGCGTCGCGGCGCTGCTGCGCGCGCTCGAATATTACGTCGCGGCGGCGTTCCTGGCGGCCGCCGCCGCGTTGACGATCTGGCGCTTTCCCGCCTACGGCGCGGACGTGCTGCCGACGGTCGTCGCCGCCTATTTGCCGGTGCGCGAATCGATGCTGCAATTGTTCGCCAACGCCGGCGTCGTCGTCTGGGTCGCGCTTTTCGGTCTGCTCGCCGCGATCGCCGGGCGGCGCGTGCGCGAACCGCTGGTCGCGACCCCGGCGCTCGCTTCGCTCGGCGCGGCGGGGGCGTTCATCGTCCAGGGCAAGGGATGGCTGTACCAGTTTTACCCCGCGCTCGCGCTCCTGGTGGTCGCGCTCGGCGCGGCGCTGGAGATGCGGCCGCAGCCGCCGCGACGGCTCGCCGCCGCCGGAGGCGCGGCGGGCGCGACCGCAGTCGGAGCGTTGCTGTTCCGGCTGCCGCCGATCGATTGTGCGATCGGCGCGGCGCTGGCGGCCCACCTTGCGCTCGCCGCGGCGCCGCCGCGGGTCGCTCAATCGTCGCGCGAACGCGTCGCGCGGCTCGCCGAAATGACCGCCGCCGCGTTGATCGCCGCAGCTTGCGCGCTCTACTGCGCGCCGGTCCCGGGCCCGGACGCCGCTTTCGCGCGGGCGGTCGCCGATCTCGGCCCCCACCCGCGCCTGGCGTCGGTCGGGGAGGGCCTGGGCGTCGGATTCCCCCTCGTGCGGAACGTCGGCGGCGTCTGGGTTCAGCGCACGCAAGGCATGTTGATGACCGCCGGCGCGCGGCGTCTGATCGACCAAAACCCGCACGACGGCGCGCTCGCCGAGCGCCTCGCGCCGATCATCGCCCGCGACCGCGACATGACGGCCGAGGATATCGAGCGCAACCGGCCGGACGGCGTTCTCGTCAGCAACCTCGGTCCGCGGTTCCACCAATGGGCGATGAGCGATCCGAAGCTCGCCGCCGCGCTCGCCGATTATCGCTTCATGATCGCGAGCGGCGCCAAGGATTGGCCGATCGATCTCTATGTGCGCGCCGACCTGATCGGGCTGCGCCCGACGCTTTCGGCGCCCGACGCTTCGGGGCGCGCGCAATAGGGCGCGTCCGTCTCGGCGGCCGCGGCCGCCTCCCCGTCGCAATTGCGGACCATCGCGGGGGGCCGATTGACGGCGTTTCGCGCAGCGTGCAGATTTGCCGTTGTTCGGGCGCGTTACGCCGAGGATGCGGCGGGGCCGGCCCCATTCCGTTCAATCCAGCCTGGTCCTGGTGGTGCAATGTCGCGCGCGTGGCGCTGTATTCTGGCCTTTGTCGCTCTGGCCCCGATTGCGCCGGCCTGGGGCCAACAGCCGCCGCCGGCGGCGGTCGGCGTCGTCAAGGTCGAGCGCAAGCCGGTCACCGAGACCAGCGAATACCTCGGCCGCATTCAAGCGATCAATCGCGTCGACTTGTCGGCGCGCGTGACGGCGTTCCTGGAAAAGCGCCTGTTCACGGAGGGGAGCGAAGTCAAGCAGGGCGACCTGCTCTACCAGCTCGAACGCGGGCCGTTCGAAGCGGACGTGCAAGCCAAGCAGGCGGCGATCAAGCAGGTCGAGGCGCAGTTGCGCAACGCCGACTTGACGCTGCAGCGCGCCAAGGAACTGCTGCGAACCACCGCCGGCACGCAAGCCGCCGTCGACGCCGCGGAGGCGAGCCAGCAGGCGCTGGCGGCGCAATTGCTCGCCGCGCAGGCGCAGCTTCGTCAGTCGCAAATCAACCTGGACTATACGGAAATCCACGCGCCCATCGACGGCAAGATCGGCCGCACCGTGACGACCGAGGGCAATGTGGTCAGTCCGAGCTCCGGCGTCCTGTCGACGATCGTGAGCCAAGACCCGATGTATGTGGTCTTTTCCGTTCCTTCGCGAACCGCGCTCGACTTGAGACGGAAGATCGCCGAGGGCGGCGGCTTCGATGTGGTCAAGATCGGGGTCAAGCTGCCCGACGGCCGCCTTTACGGCGAGGTCGGCAAGCTCGATTTCATCAACAACACCGTGTCGACCGCGACCGACACGCTGCTGCTGCGCGGCGCCATCGCCAACCCGGCCGTTCCCGCCGCGAACGCTGCGGCCGGCCCGAACCGAGAGCTGCTCGACGGGGAGTTCGTCAACGTTCTGCTCGAGGGCGCGCAGCCGATCGAGGCGCTCGTCGTCCCGCGCGAGGCCGTGCTCACCGACCAGAGCGGCGACTACGTCTATGTCGTCGACGCGCAGGGCAAGGCGCAGCGGCAGGGCGTCAAGCTCGGCCAATCCACGCCGACGTCGGCGGCGGTCTCGAGCGGGTTGCAAGAGGGGCAACTGGTCATCGTCGAGGGATTGCAGCGCGTGCGCCCCGGCCAACCCGTCTCGGCCGGTCCCGCCGTGACGACGTCGCCCGCCGCCGGTCCGAGCCGATGATCTCGGCCATCTTCGTCGATCGACCGCGCCTCGCGATCGTCATCGCGATCGTGATCACGCTCGGCGGCCTGCTGGCGATGACCCGCATGCCGGTCGCGCAGTACCCGGACATCGTGCCGCCGCAAGTGCAGGTCTCGGGAATTTTCCCCGGCGCCTCCTCCGCGGTGGTCGAATCGAGCGTCGCTCAGCCGCTCGAAGCGCAGATCATCGGCGTCGACAAGATGCTGTACATGAAGTCGACCAGCGGCGACGACGGCAGCTACAATCTCACCGTCAGCTTCGCGCTCGGCACCGACCCCGATCTCGATACGGTGGCGGTCGACAACCGCGTGCAGACGGCGCTGCCGCAGTTGCCGCAGGAAATCCAGCAGCAGGGCCTGACCGTCAGGAAGCGCTCGGCGGCGGTGTTGCAGTTCGTCGGTTTCTCCGGCGAGGTGGGCAAACTGGATTCGCTGTTCGTCGCCAATTACGTCACCATCAACGTTCTCGACGAGCTGTCGCGCATCCCCGGCGTCGGACAGGCGCTGCTGTTCGCGCGCCTCAACTACTCCATGCGCGTCTGGTTCGACGTGCAGCGGCTGGTCAGCCTCAACCTGACGCCGACGGACGTCGTCAACGCCATCCAGGCGCAGAACGTGCAGGCGGCGGTCGGGCGTATCGGCGCGCCGCCGATCGACAAGGATCAGCAGATCCAGATGAACGTCCAGACTCAGGGGCGCCTGACGACCCCCGAGCAATTCGGCGACATCGTTCTACGCGCCAATCCCGACGGCTCGATCCTTCATCTGCGCGACGTCGCGCGCGTCGAATTGGGCGCCCAGAACAACGACATCGACAGCCGACTGGACGGCCAGCCGACCGTCGCGGCGGCGCTCTATCTGGCGCCGGGCGCCAATGCGGTGAGCACGGCCGCCCTGGTCAACAAGACGCTGACCAAGCTCGGCGAGAGGTTCCCCAAGGGAATGACGGCCAAGGTCGTGTTCGACTCCACGACCTTCGTCAACGACACGATCCACGAGGTGATCAAGACGCTGAGCCAAGCGTTCGCGCTGGTCGTGCTGGTGGTCTTCCTGTTCATGGGCAATCTGCGCGCCACCATCATTCCCGCGGTCGCGGTGCCAGTCAGTCTGATCGGAACGTTCATGGTGCTTCTCGCCATGGGCTATTCGGCCAATACGGTGTCGCTGCTGGCGTTGGTGCTCGCGATCGGCATCGTCGTCGACGATGCGATCGTTGTGGTCGAGAACGTCGAGCGCGTGATCGAGGAGGAGCCGGAGCTGTCGCCGGCCGAGGCCACCAAGAAGGCGATGCGCCAGATCACCGGGCCGGTCATCGCGATCACCTTGGTGCTGTTGTCGGTGTTCGTGCCGATCGCGTTCGTCCCCGGCCTTTCGGGCCTGCTGTTTCGTCAGTTCGCCGTCACCATCAGCGCGGCGATGCTGATCTCCGCGGTCAACGCCTTGACCTTGTCGCCGGCGCTGTGCGCGGTGTTCCTGCGTCATACCGGCCCGCGCCGCGGGTTCGTCGGCGGCGTTCTGCGCGGCATCGACTACGCCCGCGACGGCTACGCCGCGATCGTGCGGCGGCTGGTGCGGTTTGCGGTCGTCTCGCTCGCGGTGGTCGCCCTGTTCGGGCTCGGTGTCTACGGACTGGCGAAGATCACGCCCACCGGCTTCCTGCCGGAAGAAGATCAGGGCGCCTTCTTCATCGCGGTGCAATTGCCCAACGGCGCTTCGGCCTCGCGCACCTCCGAGGCGGTGCACACCGTCGAGCAGATGCTGAAGACGATCCCGCAAATCCAGAATACGTTCTCCATATTGGGCTATTCGCTGCTCGACGCCGGCGCCGAATCCAACGCCGCGTTCCTCGTCGCCCGACTGAAACCGTTCGCGGACAGGCAGGGCGCGGCCGATTCGGCGCAGGCGGTCATCGGAAGGGTGTTTCAGCAAGCTGCGCAGATTCGCAGCGCCACCATCTTTCCTTTCAACCTGCCGCCGATCCTCGGGCTCTCCACCAGCGGCGGCTTCGAATACCAGCTCGAGGCGTTGGAGGGGCAGGACCCGGCGACGCTGGGCAGCGTGATGCAGGGAACGGTCGCGGCCGCCAATCAGGACCCGCGGCTGACGCGCGTGTTCTCGACCTTCACCGCGACCAACCCCTCCGTCTATCTCGACATCGATCGCGACAAGGCGCAGGCGCTCGGGCTCAGCATGAGCGACGTCTTCACCGCGCTGCAAGCGACGCTAGGCGGCTATTACAGTGGCGACTTCAATCTTTACGGGCGCACCTGGCAGGTCAACATCGAGGGCGAGGCCGCCGATCGGCGCGATCCGTCGGCGTTGTGGCAGATTCAGATCCGCAACAAGAACAACGAGATGGTGCCGCTGCGGTCCATCGCCGACGCCCACGTCGCGCTCGGGCCGCAAGTCATCGCCCGCTACAACAACTATCGGTCGGTGACGATCAACGGCGGACCGGCGCCGGGCCAGTCCTCGGGAACCGCGCTGCAGGCGATGCAGGAGGTTTCGGACAAGACGCTGCCGCCGGGCTACGCCTTCGAATGGACCGGCACCGCCTATCAGGAGCAGCAGGCCTCGGGCCAGACCGGCGTGATTCTCGGGCTCGCGGTTCTGTTCGCCTATCTCTTCCTGGTGGCGCTCTATGAAAGCTGGGTGATTCCGATCCCGGTGCTGCTCTCCGTCGTGATCGGCGTCGTCGGCTCGTTCGTCGGCCTCATGATCGCCGGCCGCGCGCTCGATCTCTATGCGCAGATCGGCTTGGTGGTGCTGATCGCGCTCGCGGCCAAGAACGGCATTCTGATCGTCGAGTTCGCCAAGGAGCAGCGCGAGCATGGCCTCGACATCCGGGCGGCGGCGACGCTCGGCGCGCGGACGCGGTTCCGCGCGGTGATGATGACCTCGTTCGCCTTCATCCTCGGACTGGCGCCGCTCGTCGTCGCCCACGGCGCCGCGCAGCTCAGCCGCCGCGGCGTCGGCACCTCGGTGTTCGCCGGCATGCTGGCGGCGAGCACGATAGGCATCTTCGTCATCCCGATGCTGTACGTCGTCTTCCAGCAGCTGCGCGAGTGGGGACACGGACGCCGCAAGGCCGGGGAAGAGGCGGCGCGGCATTAGGAGAGCGCCCTCGGCCTGGACGGCGGCGGCCTTTCTCGCTTGGCGCTCCGCTGGGGCTATCGGCGGCGCGCCCGAGCGACTTTCACTTTGGGGTCGGCATAATCGTGACGCCGCTCAACTGGAACTGTTCGCGCTGCTTGGTGTCGAGGTTCGTCGCGTCACAGTCGATCGCCGTGATCGGTCCGCTCGCGCCTTTCGTCGTCAGAATACAGTTTCCGCGCAAGCGGTTGTTTTCGAACTGCTCTTTGTCGGGCAGATCGATGCGCGAATCGTTGATGGCGATCACGTGGGCGGTCGGCGTCGGCTGGCTGATCTGATCGCCGAAAAAGAACACGACGCCTTGCGCCGTCGCGAAAGCGACGAACTCCTGCCCGTTCGTGCGCACCGCGTACATCGCCTGCGGTCCGCAAGCCAGCGGCTTGCCGAGAAATTGCGCGACGCAAGTTCCGCTCATCGAGACGATGGATTTCGTGTCGGGCGTCTGCGCCGACGCGAGGCCAGGCGAGCCCAGCGCCAAAGCGGCAGTCAAAACGACCAGTGGCCTATGCATTGGACCCCCCCCTTTTGGCGCC
>JBEKFO010000153.1:0-8709 GCA_050013275.1 Roseiarcus sp. | reverse complement strand
CTTCGTCTTTTCCGAAGACGCCGCCGGCGACAGCGCCGGTCGCGATCCCCTCGATTTTCCCCGAAATCGCGCCGATCCGAAACCCGAGTTCGCAATCCGGCCCGGCGCGGTCGACCTCGTAACCAAGGAGACACCATGAGCCTGTCATCACGCAAATTCGCCATCGGCCTGAGCTGCACGATCGCGCTCTCCGCTCTGGCGACGACGACATCCGCGCAAGACGCCGCGTCTATCAGCCTCACGCTGAAAGACCATCGCTTCTCGCCGGCCGAGCCGACCGCTCCGGCGGGCAAGCCGATCGTGATCGAAGTGACCAACCTCGACTCGACGCCGGCCGAATTCGAAAGCAAGAGCTTGCGCGTCGAAAAGGTCGTCGTTGGCGGCGGCAAGATCACCGTCCACGTGCGCGCGCTGACGCCGGGCCGCTATCGCTTCTTCGACGACTATCACGAGAAGACGACCGAAGGTTTCCTGGTCGCGCAGTAAACGGAAGGGTCGGCCGATGCTCGGCGCGCTGATTATCGTTTTTCGCGAAGTGATCGAGGCCGGCATCATCGTCGGCATCGTCATGGCGGTCACCAAGGGCGTGCCCGGCAGCCGACTGATGGCGCTGGCCGGCGTCGCGGCCGGCGTAATCGGCGCCGGCCTGGTGGCGGCATTCGCCGGCGCCATCGCCGAAGCGCTCAACGGCGTCGGCCAGGAACTGTTCAACGCCTCGATCCTCAGCCTCGCCGTCTGCATGCTCGCCTGGCACAACGTCTGGATGGCGAGCCACGGGCGGGAACTCGCAACCGAGGCGCGTCAACTCGGCCAGGACGTGCGCAGCGGCGCGCGCTCGCTCATCGCCCTCGCGATTGTCGTCGCCGTGGCGGTGATGCGCGAGGGCTCCGAGGTGGCGCTGTTCCTCTATGGCCTGGCGGCCGCCGGCGGCGCGACCTCGCGCGATCTTCTGACCGGTTCGCTGCTCGGCCTCGCCGCCGGCGCAGCCGTGAGCGCGGTGACCTATTTC
This sequence comes from Roseiarcus sp., assembly GCA_050013275.1. Lineage (GTDB taxonomy): Bacteria > Pseudomonadota > Alphaproteobacteria > Rhizobiales > Beijerinckiaceae > Roseiarcus. The sequence continues at coordinate 7,700 of JBEKFO010000153.1, read as the reverse complement.
GGCCTGGTGACGATTCCGGCGCGCCGCCTGTTCGCGGTGACGAGCGCGCTCATCACCTTTCTCGCAGCGGGCCTCGCTTCCCAGGCGGCGAATTTTTTCCAGCAGGCCGGCGTCGTCACTCTATGGAGCGACACCGCGTGGAACACTTCGGCGATCCTGTCCGACACGAGCCTCGTCGGCCGCGTGCTGCATACGCTGGTCGGCTACGCGGACCAGCCTTCAGTGTTGCAGGTCGTCGTCTATGCTTCGACGCTCGCCGCGATTTTCGTTCTGTCGAAAGTCTTCGCCACGCGCGCGCCCGTGCAGCGGCCGGAGGCGCCGGCGCCGCAGCGCGGTTGAGCGCGGCGCGCCCCGCGATCCGGGTTTCCCCGGCGTCGACGCGAACGTCACAATTATGCGTCGCACTCCGGCGAGACTTGCGCGGCGCCGGCGAAGGTCGCATGGTTCGCCGCCCCAATCTCCGGAGGACAAAATGGCTCGTTTCGTTCGCTCGTTCGTCGTCGCCTTGAGCATCGCGGCGCTGTCGCCGTTCGCGATCGCCGCCGGCCAAGGCGTCGCCTTGGCGCAGACCCAGCCCGCCGGCGCGCCGGCGGAACAACCGCTCAAGCAGGTCGCGCTGAGCGAGGCCCAGATCCAGGCTTATATCGCCGCGCAAACCGAGATGGCGCCGATCATGGCCAAGGCGCCGCAGGGCGCAACGGATCAGGTCGACGATAAAGTGATGGCGCAGTTGGACGCCATCGCCAAGAAATACAAGTTCGCCTCTTTCGACGAATTCGACAACGTCGGCGCGAACATCGGCCTGGTGATGGACGGCGTCGATCCGCAGACCAAGAAGTACGTCGGCGCCGACGTGATCATCAAGAAGCAGATCGCCGACATTCAAGCCGACAAGAAAATGTCCGCGGCCGACCAAAAGGAGGCCCTCGCGGAAATGAACGACGCGCTCAAGTCCGTCGAGCCGGTCACGATCGCCGCCAACATCGATCTCGTCGTCAAATACTACGACAAGATCGTCGCCGCCTCCCCGCAGTCCCAGGAAAAGTGAGCGCGAGACGGGCGGACGCCGATCAATCCAGATCGGCGACCGCCCGCTGAATCGCGCGGATTTGCGCGGCGAAGTCGCGCGAGGGCGCGGGAAACGCGCCCTCGATCGCCGCCGAACCGACAGTGAAGCCCGCCGCGCCGCTCGCGGCGACCGCGGCGACGCGGTCCGCGCCGTCGATCGAGCCGGCGACGATCACTGGTTTGTCGACGGCGCCGACGACGGCGCGGATCAGGGCGGGAACGTCGCCCGAATGACGATAGGCCAGAAGATCGAGGCCGGCGACGCCCTCGATCGCGCCGAGCGCGCGAGCGCTGGCCTCGATCTCCTCGATCGCGCCGACGAGCGCGCTCGGGTGGCCGACGACCGCGCCGGGGAACGGCGCGTAGCGAGCGCCGGCGCTTTTCGCGATCGGCGCGACCTCGCTCGCGCGCACGCCGCCGAGCAGCCAGTCCACTCCGAAGTCGGCCGCCGCCGCGGCCGAAGCGAGCTCGCTGTCGCGATCGAGCGAAACGACTTCGAAGAACGCGCGCGCCCCGCCGGCGTGAATCGCCTGCGCCAGCTCTTTGAGCGCCGCACGCGGCAGGCCGATGTCCTTGAAGCCGATGTTGACGACGCCGAGCCTCAGCGCTTCGTCGATCAGCGCTCGCGCCTGCGGCACCGTACGGTCCTGCCGCGTCGCCATGAAGATGAAGCCTATCGACATCGACATGACGGCCTCACTCTCGCGCGGCGCGCGCCTTCCGATGCGGCGCGTCCGAAGCTGAATGTATCGCGATTTGCGATCGCCGCGAAGCGATTGTCGCGGCGGGACGCGTCCTCCCCTCTCCCGTTCGGGAGAGGGGAGGCTTCGTCACTTCATCAGCGGGCCCCAGGACGGGTCGCTGGCGTAGCTCGGCGTCGGCACCGGGAACTCGCCGTGACCGAAAATGTCGGCCATGTAGATCTTGGCGCCCGTCTCGCCGCCCGGATCGCGGAAGAACATCAGGAACAATCCGTTGGGCGAAAACGTCGGCCCCTCGTTGTGGAAGCCTTCGGTGATGATGCGCTCGCCCGTTCCGTCGGGCTTCATCACGCCGATGCCGAACAAGTCGGCTTTCTGCCGGGTGAAGGCGATGAGGTCGCCGCGCGGCGACCACACCGGCGTCGAATAGCGCCCCTCGCCGAACGAGATGCGATTGGCCTGACCGCCGTTGGCGTTCATGACGTAGATCTGCTGCGTGCCGCCGCGGTCGGACTCGAACGCGATCTGCGAACCGTCCGGCGAATAGCAGGGCGAGGTGTCGATGGCGCCGCCCTCGGTGAGGCGCGTCGTCGCATGCGAGCCGACGTCCATCGTATAGAGGTGAGACGAAGAGCCTTCCGACAACGACATGACGATACGCTGGCCGTCAGGCGAAAAGCTCGGCGAAAAGGTCATGCCGGGGAAATTGCCGATGGTGTCGCGCCGGCCGGTCTCCAGGTCGAGCAAGGTCACCTTGGGGTCCGTCTCGCCGAACGACATGAACGCGACTTGTTGCGCCGAGGGCGAAAACCGCGGCGCCACCGCGAGCTTGTCGCCGCTGGTCAGATATTTGACGTTGGCGCCGTCCATGTCCATCACCGCCAGACGCTTGCGGCGCTTCTCCTTGGAGCCGGTCTCGTCGACGAACACCACGCGCGAATCGAAGAAGCCCGTCTCCCCGGTGATGCGCGAGAACACGGCGTCGGCGATGAGATGGCCGACGCGGCGCGCGTTGGCGGCGTCGGTGGTGTATTGCTGACCGGCGACTTGCGCGCCGGTCGCCACGTCCCAAAGGCGGAACTGCGCCGAGATGCGCCCGCCCGCGGCGCCCGACACCCGCCCAGTCAGCACGAATTGCGCGTTGACCGTCTTCCAGGCGTCGGTGTTCGGCCGCGCGTCGGGGTTGGTGACGTTCTCGGGAAAGCTGGTGGGATTGACCGGCAGCAGGAAGACGGAATGGGCGAAGTCGTTGACCACCACCGCGCCGATCTTCGTTTCGCCGCCGTCGCCGGCGAGCGGCGTCACCGCGATGTTGACCGGCGTGAAATTGGCGCCGGCGTGAACATAGACGTCGCCGGCGGCGCGCGCCGACTTGACGGCGAATGCGAGCGGCGCTCCGGCCGCCAGGGCGAGAACGGAGCGGCGCGTGAGGGAAACGGGAAAGGTCATCGGCATCAATCTCACTGTAGGGATGGCGTGGCGCGGCGGACCCGGATCACTCCGGGAGGGGATCGAATCGGACGGTCGTGGTCTTCCATAGCGGGTCATAGGGCGCGTATTTCTCAGGAACGTGAAGCGGTTCGCGCGCTCTGACGGCGCTCGGCGCGGCCGCGAAGCGGGAGGACGGCTTTTCGATCATCATGACGGCTCGGTCTCGCTTTTCTCAAGTTCGGCATCGGCGCGCCGCGGTCAGCCCAAGGCGCTCTGCGGGTCGAAGTGGACGGTCTTCGTTTTCCATTGCTCGAAATAGGGCGCGAATTCGGGCGGCACGCGCAACGGATTGCACTTGAGCACCGCGCGCATCGCGCTCTCCGCATGAGCGCGCCAGGCGGGATCGGAAGGGGGATTGACCAGCTCGGGCGTGGCGGCGAGCGTGCCGTCGGCGTTGAATTCGACGCGCACTTGCGCGACGTAGCGCTCGCCCTCCGGCATCGTCGGCGGCGGCGTCCAGCAATTGAGATAGGCGTCGGTCATCCACGCGTCGAGCGCGGCCGAAAGCGAGGGCGACATGCGCGCCGCGTGCTGATTGGGCAGCCCGAGCGGGGTCGGCGCGCCGGGCGCCGCCGCATCGGTCGAGGGCTTGCCTTGGCCGATCAGCTTGGCGATCGCGTTGGGATCGTAGGCCTTTTGCGGCTTGGCCGGTTCCTCGGGCTTGGCCTTCTCCAGCAGCTTGGCGACCGCGTCAGGCCTGAACTTGTCCGGCGGCGTCTCCTTCGGCCTGACCGGGGGCGCCGGCGCGTCCTCGGCGGTCGGCTTCGGCGGCGGCGCGGGCGGCGGCGGCGCGGGTTTGGGCGGGGGCGGCGGGACGGGCTTGGGCGGCGGCGCGGGAGCGGGCGGCGGCTCGTCGGCCGTCTTGAGCTCCGGCGGCGGCGGAGGAGGCGTCGGGGGCGGCGGAACCTGCGGCGGCTCGACCGCGGCCTGCCTTGTCGTCGGCTCCGTCGGAGCCTCCTTCACCGGCTTGGCGTCGCGCTCGCCTTTCATGATTTCGTTGAATTGCGTCTGCGTGATCGTGTCGACGGGAATGGATTCTGTCGCATCGTCGAATTTCGGCGCCGAGGCGAACCCGATGAGGATAAACGCGAGCAGCGCAGCGTGAAGCGCGCCCGAAACGAAGAGCCCTGCTTTCGACGGCTGGTCGCTCACCCCAAGCCTCGCTTCACCGCTTATCCGGTTCGGTGACGAGCGCCACCTTCTTGTAACCGGCCGCGGTCACCGCGCCCATGATCTCGGCGACGCGCCCGTAGGGCACGACCTTCGAGGCGCGCAGATAAATGCGTTGCTCGGCGATGTCCGCGGCGAGGGCCTGCATCTTGGCGACCAGTTCGGCGTCGGCGATCGGTTGATCCATCAAGAACAATTGCCCCTGGTCGTCGAGGGCGATGGCGATCGGCTTCTGCTCGACGTTGAGCGCGCCGGCATTGGCCTGCGGCAGATCGACCGCGATGCCGCTGGTGAGCAAAGGCGCGGCGACCATGAAAATGATGAGCAGCACCAGCATGACGTCGATGAACGGCGTCATGTTGATGTCGGCCATCGCGCCGTAGCGCGGCACGCCGCGCCGCCCGCGTCCACTCTTGCGCTGCGCGCCTACCGCCATACCCATGGACTCGTGCTCCTCGTCTTTCCCAGCGCCTCAGGCCGCCTTGTCGCCCGGCGTGTGCTGATCGATCTGCCGCGACAGGATGGACGAGAATTCGTCGGCGAAGCTTTCCATGCGCGCCTGCGCCCGGGCGACGTCGCCTTGCAGCTTGTTGTAGGCGATCAGCGCGGGAATGGCGGCGAACAGCCCGATCGCCGTCGCCAACAGCGCCTCGGCGATGCCGGGAGCGACGACGGCGAGCGAAGTGTTCTTCGAGGCGGCGATCGAGCGGAACGAAGTCATGATGCCCCAGACCGTGCCGAACAGGCCGACGAAGGGCGCCGACGAGGCGACGGTCGCCAGGAACAACAGATTGGATTCGAGCCGCTCGACCTCGCGGGCGATCGAAACGTCGAGCACCTTGTCGAGGCGCGCGTGTAGACCGCGAAAGGACGCGGTCGGGTTTTGGAACGAGCGCTTCCATTCGCGCATCGCCGAGACGAACAGGCTCGCGGCGCCCGAATTGGGCCGCTGGGAAAGCGATCCGAACAGTTCCTCGAGCGACTGGCCGGACCAGAAGACCTGCTCGAAACTGTCCATCGCGTGGCGGAACTTGGCGAACAGCAAGGTCTTGTTGACGATGATCGTCCAGCACCAGAACGAGGCGGCCAGCAACCCGACCATCACGATCTTGACGACGATATGCGCCGACCAGAACATCGAAAGCAGCGTGGTCTCGGGAGCGGCTGCGACCGTGGCGGCGGCGTCGGTGGCGTTCATATCAGGGGCAACCTCTAGGGGGAGCGGGGAGGATTGGTTTCGGGTTCGGGCGGGACGACCGTAGGCTCGGTTCGGGCGGGTCTGCGCCGCAAATGGGCCAAAACTTGGGCTCGCCCAGACCTATCCTTAGGCGCGGGTTTTAACGATTCCGTTAAGCCTCCGATAGGATTAATGCGAGGTTACCGCACCCCTGCGCCCGGCCGCCGCGAAATTGACTGGGGATCGGCGGCGCGGAGGCGAGAAGCGGATGGACTGATATTGCTTTTTTCGCGACTATGGCCTTCAGCATGGGCGCCGCGCCCCGCCGAGTCGTTCCGGTCTCGCCCGTGAAGATCGTCCGGCTGGGCCCAACCCGGATTCTCGAAGGCTCAAATGAAGCGACCGCCCCCTAGTTTCGTCGTCGAGGTTCGGCGACAGCGACGATCCACGAATTCGGGCGGAAAGTCCTGGGCGACGGAACCGGCGCTCGTCAACGTCGCCCGGACGGAAGGGCGTCATCCGGGGGCGGCGGCGCTGTTCGAGGCCGAACGCAAGGCGCCGGCCGCCGCCCCCCCGCCGCCCCGTCCTCAGGGCCGCATCCTTCCCAGCCTCGCCGACGTCGAACCGGTCGCGCCGCCCGCCGAGGAGGCCGCCGCCTCGCCTCGACGCAAACGGGAAAGTCTCGGCCCGGCGCACAAACCCAAGCCGGCCCTCAAGCCGAGGACCAAGAAGGAATCGGAGCGGAAGATCGCAACGCCGTCACTGCGATCGTTCGCGGAATCGGTCGGTTCCTGGACGCGCGACTGGATGGCGGAGGAGGCCGAGGCGCCTTCGCCCGGCGCCCAATCCGAACGCGCGGCGCCCACGGCCCAGCCCCGCGCGGTCGCGAACGTCATGTCGGAGACGGCGCCGGCCGACCGCGCCGGAGCGACCCAATCCCGGCATCGTCGCATCATGGAGCGTTACGCGCTCGGCGGCGACCTCAAGCCGGGGCAGCGTTGGAAGCGCCGTTTGCAAGACACACGAAAGTAGCTGGCGCCGCGGCGTCGAACGCGGGCCCCCGTCGTAGCGTCGTTCGTTGCGACGGCGCCGCGTGACAAGCGGGCGCGCGCTTTGGCGATGACAAATGGCGCGGCGCGTGGTTTCCTACGCCGACTCGTCACAACGATCCAAACAGGGAAGCGGCGACCCAGCGCGCCGCGCAGGGAGGAACGCCGATGACGCTCGAGCGAGGCGAAGAAGCCGACCCCGTAGACAAGGTCGTGATCACCTGCGCGCTCAACGGCGTGCCGACCGATGCAAGACAGCACCGCGTTCCGGTCACACCCGAAGAGATGGCGCGCGAAGCCAAGGCGGCCTACGACGCCGGCGCCAGCGTGATGCATATCCATCTGTGCCAGCAGGCGCCCGGCAAGGGTCACCTGCCCTGCTGGGAAGTCGCCGTCTCGCGCGAAATTCAGCAGGCCATCCGCGAGGCCTGCCCGGGCGTGATCATCAATCACGCCTCCGGCGTCCCCGGGACGGACTATGCCGGCGCGCTCGAATGCCTACGCCAAACGCGGCCGGAAATGGCCGCCTGCAACGCCGGATCTCTGAACTATCTCAAAGTCAAGCCGGACGGCGCCTGGGCCTGGCCGCCGACATTGTTCGACAACCCGGTCGAGAAGATCCAGGCCTATCTCGAAGCGATCGCCGCGGCGGGCGCGACGCCCGAATTCGAGTGTCTCGACGTCGGCGTCGTGCGCAGCGTCGCGATGTATCGGCAGGTCGGCATGGTTTCCGGCCTCATCGACTATAATTTCGTCATGGGCGTCCCCTCGGGGATGCCGGCCGATCCCGATCTCCTGCCCATCCTGTTGAAGCTCAAGGCGCCCGACGCGGTTTGGCAGATCACCGCGATCGGCCGAGCCGAAATCTGGCCGCTGCATCGGCGCGCCGCGCAACTCGGCGGACATTTGCGCACGGGCCTCGAGGACACGTGCTGTCTGCCCGACGGCGCCACGGCGACCTCGAACGGGCGATTGGTGGCGGCGCTCGCCAGACTGGCGCGCGAAACCGGACGGGACATCGCCAATCCCGCCGAGGCGAGGCGA
>JBEKFO010000152.1:0-8744 GCA_050013275.1 Roseiarcus sp. | reverse complement strand
CGTGCCACCTCTGGTCATGCTGAACACGATGCATCCCAGCGATCGCATGAGGTTCACGCTCGCGCACGAACTCGCGCACATCGTGATGCACAGGTTCCCTACGCCAGAGATGGAGGAAGAAGCCGACGAGTTCGCATCGTGCTTCTTGGCGCCGACCGCCGACATCAAGCCGCATTTTGCAGGTCGAAAGGTCGATCTGCGTCTTCTCGCCGCACTGAAACCGGAATGGAAGATGTCGATGGCGTCGCTGGTATTCGCCGCCAAGCGATGCAGCGCCATCACTGAAAGCCAAGCCACTTGGATTTGGAAGCAGTTCGCTATGAACAACTACCGGCTGCGCGAACCGCCGGAACTCGACTTCCCGCAGGAGCAACCACACACGCTCAGTGATCTGGTTTCGCTACATGTGCAGGACCTCGGGTATTCGCTCGCCGACTTGGCGACCGCGATGCACATGCGCGAGGACGAGTTTGCGAGGGCCTATTCAATTGAAATTCCGGGAGAGAAGACTTCCAAGCCGGGGCACTTGAGGATTGTGAGATGAGACGGACGATTGACGATAGTTAGTTGGCGATCTTCCATGACTCGGTCGCGGAATTCCCTTGTCGACCTCTTTTGCTCATCAGCCGAGAGCAATCTCCCACCCTTCGATCCGAACCTGCCTATCGCCAACGGTCTCACCTGTCGCGACCTTCTCGCGCGCAATCTGCTCGAACCGATCCCGTTGGGCTTCGACGAGGGGAAGTAGATAATCCGCAGTCCAGGATCGGTCGGCGCGTGTAGCAGCCTCCTCGGTAACGAACACGTACAAGCGCTGCTCGCCTTCTCCGACACTAATCAACACGCCCGGCCCGGCACAGTAATCTTCGATCCCTGAATTGGCGACAGGCGCCAATCCGAGGGCCACCTCAACCTGCCGCCTATCCCACACGTAGTCGCCCTCGGCAGAGAGCTGATATACCGGCTCGATCCCATACTTCTTCAGCAATGCCGGTCCACGATTGACCGCGACGCGCATCAGCTTGGCGGCTTCCTTCGTCAAAATGTATCGACGTCGGAAGTAATCGAGGGTCGCGCGGCTCAGCTTCTGCATCGTGTTTCCATTCTGGCGCAGCAGCCCATGTTTCACGAAAAGGGAAATCATGGGCCGGCCGACGTCGAGATAGGCGGCTGCATCGTCGACGCTCATCGTCTGCGAAAGCTCTTCGTCAGTTGAAGAACTGTCCGGCATCGTCACCTCTGCGAGGGTCGCGCCAGGCGCGAGGACGAGATCGTCCACCAGCGGGCCGCCGGAAGCGTCGGCGCGCCGAAACAGGTTGATCCTGCCCGAGAACGCCGCGGAAAAGACCGCAGCCCATGGCGACGGGCCGAGATTCGCGTTGGCGATGGCTTCGACAAGCGCCGTTCCGCCAACGCTTGGAAGTGTTGGAACGGCGATCCCGCGCACCTGAGAAATAAACTGGTCCACCTCTGACTTCGGATAGCATTGGACCACCAACACGTCCGCCGTCGGCCGTCCGATCTTTTGAAAGAAGCCTGCCGTCGCGAGGCCAGCTACATTCCTCTCGTCGATTCCGAGGAGCTTCGCGACGGCACAACGGCTGATGGCGCCATCGCGTTCGTCGGCGATCGCCTCAAGCTCCATTCGACTCAACATCACGATCGATCTGCTGGCCTTCTCGCTTGTCCTGGCGGAAATGAACCCCTCCGAACGCCAGCGGCGAATCGTCTTGCGTTTGATATGCAGTGTCTCTTCGACCTGAACGGCGTTCATCAATTCGTCATTTACGCGCCTCTTCGCGTGGCGCAGGCCGATGTGAAATGAGTCCACTGCCGCGGCATCGAGAGAGTCGCTTACCAGGGCCCGCAAATCGTCGTGGAGATAGACATCGCGCGGAAGCTGAGCGAGCCTGCCAAAGTCCTTCTCGGTTCCCCAACACCCAGGCCGCAAGTCCGTCCTCTCGCGAAACGTCCTCGCAACCTTCGGGAACTCTTCCCAGTCAATGATCAGGTCGCCCGCAAGCGCAAGATTCTCTGGCGTGATCGCAGCGAAGTCGCTCGGGTCCACCATCCTGCGTGTCGTCCTCGGGGCCGTTCGGTCCGCCAGCGCCCATGCCAGAGCGATCGCGAACTCGAAGAGGTCTCCTTCCGTCACAGAGTCGCCGAACCACGTCGGGTAAAGGCGGCGACTTTTCGGGTCCGGGTGGATGAGGCGTGTCACGAAGTCGAATCCGGTCGAGCTGGGGACCTCGACTCTAGGTTGCGGGTACTTCCTCAAGTCAGCACGACAGTGCTCACAGATGTGCACGCCCCGTGTCCAGCGCCAGCCGAGCGGCCTCTTGCAAGCCGGACAGGCGTCGATCAACAATTCCTTTGATTCCGGACAGAACGAGAGCACGCGCAATTCCCAAAACGCGCGATGATGCGGCGACGCGGCGAGCGAAGTTGAAGACACCCGCCGTCTGGCAGGCTGCCGATAGCATGCGCGGATCGGCGTGCCGAAGAAGTCGATGTACTTACCTTGCCGGCCCGGGAGAGATAACGAAGGGTAGCATCGCAACGCGATCTCATCCGTCGTAGTCATGAATGCGCGGGCCAGACTCGCTGCGGCTCCAGAATGAGCTGTTGGCAATGCGTCCGGCTTGAAAGTGTCGATGCCGGCGCCCTTCAGCATGCTCCGCATCTTGATGACGCCATGCTTCTCCGCGTTCCGCGCGACAAACCCCAAGAGGGACTCACCGACAATCGGTGCCTCCGAATAGAAGAAGCACTCGCCTTCGTCCGCTGCGGAAATATCGAATTCAGCAGTCATGTCATTCCACGTTCAATGCTTTTCGACGAATGTCTTGGACGTCCCTGGGTCCCTTCTCGGTCCAGGGGTTGTAGTCAGTCACCTTCGTCTTCATGGCCCAAGTGCGGGTCGCAACGTCGAGGTTTTGAAGTTCGATACGGCTCCGTCCCGCTCTGATCGCGCTGACAGCGGCCGCCTCAACCAAGCGCGACACGCGCCCGATCACTCCTTTTGAGACGTCATAAAAGCAGTCAGGCCACTTTTCTTGGATCAGATCAGACTTCTTCGGGAAGATGTCGTGCTCGACCAACTTGTCATCGAGCGCATCCAAGTAGCCGCAGAACGTGTCGAAGCCCTTATCGTCGTCGAAGTCGATCGGGTCGAGGTGGATTGATTCCACCGTTCGGTTCGCAACCTGCGAGTTGACGTCGGCGGAAAGTAATCCGCGAAGGCGCTTCGTGCCGACGCAGACAACAGGACACACGCCTTGAATTGCGATCCACTTGATCGCCTCGGTGACGTTTTGATTCGTGACCGCCGCGGTTTCGCTCGGAGAGAGATGATGCGCCTCGTCAAGCACCAACAATTCGGTTCCCGCGTTCCGCAACGCTTTTGTAGCGACGTGCATGATTTCGGGAAGCGCTCTCTTGACCGCTGACACGCGCTCACGCGGACGCATGTTCACCAAATCGGTGACAACGGTCGCGGGGAGCGCGCAACCCGCCATCGCTTTGAGGATGTCGTTCCCCAAAGAGCCCACGCTCGATTTCGAGGTAAGGGTGACGTGCAGCACTGGATGCCGGCCAGGCGGCGGCGCCTCATTCTCGGAGACGCGCTCGCAGTAATCCTTGATGATGGTGGACTTGCCGGTGTGCGATGGTCCGGTGATCTGGACGATCGACTGCTCAAGTCCTTTCGTGGCCCGACCTACTTCCCGCTCGACGTCGAGAATGTGTTGCGCCTCCAAGAGGTACGGAGGATGAAGTCGGATGCGCTTGAACTCAACCCGAGCGTGGACTTCTCGTTTGTGCGCGTCCATCTTAGACCGCCCCTTTGTCGCCCAGCACCCAGGCGAGCGCCCTGACGCGACGTGGGTCGCGCAGGCTTGTGGGCTCGGCCTTCGGAATGGGCTCGGTGATTGGAAGGCCTGTTGTCGTCTCCTTCCGATCAATGTCCGCTGAGTCAGACCGTGCTTGGCGACGCGCCGCCATTGTGCGTTGCTGCTTTTCGGTCGCCTTCTTGCCGCCCCTGCGGACGCCCTTCGGCAGACGGTCGTCCTTGCGAACTCGCGCGGCGAACAGAGTCGGCACATCGGCGTCGACGGGATTACGCCCGTCCGCGGAGGCCGGAGCCTGGGCTCGCAGGATCATTGCGCCCGACGGGGCGTCGTTGCTCATCTGTGCGAGCAATTTGCGCCTGCGCTTCAATGCGGCGGCCTTCAGTTCCGGCGCCATCGCCTCGATCTGCTCGCGCAACGAATTGAGCTGTTTCAGGCGATCCTCGTCGCTTTCGAAGGCTTGATTTTCCGCGTCCGCAAACGCCTTAAGTTGCCGATACTCCCATCGGCTTGAACACGCCTTGGCGAACTCAGAATGGACGTTGTGCAAGTACTCTGGCCGTCGGTTGCGACTGTCCCACACCATGCACTGGCTGAAATCCTCAGGATTGACGACGACTTTCACGCGTGCGGTAGCTGATCCTTTGCGGCGCTCGCGATGGGCCGTGTCGCGGGCCAAGGCATTCAACAGCCTGGTCACGACGTCGCGCTCGAAGAAGCGCAGTCCATCCCTCGTTTTCACGCCGCTGCGGGTCAGAGTGCACGTTTCCACCTGGCCGAAATTCGCGACCAGATCGGGCAGGTCGTCGATGACATGCCGTCCGCGCTCTAGCCCGCGCTCCCAGAGCAATTGCGGCGGACGCTTCGTGCCGTCGTGGATCCGATGCGCGTAGACTTCGCGGATCGTCTGGGTCAGCAATTCCTCAAGCCGCTCCAAGGTCAAATTGGCGGTCTTGCTGGGATCGAGCCCGAGCCGGCTCATGATGTACGCAGGAAACTTCACCGATCCGCCGAGTAGCTTCTTGAACAACATCGTGTTCAGCGTACCGAAGGCGCGCTCGACGATGGCCTTGTACTCGGGCGTCTTGATCGGGGCCCATCTCACGTTGATGCCGGCGCTGTCGCACGCATCTTGAAACGACGGCGAGACATGTTCCCAAGTGTTGTCGACGATGATCTCACCTGGCTTGCCCCAGACGCCTTCCTCGTTCGGCGTGACGATGCGCTTCAACAGCCCCATCACCCCATAGAGCGACGGCGGCTCATAGGTCAGGAACCAGTTGACGACCTGGCGGGAGTAGACGTCGACCGCGATGTAGAGGGTCGGTCGCCCGAGCGGCATCATCGTCTCGCCGCGCCAAACGCACCATCCGTCTGCGACCGTCGAGTCGATGACCACTTTTTCCAAGATGCGCGACGCGGTCAGGCCTTCGCCGCTTCCTTCAAACCGCAGCGCAGCCTCGCGATCGCTAAACTTGGCAGCCCAGGTCGCGCGGCACTCCGCACGGTTGATGCGGAAGCGAACCGTTTCCTTGCTCGGCGTCGGCAAGGGTCGCCACGCCCCACCAAAGAGGGCTGGACCGAAACGGTTTGCGATCTTGATTAGGCAGACGACGCGCGCGTAGGCCTCGCCCTTCTTTCGCCCGCGCACGGACCAATGCCATGCGACCGTCCTCTCCAGGACCTTCTCAACAAAGGCCGGGAAATGCGTGGCACGCCGCACCGTGCCGCGCAGCGTCCTCATCGCCTTCGAAGGTCGACGGCCCGGCTCGCCGCGTGCGTTGATGGCGCGGCGCAGAGCGCCGGCGCTGGGGAGGTGAGTAACCCCTTCTTTCTTGGCCGCGTCCGCATTCCGCCGAACGAAGGCGTCAAGCGCTCGGGTGCTTAGCGAGGTTGGGGCCTTGTCGAACGCACGGCAGAACCAAGCGCGCGCCATCTCCATCGGTTTCAGGACTTCGTCCGGCCCGAGGCCGCCAGCCTCGTCATATTTGTTTGAGTTGCGTCGGCTGCCTAGCTTCAGGCCGTACCGACCATAAATGTCGACGAGTTCCTTGTCTGACAGCACGATGGCCTCGCCATTCGCCTCGGAGATGAGGTGGTGACGGTCGTGACCGATCGGACCGTGGTAGCGAAATGCGCCAGTCGGCAAGATGACACGCCGATCAAGCGTGATGATCGTCATCTTAGTCATTGCAGTTGTCCCTGGGATAGGCGCCGCGTCGCCACACGGGCGTGTCGGCGTCGAGAATGGCGTTGAGGTCGATGGCCATCTCGCCGCGGACGATGAGGGCGTGCAGGACTGCTTGGCCGCGCGGCATACCTCCGAGCGCCTCTATGATCTGGCCGTATTTCGCCTCTCCGCCCCTCCGATCGATGGCGTCATATGCGCGGCTAACGTCTATTGACGTCATGACGCAGAAGCGATCGAACTCAATGATGCGAGCGTTAATAAGAGCCCTGCCGCGCTCAATCTCGGCGCGGGCGCGGACGCAAAACCCCCATCCCAGCGCGTCGTACACATCTCGCGCCCAATCGGTCACCGGATCTTCTGGACGGTCCTGTCGCACGTCGGCGTCGGATCTGATCTTTTCGATCACGACCTTTCCCGATCGATAGTCGATCCTGAGGTCGGGAAAAAACTGCACGGTCTTACGTCCGATCAGAAAATCGATCCGGTGCGGCTGCGCGAGATAGGTCGCGACGTTGGCGTCCGCCTCGCAGATCATCAAGCGCGATGGCTCGCCCTCAAATTTCCAAGGGTGGGCGCGCCCGGTCTTGGCGGAGATGTAGCGCCCGGTTGCGTATCGTTTGCTGCCGGTGATGATCGTGCGAAGCGGCCCGCCGCCGCGTGCGGTCACCAGCGTGGCGCGGTGCTCCAACGACACACCGATATCCAGCGGCTCGAACACGTCGTCGTCATCGTAAATTTCGTCGTACATTTGAATGTCTCAGGCACTGCTCAGATATCTGATAGGCGCGACTTCGCGCCTATCATTTTTCCTTCTTGGCATCTCGCGATTCGCCGGCTCGTCGCGCCACTCGCGTTCATCATGAATTCCCTTACACGTCTTGTTCTTAGTTCTGGTTAGAGCGGTCGATTCAATTGGATCTAACTTAGATCTTATGGATTCTCTTTCTCGCCCCCGTCGCGCGCGCGTTCGAGCGGGAACTGCGCCACCACTTCCGATTCAAGACGTCCGCGAGCGGCGCGCCGTTCGCCTTCCGCCAGCGCGGCGCGGGCGATGCCGGAAAGCGCGCGCCGGCCTGCGTCGCGGAAGACGTGGCGGCCGAGCCGCGTTCGAATCGCGACCAGGCGCTCAATGACACAGTCGAGTAGGTCAGCGTCATCATTACGCATTTGAGCCTCCCTCGCGGTTTTGCGACGCATGCTTATCAATGATCTCCGACACCTCGGCGCCGGTCAGAAAGCGACGCTGAACGAGCGCGTCCGAGACGGCGGCCACCGCGGCGCGATCTCGACGGATCAGCGCGACCGCGTCCGCGTAGAGACGCGCGACGTGTTGGCTGACCGTCTTTCGCAGCGCGGGGTCGTGCAGGAGTAGAATCGAGGCCGAACCAGTCGGCGCCAGATGCAGCAGCGAGTCGCCGAGGCCGGCGCTGACATGCAGGGAGCAAATCAGCTCGGTCGCGCCGATGAGATCAGATTCGGCTCCGGCAGACGGCGCGTCAAAGAACGCCTCCTCGGCCGCGCGACCAGCGAGCGCCATTGTCGCCTCTCGGTCGATGTCCCGAGCGGTCGGGAAAGCTGGCGAGGCATTCACGGTCAGGGTTCGGCCGCCGCTCACGCCCGAGATGACGATCGAAACGCTGTCGACGGAGCCGCCCAGGGCAAGATGCGCGACCGCATGACCAGCCTCATGGACTGCGGCCCGGAGAATATCGGCGAGCGAGCGCTTATCCGGCGGCGCGACGACGGCGATGAGGTCATCGACCGCGACGTCGCGGCCCGCCGTCCGGGCTAGCGCTCGGGCCTCGCGCGCCCAGCGCGCCGCGTCTGCCGCCGACGCGCCTGTCGCCAACCGCGCAATCGACAGGAGATCGGCGTCCGGCGCCGCGTCGCCGAGATGGAACCGCAGGATCGCCGCGAGATCGTCGACACTCGGCAGCGGCATGTGAATGACGCGGTCGAACCGCCCCGAACGAACCAGCGCCGGATCGAGATTCCGGGCGTAGTTTGTGGCGCCAATCAGCACGACGCCCTCGCGTGACGTCACGGCTCCATCGAACAGCGTCAAAGCAAGCGTCACAAGGGACGTCCACCACTCACGCGCGCGATCAGACAAAGTCTCGCGATTTGGCAAGGCGTCCAACTCATCGACGAAGAAGATCGCGGGCGCGGCCGCCTTTGCGGAGTCCCAAGCCGTCTGGAGCGCCCTGGAGACGTCGCCTAGCGTACCGTCCGTTGTTGAGAACCACTCGCCGACGCTGGTGCAGATGATTGGCAGGGCGCAAGTACGCGCCAAACTCTTGGCGAACATCGTTTTTCCGGTGCCCGGAGGGCCGGCGAACACAGCCGCAGTCGACAAATCCCGCCAAGCAGCCTTTCCGGCGCGCCAACGGTCGATCCCCGCCGCCAAATCCAGCGCAAACTGGCGCGCCTCTCCGCCGCTGTAGCCAGGCAACTTGTCGAGAGTCGGCGTCGAATCCGTCGCCGTCACGCGTGTTTTCGCCGACGACGCGCGCAACAAGTTGGCCAACACGTCGCGGGCCGACGCGTTGGCGCGAAAGGCGGCGATCACATCGTGGAACGTAAGACCGGCGGCGGCGCTGGCGGGAATTTTCCGAGGCACAGGTCCCCGCGCACACGACCGCAGCACGCGTCGCAACATCGCAGGTCCCGGCGCGGAAATCGTCAGATGCGCGTCAGCCGCGCTC
>JBEKFO010000151.1:0-8750 GCA_050013275.1 Roseiarcus sp. | reverse complement strand
GCGCAAGGCGAGCCTGGCCGACGGCCCCTTGCTCAGCGAGCGCGAATCGAAGCGATCGCGGAACGTGCCCGCGCCGATCGAGACGATCGTCAACTTCTCCGGGCCGGTCTCCCAAGCCAGGCCATAGCCCGGCACGAACGCCGACAGGAACAGCGCCAACGCGGGATTGTTGTGCGGCGTCAGGCCGCCGTCGACGAACAGGCCAGGCGGCTCGCCGGCGACGATTTCGATCTCCTGCGGATCGAAATAATGCGGCGCCGCGGTGCTCGCGCGAACGATCTCCGCCAGGAGATAATGGCGGTTGCCGATGAAGGAATGGTCGGCGGGAGTCTCCCAGAACTTCGAGCGCGGGTTGTTGGTCAGAATCCACGCGCTGGCGGTGTCGATGCGCTTGAGCATGACGCCGATGCCAGTCTGCAAGTCCGGCGTGTCGAGCGTGCGATGACCGAAAACGCCGCGCAGTTCGTCGGCAAGGGCCCGGGCGTCGAAAATCGCCTTCCAGCCGGGAAGGCGCAGCCACGGCGAGCGGAACACCCGCGGCGCCAAGCGCACGTAGAAATCGCGGATTTGATCGACTTTGAAGCCGAGCCCGAGGCCAGCGGCGATGATCGCGCCAGTCGAGGTGCCGCCGATGAGATCGAAATAGTCGCACAGCCGCACGGACTCGCCGGCTTGCGCCTCCAACGTCTGTTCGATCTTCTTGAGAAACGCCAGCGCGACGATGCCGCGCACGCCGCCGCCGTCGAGCGCCAGGATTCGCTTCGGGCCGGGAGTGAAGAGATGAGTATCGCGCGCTGAGGCTGTCACGGTCGTCGGGCCGCTCATCGAACCCTCCTCGTTACTCCAACGTCATACGATCTCCATGACGCGATCCCATGACGAAACGTCGTCGTGCATGATTTCGGCGGCGCGCGTCGCCGCGGCCAGCGCCAACGCCGCGCTCGGCGGCGCGCCCTCCAGCGCGCGCCGCAGTCCCCGCAACGCCAGACCGATGCGCGCGGAGCGCGCCGCCTGGCGCTCGACATCGAGTTGGCCGCGCAGGCCGTTCAACGCGGCGTAAAGACCCGGGCCGGCGCTCAGCGCCAAGCCGATCGCGCCAAGCAACGGAATCTCCCTGGTCGACACGCCGACGGCCGCGACGACGGCCAACGCCACGCCGAGCGCGAACGTCGCCGCGAGGGCCACGATCGCCGCCCGCCGCAAGTGGGCGTCCAGCCGCCGAAAGCGGCGATAAGCGCCTCTATGATACGCGATCTGCCGGTCGATTTCGACCTCGCCGAGATAGGCGAGGAACGCCTTGGCGTCGCCTTCGGGCAGCGCCGCCGCGGGCTCGCCGCGCCGCAGAATCCGCTCGAGGCGCCAATCGATCCAGGACGGCGGCGTCGACCCGAGCAACGGCGCGCCGGCCAGGACGCAAAAGCGCGCGATGCGCGCCGCCTCCGCCGCGCGCCGGTAATCGATCCACTTGCCGCGCCAGCGCCGTCGCCCGGAGACGAATTGATCGAGATAGAGCAGCGCCGTGACCCCGAACTGAATGGGCAAGGTGACGACCGAGAGCGAAGGGAACAGCGTGCCAATCAGGCCGGATAGGAGATTGGTGGCGAAGAGCAGGAACGAGCGCGCCGCCAAGGTGCTGCGCCAGCGCCGTCCGTAGGCGAGCGCCAAGGCGTCGGCGCGTTCGTATTCGGCGCGCAGCCGGTTCAGCGTCGCGCCGCGGTCGACGCTCGCCAAAGCATTGGCCTTGGCCGCGCGGTCCCAGGCGTCGTCCTCGCCTCCGGCCTCAGGGGATCGCTCGCCGATCAGCCGCAGCAGCACTTCGTATTCGAAGCGTTTCGGTCGCGCGCGAACGTCCTCGCTCTGATAGTCGCTGAGCTTGCGCCGCTCGGCGAGCCGGCGCGGCGGCGCCAGCAGCGCAGCGGCGAGAATTTCCGGCGAGGCGGCGACGTCGCCGCGGGTCCGCGCAACGCCGTCGAGGTCGACCTCGGCCGCGTTGCGCGCCGCGAGCCTCGTCGCAACGTCGCCGGGCGCCGCGACCAGGGCGGGGAGCCGGTCCGGGATCGCGCCGAAGTCGCGCGAGGCGACGATCGCGGCGTCGCATTCGCCGTCGGCGGCTCCGTTCGCCCAATCGCGCGGCTCGCCGACCAATCCCGCGCGCTCGGCCGCCGCCAGGATCGCCGGCGCCGGCGGAGCGTCCCGAGCGTAGAACAGGCGCGCCGGCGCGGAATCGCGATAGAACTCCGGCCAGCGATCCGCCGCCAGCCGCGCCGCGCCGGCCACGGAACGGAACGCGCGCTCCGACGCCTCCGCCTCCGCCGCAGCGCCGGCGGCCCAAAGGACGTTCAACACGGCCGGAAGTCTCTGGTCGCCGTCACTTGGCGGCGAAGCGGTCGACTGCAACATTTCAAGACCGATGGGTGGCGAAAGCCGGATCGAAAACCGTTAAACAGTTGAAATTCAAACCGACGGCGATGTCGAGCGAAAAATCGCTTGAAATCGGCGGGAATCGGCGGACAAATGGCGCCCTCTGCGGGCGTCGGGGCAAGCCGCTTTGATCAACTATCCTCCTAAGCCGCGTCTCGCCGTGACGATCGGCGTCACCGGCCATCGCCTGCATCGCAATCCGCCTGCGGCGGGCGCGCGCGAAGTCAATGCGCGCGTCTTCGATGTCGCGGCGGTCGAGAACGCAATCGGCGATTTCTTTCGCGCCGCGATCGCGACGCTCGCCGGGTTGGAATTCGATGTTTGCCAGTCGTTCAGCTCGGCGGCGCCCGTCTTCACCCTGATATCCTCCCTCGCGGAGGGCGCCGACCGCATCGCCGCCAAGACCGCCCTTGCCGCCGGCTTCGCCCTCGACGTGGTGCTGCCCTGCCCGCAGTCGATCTACCTCGAGACTTTCGTCGACGACGCCTCGCGCGGCGAATTCGAAGCTCTGTTGGCCTCGGCGCGCGCGCGCCTCGTTCTTCCGCTGGCCGGCGCTCCCGAGGCGGCTGCGGCCGACCGATTGCCGCGATCGTTCGAGGCGGCCGGCCTGACGATGCTCGCGCAGTCTGACATCCTGCTGGCGGTCTGGGACGGCAAGCCCGCGGACGGCCGCGGCGGCACCGGCCAAATCGTCGACGAAGCGGCGCGACGCGGTCTGCCGGTGGTCGTGGTCGATCCCGCGGACGGCGCGACGCGCATGCTTTGGCCGGATGAGGTCTGCGACGAAACCTTCGTGCGCCGGGCCGAGGACGTCGCTCCGCGCACGGTCGAATCCTGTCTTGCCGCCGTCCTGCGGCAACTGATCTCGCCGCCCGCTTCGCCGCACGAGCGGTTCGGCTTGGCCGAATATCTGTCGTGCCGCCTTCGCGGCGGCCGTCGCGCTGCGGCGAAGGCCGGCGCACGCGCGAGCCTCATCTTCGACGGCAAGGAGATCGAGCGCCCGCGCTCGCAATGGCCCCGCGTCGCCGGCGCGATCGCCGCTCGGCCGGCCAATCGCGGCGCGGCGATCCGCTATTCCGACGCGCTGCTGGCGGCCGAGGACGTCGCAGTGCGCAGCGCCCACCGCTATCGGCGCCTATTTCTGTTCAGTTCCGCGGTGACCGCCGTCGCCAGCTTCTTCGTCGCCGCGGCGGCGCGCTCCCACCAAATGCACGGACTGGCGGCGGGGATTGAATTCTTCACCGTTGCGCTGGTGGGCAGTCTGGTCTTTTTCGCGACCCGCCGGCGCTGGCACTATCAGTGGTTCGAAGCGCGCGAAGTGGCGGAGCGGCTGCGCATCGTCGCCATGCCGTGGATCTTGGGCGCATGGCCCGTCAGCCTGAAGCCGGGCCAGGCCGCCTGGCCGGGGTGGTACGTCCGCGCGATCGTCCGCGAATTGCCGTTGTTTTCCGGCGATCTTGCCGATCTCCTGCATGAGGCGCGCGAAATCCTGTTGGCGCTCGTCGAAGAGCAGTCGGCCTACCATTTGCGCAACGCCAAGAAGATGGAATGGCGCGACCACGCGTTCGAAGGCCTCGGCCTGACGCTTCTCGTCGCGTCGCTGAGCAACAACGCGATTTATCTCGTCGCAAAATTTGTCGGTTGGGCAAGTTTGCCGGATTTCGAACCGTGGGGCCTGGCGGCGGCGATCTTTCTGCCCGCCGCGGCGACCGCATCCTATGGCGTTCGTCTCTTCGGCGATTTCGAGGACCTGGCGCGTCGTTCGCGCCGCACGGCGAGCGAACTGGAGGCGCTGAAGTCCCGCTTGCTGGGCGAACTCGACCTTGCGGCGCTGCGCGCGCTCGCCGGCCAGGCCGCCCGCGCGATGCTGTCGGATCTCGAGGCCTGGCGCGTCGCCGTGGAGAGCCGCCGCCTGTCGGCCTCGTGAGGCGTCGAGCCGGACCTTCAGACCACGCCCTTCGCCAAGACCTCCTCGAGCCGCCCGCGCCAGCTTTGCGGATCGAGCGCAGGCTCCCGGAAATCGACCCGGGCCGCCACGCCGCCGGCGGCCAGGTCGAGGCCCTCGGCGTCCAGGCCGACCGCGCGCCAGACGCGCCGTCCCGGATCGCCGTTCGCGGCCAGGCGCGAAATGGCCGCGCCGCCGAGCGCATTGACCTCCTCGAGCAGACGATCCTCGGCCTCGATCAGGGCGGTCGCGTCCGCTTCAGGCGCGAGGATGTCGGCGGGGGTCAGCGGGTCGGCGCGGCCGAACCCGCCGTTGAAATGCACAGCCTCGACGCGCATTCGGTAGATCGCGAAGTCGGTGAACGGCGCGTAGAGCTTGGCCTTGGGATTGCGCTGGAGATAACGTTTGCGAGCATAAGGGGCGGAATGGGGCGCGATGGCGCCGCCGACGGTCACGCGGGGATGATTGAGCGGATCGCCGCGATCGGGCGGATCGGTCAGCAACACCGAGCCGCGCGGGTCGGCTTCGAGGTTCTTGGTGTGTTGGGCGATCTGGGAGAACAGAAACAATGGCGCGCCGTCGAAATCGCTGGCGAAACCGACCCAGGTCGTCAATGGCGCGCCGCCCTCGCGGCCGAGCGTCGCCAAGGCGCAGGTGCGAGAAATCCTGAGCAGCCGTTTAGCCTGCGCCACCGCGCTGGCAAACCCGCTTTCCGGCTCGGAGGCAGCCATGAGATTCGATCCTTTAGGAGGGGCGCGCCAAGGCGCCGCGGCGGCGGAGGCAAGGAAGAGAGCGCGGCCCGGCCGTCCGGTCAAGCCGCCCCGCGCCGCGCGCCAGGGCGGCGCCGAGCGGGGCGCAGCGGTTGAACATTGGCCAAACCGGGCTATCTTGAGTTATTATTGCGCGAATTCGAACGCAACCAGCGCTCGCGCCCGGCCAACGGCTCGATGAAGCCACACTTCGGCCGCGAAGGGTTCTATTGTGCCCCCTCGTGGTGTAAATGCGATGCCGCAGCCAATCCGCGCGGCTCAGTGGGAATTGAAACAGGAGATTCATGCCGACGATCGCCCTGGTCGACGACGACCGCAATATCCTGACCTCCGTTTCCCTTTCGCTGGAAGCGGAAGGTTACCGGGTGCAAACCTACACGGACGGCGCGAGCGCGCTCGACGGCCTGAAGGCCAACCCGCCCGATCTCGCCATCTTCGACATCAAGATGCCGCGCATGGACGGCATGGAGCTGCTGCGCAGGCTGCGCCAGAAATCCGATCTGCCGGTGATTTTCCTCACCTCGAAAGACGAGGAGATCGACGAGTTGTTCGGGCTCAAGATGGGCGCCGACGATTTCATCCGCAAACCCTTCTCGCAGCGCCTCCTGGTCGAGCGCGTGAAGGCGATCTTGCGCCGCTCCAATCCCAAGGACGCCGCGTCGCAGAAGGAGAGCGAGGCCAAGATCCTCGAACGCGGGCGACTGAAAATGGACCCCGAGCGTCATACCTGCACTTGGGACAACGTTCCGGTCACCCTTACGGTGACGGAGTTTCTCATCTTGCAGGCGCTGGCGGCGCGCCCTGGGGTCGTCAAGAGCCGCAACGCCCTGATGGACGCCGCTTACGACGATCAGGTGTACGTCGACGATCGCACGATCGACAGCCACATCAAGCGGCTGCGCAAGAAATTCAAGGTGGTCGAACCCGAGTTCGAAATGATCGAGACGCTTTATGGCGTCGGCTATCGTTTCAGGGAAGCCTGAGGCGGGGCCGCGGGTGATTAGCGGGGCGCGGCGCCCTGGCCGCCGCGCGCAATAATGAGCACCGAGACGCAGAACGATCCGATTTTCGCGTCCGCCGGCGCGCGCTGGCGCAATTCGCGCGCCCGCGTGCGCGGGCGCGCCGTTTGGCGCGCGATCGTGTCGCGCTTCTCGTCGTCTTTGACGCGCCGCATCGTCGTGCTCAATTTGGGCGGCCTCTTGGTCCTGGTGATCGGGTTCCTGCTGCTCAATCAGTTCCGCGCCGACATTATCGAGGCGCGCACGCAAAGCCTGAAGACCCAGGCCGACATCATAGCCGCCGCCGTCGCCGCCTCCGCGAACGTCGAAACCAACACCATCACCGTCGACCCCGAGAAGCTGCTGCAGCTCTCTCCGGGCGAGAAGGCCGCGCCGCCGCCGAACGACGAAGACTCGATCGAGTTCTCGATCAATCCGGAACGCGTCGGCCCGGTCCTCCATCGCCTCGTGACCCCAACGCACACGCGGGCGCGAATCTATGACCAGGACGGCTTGCTTCTGCTCGACTCGCAGACTCTTTCGGCCCGCGGCCCGACGCTTCGCGTCGAAGCGAGCGAGAGCGCGCTCGAAGACCTGCCGTGGTGGCGGCGGCTCTGGACCGAAGCCCGCCTCTCCTTCACGCCGGCCAGGAAGCGGCGAATAGCCGAAGATTGGATCACCAACGGCAAGTCGCTGCCCGAAGTCGCCGACGCGCTGAAGGGCAAGACGGAATCGCTCGTTCGCGTCAACTCGGCGGGGGAGACGATCGTCTCGGTCAGCGTGCCGATCCAGCGGACGACGACGGTTCGCGGCGCGCTGCTGCTCTCGACCCAAGGCGGCGACATCGATTCCGTCATCGCCTCGGAGCGATGGGCGCTGCTGCGATTCTTTCTCGTTCTGGCGGCGGTCATGCTGGTGCTGTCGATATCCCTGGCCAATACGATCGCCGAACCCGTGCGCAAGCTCGCCGACGCGGCCGAGCGCGTGCGGCGCGGCATCAAGTCGCGACAACAGATCCCCGATTTCACCGACCGATCGGACGAAATCGGACACCTCTCGGGCGCCCTGCGCGACATGACCCAGGCGCTCTACAACCGGATCGACGCCATCGAGAGTTTTGCCGCGGATGTCGCGCACGAACTGAAAAACCCGCTTACGTCGCTGCGCAGCGCCGTCGAAACCTTGCCGCGGGTGAAGTCCGGCCCCTCGCGCGACCGCCTATTGGGAATCATGCAACACGACGTGAAGCGGCTCGACCGGCTGATCAGCGACATCTCCGATGCGTCGCGGCTGGACGCGGAGCTCGCGCGCGACGACGCCGGTCCGGTCGACATGGCGGCGCTGCTGCGCGCGGTGGTGTCGATGGCCTCCGATTCGCCGCGCAGCAACGGCATCGCGTTGCGCCTCGCCGTCGAACCGCCGAGACCGAAGACGAAGACGCCGCCCTTTGTCGTGATCGGCTACGATTCACGGCTCGCGCAGGTGGTCACCAATCTGATCGACAACGCCTGCTCGTTCTCCCGGCCGGGCGGCGAGGTGCGAATTGGCCTGCGCCGGGAGCACGGCGAGACGACTCCGAACGGCGAGCCCTCGCGCGATCAGGTCGTCGTCACGGTGGACGACGACGGCCCGGGAATTCCCGCCCACGCCCTCGAGCGCATCTTCGAGCGCTTCTACACCGATCGCCCGGACCAGGGCTTCGGGCAGAATTCCGGGCTCGGCCTCTCCATTTCGCGTCAGATCGTTCAGGCGCACGGCGGGAGGATCTGGGCGGTGACCCGCCCGGCGGCCCCCGAAACGAACGCACAGGCCGCCGCAGAGCGCGATAAGGGCGTGGTGCGGCACGGCGCGGGAGCGCGCTTCGTCATTTCCCTGCCGGCGATCGGGCCGTGACGGCGCCCGCCGCCGCTCCCTGGTCGCGCATCCATGCGACCGCGCTCGTCGTCGGCGAGGTCGGAGTGCTGGTGCGTGGGCCTTCCGGGGCGGGCAAGAGCGCTCTCGCGCTCGCCCTGATCGCACGCGCCCGCGAAGCCGCGATGTTCGCTGCGCTCATCGGCGACGACCGCGTCCTGTTGCGCGTGTGCGGCGGGCGCCTGCTGGCGCGCGGCGTCGCGGGGTTCGAAGGGCTCATCGAGCGGCGCTTCGAAGGCGTCGTCGCGGTCGCCTACGAGCCTCAAGCGGTCGCGCGGCTGGTCGTCGATCTCGCCGCCCGCGGCCAATCGGCGCCGCGAATGCCGCAAGAAAGCGACAGGAGCGAGGAACTGCTCGGCGTCCGGCTGCCCCGGATCGCGCTCGATCCGTCCCAGGGCCCGCTCGATCACGCCTATGCGGCTCTCGAAACTCTTGCTAGGCTGTCTTGACGCCGGTCGGCGCCTATTTGCTGATTTTGCTTGATCATTGCGCCGCACTGCACAAAAATGCGCCTCTTGACAGTTGACCGTTCGCTGGCGCGGCGGCGGCGCCTGAAATGATGGATTGTTGATGATTGGAATGGTCCTGGTGACCCACGGCCAGCTCGCCACTGGTTTTCGGGCCGCGCTTGAGCATGTTGTCGGGCCGCAATCGCGATTCGAAACGATTACGATCGGCCCCGAGGACGACATGGAGCAGCGTCGC
>JBEKFO010000150.1:0-8815 GCA_050013275.1 Roseiarcus sp. | reverse complement strand
CGCGCTCGAACACGATGGCGTGGTCCAGCGCGGGTACCTCGGCGTCATGATCCAACCGGTCAGCCAGGACATCGCCGATGGGCTCGGGCTCAAGGCGCCCGGCGGCGCCCTAGTCGACAAGACCGAACCCGGAACGCCCGCCGCGGAGGCCGGCCTGAAATCCGGCGACGTCATCACCCAGTTGAACGGCCAGTCGATAAAGGACGCCGCGGACCTCACGCGCCACGTCGCTTCGCTGAAGCCGGGCGACAAGGTGGAATTGACGTTCCTGCGCGGCGGCGAGGAGAAGACCGTCAGCCTGAGTCTCGCCGCGCAGAAGAACGAGCGGACCGCCAGTGCGGAAAGCCCGCAGACCGAGACCGCGCCGGCGCTGTTGGGAGTCCAGATGGCTCCGGCCAAGGATGTCGCCGGCGCCGGGGATCAGGGCGTCGCCATCGTCGGCGTCGATCCCAACGGCGTGGCGGCGACCAAGGGTCTGACGTCCGGCGACGTCATTCTCGAGGTCTCGGGCAAAGCGGTGTCGCGGCCGGGCGACGTGAAGGCGGAAATCGCCGCCGCTCAACAGCAAGGCAAGAAGGCGGTGCTGATGAAGGTCAAGACCGCGGACGGCTCGCGCTTTGTCGCGTTCGAATTGCCGAACGCTTGACGCGCGAGCGCCACGCCGCGAGGCGGCGGCGCCGCGCTCGTCCGCCGCTTCGCGCCGAGGACGGAGGCGGGCCGGGCGGCTCCGGTCCAGCGCGCCGCCGCAAGGCGCAAGCCCATGGTCTGGGCCGAGGTCCGCGGTCGATCGTTTGCCAGCGACGAGGCGTCGCGCTTTCCAAGTTCCGATGGCAGGCCGCCGGAACGCGTTCGCGTTCCTGCAGCGCATGCGGGGAGGGGGTTCGCGGCGACAGCCACAATCGCGAGTGCGATCGCAACGTCATTCGTCGATCGTTCCAATGGCGTGATGCGGCGGCGTTGTCGTTTCGAGCCCGTTCCGCCGCGGAAACGTCAGCCTCGATGTCGCCTCGACGCGAGAGGCGTGCGACGAAGTTTGCGGCGCCCCGCGACGCTCGACGCGTCGCAAACCGCGCATGCGCGGTTTGCATTTGCGCCGCGACCGATTTGCATGGCGACAAGCGACCGCGCTGAGCGCGCGGCCCCACCCCCCGGGATTCCCTCGGGAATCAGGCGATAAGCGCGATCCCGACCAGCCGCCGAACGCCTCGCGGCGATCCGTCTCAAACGCCCCTGCGACGATCCGTAGCGTGGGAAAACATCGGCGCTGGCTTCACAATATTTCGAGGCGTTCGTTTCTGCGCATCAGAGTGCACGCAAGTGCGCCATTTTTGCGGCTGCCGACGACGATTCGAGGCGGCGCGCCGAATAGGCGCGGGAAAACTTCCAGGCGTCGGATAGGCGCCGGTGATCGGCGCTAAGAGGTCTCGGGCGATGAACAAGAGCGCGATGATTTGTGACAAGCGACTCGTCGAAGCGGGCGTTCCGCTGCGACCACGAAGGGGGTGGCCCATGCTCAAGCTGGAGGTCATAGCCGCCAATGCAGTGAAGATCACCGCGCCGGTGAAATTGAAAGCCGACGACTTCATAACGGTCGCCGCGCAAATCGATTCTCTCATCAGTCAGCACGGGCAAATTCGACTGTTGATCGACGCTTCCGTTTTCAGCGGTTGGGGCAATGCCGAGGCCATCAAGACACACGTGGGATTCGTCTGGAGCCACCAGCGGAAGGTGGAGCGCATCGCGATCATAGCCGCGCACGAGTGGCAGCATTGGCTGATCGCCGCAGTGGGAATTTTCGTGCATCCGAAGATGCGAGCCTACGACAAGGGACGCGAAGTCGAGGCGCTGCAGTGGATTATCGAATAAGTCGCACGCCATCGTGAAGCCGGTCGCGGGACTCGGATCGACGTAGGAAAGCCGGCGCAGCGTCGGCGTGAGATCGCCTCCGCAAAGCCCTCTTCGTCGGCCGCGTCCGCTCAGCAGCACCCGCCGCCGCAGTCTCCCGGACTGGAAGCGGCCGTCGCGGACGAGCAGTCGAACGCTCCGAAGTGAATGGAACGGTCGCCATCGACCTTGAAATGCCGGGCGAACCGCGTTTCGGCGAGCATCGCGGCGGTGTTGCCGCAAACCAGCATGGGTTTGCCCGCGGTCAACGTGTGGTGATCGTCGAGGACGAATCGGTGCGGATGGTCGGGGATCGTGCCGAGATAGGTGGCGACCTGGCCATAATCCTCGCAGATGTCCTCGAGCGAGGCGACCTTGAACGCGCGGATCTTCATCGACCAGAACGTGGCGGCGCCGACCTTGGCTTCCACGGCCGCGTTGTCGATCGTGATCCGGCTCTTCGTCATCACGCGGTGGTCGGGGCAGCCGACGTCGCGCAGCAGCCGGCGGAAGTCCTCGACATACATCGCTCCGCCGAGGCACTCCCCCAGCAAGACCGGATCGTCGCGCAACGCCGACGGCAGCCGCCGGTCGGCGAACACGTCGGAAAAGAAGAGCTCGCCGCCCGGTTTCAGAACACGGAAGATCTCCGCGAACACCTGCTCCTTGGCGGGCGACAGGTTGATGACGCAGTTGGAAATGACCACGTCGATCGAATTGTCGGCGATGCCGAGCTCGGCCAAATTCTCGATATAGCCCTTGCGGAAATCGACATTGGACCGCAGGAAGCCGAAACGCTTGGCCTGCGGCTGCCGATGGCGCATCGCGACCGCCAATGGCTCGTCGGTCATGTCGACGCCGATCACCGAGCCCCTGGGGCCGACCAGCGCGGAGGCGAGATAGACGTCGCGGCCGCTGCCGCAGCCGAGGTCGAGAACGGCGCAGCCATCGAGAGCGGGCGGAATGGGCGAGCCGCAACCATAGAACTTGCGGAGAATCTCGTCGTCGATCTTCTCCAAGATCGCGCGATGGGCGGCCGGCGTCGTTTCGACGCAGCAACACGTGTTGGTCTTCAAATCCCGAGCGGTCTGGAGGACCATGCCGTAATAGGTCTTCACGTCTTCAAAGCGGCTTTCCGCGGGCGTCATGACTTCTCTCTCGACGCGTTTCGCAAATCGTTTGGCGGCGACGGCTCGTTTCGAGACGCCGACGAGGCGCCCGGCCGCGGTCACGGCGGCAAGCGATAACGGGCGAGGGGGTTCGAGGCGTTGACCCAACGCAATCCAATTCAGCAGGCGGTCAGGGCCGTGATCGACAGCCGGACGATCGAGGTCAAAGCGGCTGCGGAACGGGGCGTCGCGGGCCGCGCGCCAATCCGCGTCTCGGCAACGCTGTGGGCGCCCGTTTCGCCATCGCCCAAAATCGACGCCCTCAAATACCCATGGGGCGCCGCATGCGGCCCCTGGGTTCGCACCTCGGGAACTTTCCGAGGCGTGAGGGCGTCCGAAACCGTTCACGGAAGCGGATTGGCCGCTTCGGGCGATCGAAATGTCGGGGCGGACGTTCGCCGCTGCATAGCGTCGCGGCGGCTCTCGAACCATCCTATCGTTTGGGCGGCGTCGACACGTCACGCAAACCGAGCAGCAAACGATGCGGTCCCGGCGCGCCGGGCGGGACGAGAGCGACGCGGTCGCCGGGCCGCAGAATGGCGCTCTCGACGGGCGCGGCGCGGCGATTGACGATCAGGGATTCGACATCCTCCGGGGCGACGCCAAGCGCCGTCAGCAGCTGGCTCCCCGTGATGTCGTTCTCGACCGCGAGCGCGCGCGGATTGGGCCACCCTCGCGCGGCGAACAGCGCCGAAAGCCGCATGAAAGCCCTGACTTCGATCGCTCCCGCCATCGCCGCGCCTCCTGCCGCCTAGCGGGCCTCGTCGGCGAACGCAACGACTTCCACGTCCCCCTCGCTCATGTCGAGCATAAGAGCGCGGCCGCGCAACGGTTTGCCTTGCCCGGCGATAATCTTGCAGACCTCTGCGATCTGGAACGCCGCCGCCGCCATCGGCGTGAACGCGGGATTGCCCAGACGTGTTTGCTCGCCCGGCCCATCGCCGCGGCCGTAAAGGCGATCCAGCGCCGCGTCGCCTGGAAACGCGTCGCAAATCTGACCGTACCAGCCGGCGATGGCGCCGTGAATCATCGGCGTTGCGAGGTCGTCGCACACGGCGCGGAGCTCCTTGCGGGCCCCGATCGAATCGAGCGCGTCGACGACGGCCGCGCAACCTTCGAGCAACTGCGCGCCGTTTTCGCGCGTCAGCCGCTCGCGCCGCGCGACGATCGTGACGGCGGGGTTTATCGCGGCGACGCGGCTCGCCGCCGCATCCACTTTCGCCGTTCCCAGCGCAGCGATCGTGCAAAGCAGCTGACGGTTGAGATTGGATTCCTCGAAACTGTCAGGATCGACGGCGACGATCGCGCCGACGCCGACGCGCGCGAGCCCTTCGACGACATAGCCGCCTATGCCGCCGCAGCCGACCACGCCGACGCGCGCGCGTCGAAAGCGAAGCTGATCGGCGATGGAGAAGGTCGCGCAATTGCGCGTGTAGCGCGACGGCAGGAGGCCTTCGACGAGGGCCGCCTCCTCGACCTCCCCGAGCGACAAGCCGAGGGTTTCGGCCACGCGAACCTGAGCGGCCCAGGAGAGCAGCCCGTCGAGGCCCTGCGCCAGCAGAAACGCTCGATCCGCGTCGATCACCTCAGCCTCCCCCGAGCAGCGGGAACAGCGCGAGCGCTTCGCCCGCTCTCAGAGCGCGGTCGGGATCGGCGTGCTTGCCGTCGACGAAGATCATGCCGATGTCCTTGGGCTCGATGCCGAGATCGGCGATGACGTCGGCGATCCGGGCGCCGGCGGAATAGTCGCGCGACGCCTCTTTGAACCGCCCGCGCCGGAACGACGCGAACAGTTTGACGGTGATCGTGACCGTGGCTTCGCTCGGCATGCCCGCTCGCCCATTTGTCAAAAGGGAGCCCGGCGCCTTCGGCGCCGGGCCCCCAACGCGCTCACGAGTCGTTCCGCCTCAATCCCCAAACCCCTTCCAGAAGGACTGAAGCTCTTCCGTCGGCATGTCCCACGCCACATCATGCGGCGCGATCTTCTCGAGCTCGAAGAACTCGGGCAGACGATCCTGCTCCGGTCCGATGCCGGCGGCGAGGTTGAACGCGCGCTCGGTCTTCAGCGTCTTCTTGCCGAGCGCCACCACGTCGTCGCCCGTCAGCTTGATCCCGTAGCGCGCGTTGATCATGTCGATCACCGAGGCGAGGCAGTCCGGGATGTCGAGCGCCGGAAAGGCGATGAACAGGCAGAGCCCCGTCGAGTCGATGGCCGCGGTCGCGATCTGCAGATTGCGCGACAATTCGACCTGACCCTCGTTCTTCAGCGGATCGACCTTGCCGCCGACGTTCAGCACGTTGGTGGCGACCGCGTAGCCCGCGGTGTGGTCGGCCCCCATGGTCGTTGTCGCATAGGTGACGCCGATGCCCTTGACGGACCGCGGGTCGTAAGCCGGGATCGCCTGGCCCTTCACCACCGGCACGCGGGTGACGCCGTAGGCCCGGCCGACTGCCGCCGTCCCGCCGCCGAGGATGCGGCCGAGCGGGGTCGCCTTGCCGATTTCTTCGCGCAGCAAGCGCAGTACGCCCTGGCCGTCGCCGAACGGCAGCACGCCAGCCTCCATCGCGACGCCGAACATGACGCTGGTTTCGA
Source organism: Roseiarcus sp. (assembly GCA_050013275.1). GTDB lineage: Bacteria > Pseudomonadota > Alphaproteobacteria > Rhizobiales > Beijerinckiaceae > Roseiarcus. The sequence continues at coordinate 3,169 of JBEKFO010000150.1, read as the reverse complement.
TGCTGTCGACCCCGAGGTCGTCCATGATGCTGTCGGCTTCGGCGATGACGTCGAGATCGTTGATGCAGCAGTCCGCCCCGAGCGCCCAGATCGTCTCGTACTCGAAGCCGGAGGTCACATACTTCCCGTCCTTGTCGGGGAAGACCTGCGAGCATTGGATCTGGCAGCCGAGCGAGCAGTTGTGGGTCGGCTCGCCGCCACGGGCGACGATCGTATCGTGCATCGTCTCGCCGGAGATCTTGTCGTGATCCGCGTACTGGCCGCTGGTGAAGTTGCGCGTCGGCAGACCGCCGATCTCGTTGAGGATGTTCACGAGCACCGCGGTGCCGTAAGTCGGCAGACCCTGGCCGCTCACGGGATGGTCGATGAGCGTCTTGGCGAACCTTTGTGACGCGGCGAGGAAGGCCTTTCGATCCACGAGCGGGACGTTGCTGCCTTCGGAATCATCGACAGCGATGAACTTGAGCCGCTTGGAGCCCATGACCGCGCCGAGGCCGCCGCGGCCGAAGCTGCGCAGCTTACCGTCGGGGTCTTTCACCGAGATGTTGGCGATCGCCATCATGTGCTCGCCCGGCGGCCCCAAGGTGATGACGCCGATCTCTTCGCCCCAGCGCCGGTTCAGCGCCTCGAGGACGGCGAAATTTCCCTTGCCGATCGTCTCGGTTTCTTCCTCGAGGACGGCGCCGTTATTGTTGATGCGCAGGCCGAACCAGCCTTCGCCGCTGGGCTTGCCCTCGATGATCAGCGCATGGATGCCGAGACGAGCCAAAAAGCGCGACGCGGTGCCGCCGGCGTTGCTTTCCTTGATGCCGCCGGTCAGCGGGCTCTTGGCGCCGGCCGAGCAACGGCCCGAATTGGCGGCTGGGGTGCCCGACAGCAGACCGGGCGCAAACACCAACTTGTTGCTCGGGCCGAGCGGATGACAAGTCGGCGGAACTTCCGCCGCGACGATCGTCGAGGTGAGCGCCCTCCCGCCTAGCCCGAGCCACGCCTCCGGGACCGGCTCCACTCGGACGGTGCGATCCGTCATGTTGACGCGGATGATCTTGACCATGCCGAGCTCCTCTCGAGTTGCGTCCGGCGGGCGGGCGGAGTTGCGCGGTCCTTTGCTTGGTCGCGCGACTCTGGCGACGTTCACGGGACATCGTCGGCGTGAAGGTCATATAGAAGTATCCGCGGCCCCTGGGAACTCTGTTTGTTAAAGCATAATCGATCTTGCGAAGTCCGTTATGCCGCCGGAAGCACAAATGCTTTGGCATCGTTCGATTATGTTTTCGAGAACATATTCTCCATTCTCGCCTTCACGGCGCGCGCGTTTCAGGACGAACGACCAGCGGCGCTCGTCGCAACCCCGTTTCGCCGCCTGCCTTGTCGGCTGCCCGGGCCGCATCCAGCGCCGCGAGATGCGGCGCAGCGAGCGCCAGGGTTTCCGCCTCGATCTGGCGGTAGCGACGGATGACGTCGCGTCCGAGCTCGGTCAGCTCCGAGCCGCCGGCGCTGCCGACGTGGCCCGTGACGACCGGGCGGCCGAAGGCCTTGTTCATGTGGTCGAGCAGCTCCCAGGCGCGCCGAAAGCTCATCTTGAGCGTTCGAGCGGCGGCGGATATGGACCCGGCGGCATTTATCGCCTCGAGCAGTTGGATCTTGCCCAGCCCGATGCGGGTGTCGGGGGAAAGCCTCAAGAAGATTCGCACCGTGATCATCGCTGTCTCCGATTCGCGGCCCGCTGCATCGCCAAGCGGGAGCATGAGCGCGCAACGGGAGGTTTCCCCCCGCTTTCGCCCGGACGAGCCGCAAATGCGATCTCTCGATTTGGGCGCGTCGCCGCGCGTCGATCGTAGACGGGTACGATAGCCGGTCTCCCAAGCGCCGACTGTCGCCTAGCCGACTCCGCGCTGGCAATCATGACGCTGCGCCAAATTGTCGCCTCACCCGTTTCGCCTCGCGATCGCCGACCGGGCGCAGGTTGGCTCGCCCCGAGGGTTTCGCGACGATCGCGCAGGGGGAGTGAATGCTGATCGAAACCGGACCGCTGGCGGTCCTGGTTGCAATCTGCTCCAAGTCTTGACGAATCCGTCATTTGGGCGGGGCTCCGATCACGATCCCGCCTGGTCGATTTCAACCTCTGCCTTGGCCGCAGTCCGCGAGGCGGCGAACCGAATCGCTCCGAGTGCGGCGGGCGATCAGCCGAGCAGGCCCAGCAGCACCTTGCTGGCGGCCTCGATATCGATGCGAATGGCTTCTCCGACTAGAGCGCCGTCATGCGCCTTGAGGCCGCTCAGCATCCGCTCGTGCTGCGCATTGGACGACTGGTAGTTGCCCGACTCGTGCAGCAGATGGAAATACGGGCTGATCTGCAACCAGAGGTTCTCGATGATCGCGTAGAGAACGTCCGATCCGGCGGCGCGATAGATGGCGAAATGGAACTCCCTGTTGTAACGGACGTAATCCTTTCGGGCGTCGACCGCCGCGACCGCCATCTTTTGTACGAGGCTTTCCAGCTGGGCGATTTCGGCCTCGCCGACGCGCGGCGCCGCCCATTTCGCGGCGAGACTCTCGATCTCCAGCCTGACACGTTTGAGGTCCAGCAATCGCTCCTTGGTCAGCAGCGGGATGCCGATGGATCGGCTCGAGATCACCGTCAGCACTTTGGCGGCGATCAGGCGCTGCAGGGCTTCGCGAACCGGCATGGCGCTGACGCCGAAAGCGTCGGACAGCGCTTGGATCGTCACCAATTGCCCGGGCGCGATTTCTCCGCTGAGGATCATCTCGCAGAGCTGTCGGTAGACGTGGTGTTGCAGCGTTCCCTTCGGCAAGCGCGCAACGGAAAGCGCCAAAGGGCGAGCGTCCGAAATCGTCATGCGTGCGTCCCCGGGGACATTCCAACCCGTTCAGCGAGGAATCTCTTATTGATTTTTCGTAGCACGCCGTGGACCGGCTTGCCTAGTCAAGATCATTGATCTATGATCAAATGATCAGGCGCGGCTGGCCGTCATATCCGGTCCGACCCGCCGGGACGATGCGCGCCTTGATAACCAAGCGCCGTAAAGGGGAGGAAACCGATGAAGCCCAAATTTTCGAAATGGATCGGATGGGCGGGGGCTGCCGCTCTCGGCCTCGGCATGGCCGGCGCGCTCGCCGGCGCAGCGCAGGCGGCCGACAAGAAGTT
>JBEKFO010000149.1:0-8829 GCA_050013275.1 Roseiarcus sp. | reverse complement strand
CGCCTCGGCGTCGCCCTGCTCGCACGCAAGATCGTCGAGCGCACGAGCGCAGGCGAAACCGTCGGCCTCATGCTGCCCAACGCCAACGGCGCCGCCGCGGCCTTCATGGCGGTGCAGGCTGCGGGCCGGGTCGCAGCGATGCTGAACTTCACCGCCGGCGCCTTCAATCTGATCGCTGCATGCATCACGGCGAGAATTCGCCTGGTTCTCTGTTCGCGGGCCTTCGTCGAGAAGGGAAAGCTGGAAGACATCGTCAAGCAGATGGAGCCGCATATCCGCTTCGTTTGGCTCGAGGATCTGCGCGACAGCGCCACGACCCTCGACAAGGCGCGCGCCATTCTCGACCGCGGCCGCGAGTTCGCGCCGCGCCGACCTGATGACCCCGCCGTCGTGCTGTTCACCTCCGGATCGGAGGGCATGCCGAAGGGCGTCGTGCTGACGCACGCCAACATTCTCGCCAATGTCGCGCAGATCACCGCGCGCTTCGATTTCACCTCGGCGGACATCGTCTTCAACCCGTTGCCGATTTTCCACGCCTTCGGCCTGACCGGCGGATTGTTGCTGGGGATGATGACGGGGATGAAGGTCTACTTGTATCCCACCCCCCTGCATTATCGGCAGATCCCGGAGCTGGTATACAAAGTCAACGCCACCGCGCTGTTCGGCACCGACACCTTCCTGGCGGGCTACGCGCGCGCCGCCAACCCTTACGACTTCCACACCGTGCGCTATCTCGTCAGCGGCGCGGAACCGGTCAAGGCGGAGACGCGCCGGATCTATATGGAGAAATTCGGTCTGCGCATTCTCGAGGGCTACGGCGTCACCGAGGCTTCGCCCGTGCTCGCGGTCAATACGCACATGTTCAACCGCAGCGGCACGGTCGGCCGCCTGTTGCCCGCCGTCGAACATCGTCTCGAATCCGTCCCCGGCATCGACATCGGCGGCCGGCTCTACGTGCGCGGTCCCAACGTCATGGCCGGCTATTATCGCGCCGACAATCCCGGCGAGATCGAGGCGCCGCCGCTCGGCTGGCACGACACCGGCGACGTCGTCACAGTCGATCGCGAGGGTTTCGTCACGATCAAGGGTCGGGCCAAGCGCTTCGCCAATATCGCGGGCGAAATGATCTCCCTCGCCGCGGTCGAAGACCTCGCGTCGGCCTTGTGGCCTGAGCATCCTCCCGCCGTCGTCGCGACGCCCGACGCCAAGAGGGGCGAGCGCATCATCATGGCAACGACCAAGCCCGGCGCGACGCGCGCCGAAGTGCAGGCCTGGATGAAGATCAAGGGCGCGTCGGAACTCATGGCGCCCGCCATGGTCCTCGTTCTCGACGCCTTGCCTCTGCTCGGTTCAGGCAAGATCGATTATGTCCAACTGGCGAAGATCGTGCACGACAAGATCGCGTAGCGCGCAGGTCAAGCCCCGCAAGCGCCGCGCGCGACGCTACGCGACGGCCGCCAGCGCCAGGGCGCGCGGGCTTCGCGCCGACTTCGGCAAGCTTACCAGCACGACCGTGCCCTCGCCCGGCTTCGAGGTGATCCGCAAGGCGCCGCCGTGCAATTCGACCAGCGAATTGGCGATCGCCAAGCCGAGCCCCGAGCCCTTCATGCCGTTGGCCATGGTGGTGTCGGCCTGTTCGAAGGGACGGCCGAGCCGGGAGATGTCCTCGCTCGCAATGCCGGGGCCGCCGTCCTCCACGTAGAAGTAGATCTGATCGGTGAAGGCCTGTGCGCCGATCGAGACCGCGCCGCCTTCGGGCGAGAACTTCACGGCGTTGCGCAGCAACGTCACCAGGATCTTCTCGACCGCGCCCGGGTCGGCGTCGAGCGTGTCGACGCTGTTCACCTCGACCTCGATGTTCACGCGCTTCTCGCGAGCGGCCGACGCGACGTCGAGCACCGCCTTGTTGACCGCCTTTTCGACCTTGAATTGCGAGTGTTTGAGCCGGATGCGCCCGGATTCGAGGCGCGACATGTCGAGCACGTCGGAGAACACGTTGAGCAGGTATTGCCCGCTCGACAAGATATGCGAGCAGTAGTCGCGGTATTTTTCCGATCCGAGCGGTCCGAAGGTCTCGCCCTCCATCAACTGCGAAAAGCCGATGATCGCGTTGAGCGGCGTGCGCAATTCGTGGCTCATGTTGGCGAGAAACTCGGCCTTGGCGCGATTGGCCATTTCCGCTTGCGCCTTTTGCTCGTGATAGCGCTCGGCGAGATCCGCCAATTGCTGCGCCTGCGCCTCCAGCGATCGACGCGACTGACGCAACTGGGCGACGGTCGCGAGCAAAAGCTGCTCGGATCGGACCAACTGCTGCTCATGCTCCTTGAGATCGGTGATGTCCGTGCCGACCGAAACGTAGCCGCCGTCGCGGGTTCGGCGCTCGTTGACTTGCAGCCAGCGCCCATCGGCCAGACGCGCCTCATAGGTCTTGGCGTGGCCGTCGTCGTCCGCCGGCTCGCCGGGACTGACGATCGTTTCCCTGTCGACGAGCGGCGCGGCGCCGAGCGCCGCAAGCTCGGAATAGGCCGCTCCGGCCCGGATCGCTTCATCAGGCAGATTATGAAGCCGTTGATACTTCGAATTGCACAGCACCAGGCGATTGGACGAGTCCCACAGCACAAAAGCCTCGGAAATCGCCTCGATCGCTTCGCGCAGGCGCTGGTCGGCGGTCGCCGACATTTCCGCTTCGCGCTTCTGGTCGGAGATGTCCACCGCGATGCCGACGAGCCGCCACGCCCCGCTCGTCGGATCCTCGACCAGTTCGGCGCGCTTTCGCAGCCAGACCCACTCGCCGTCCCGGTTGCGCATGCGGAATTCGAGATCGACAGACGACAACCGCGCCTCGACCGCGCGTTTGGCGATCGCCGTCAGATCCTCATCATCGGGATGGATCATCGCCTGCAACTCGTGGATCGAAAGATGGCGCGAGGACGGCGGCAGGTCGAGCATTTCGAACATCGATTTCGACCACGCGACGTGGCCTCGCGCCAAGTCCCAGTTCCACAAGCCGCAACGGCCGCGGTTGAGCGCGAGATCGACGTGGGCGCGCGCCATCGCATCGTTGCGCGCGCGCGCGCGCGCGCTTCGCAGTTGCAGCGCGTAGGCGCTCGTCGCGCCCACGAGGGCCAAGCCGGTCGATCCGAGCAGCAGGATCATCATCAGCGCCGATTGACGCCAGGGCGCGAGCATTTCGCTCACCGGCGCGGCGAACGCGACCTGACCGGAAGTCGAGCGCAAGTTGCGCACCGCCGCGTATCGTTCCTCGCCGTCGTCCGTTTTGATCGGCAGCGCGCCGGCCTTGTCCGCAAGGATCGTCAATGGCTCGCTGACGCCGAGCAGGCTCGCCAGCGTCGCATTCGCTTGTCCCAACGGGGGCTCGCTGGCGATCACCAGACCGCTAGCGTCGGCCACAACCGCTTCGCTCGGGCGCAATTCCGGGTTGGCCGCGAGGACGGCGTGCAGAACGTCGGCGGGAGCCAGCGCCGGCGAGGCGGCCAGCGCATCGTCGAGGCTGCGAGCGAGCGCCGTGGCGCGCAGGTCGAGTTCGACGGCGGCGGTCTCCAGCATCCGCTCGCGCTCCGCACGCAAATGCTGAAACGCTAGCGCGATCAATGCGATGAGAAGAAGCGCGACCATGATCGGCGGGAGCGCCGGAAGCCAGGCTTTGGCCGCGCTCGTCGAGGCCGGGGCCCTTTCGTTTCGCGCCGACGCCAGGGCGTCGATTTGGCCAGGCCGCGGTCGCGACTCCCCGATTGCCGCGCTTGCACGCGTCATCGCAAACCCCCAATACCCTTGTCGAACTGAGATCGGGCGAACCGCCGCAACGACCCGAATCAGTGCGATAAGAATCTTTGTGAGAATCTTTGTCCAGACCTTAATGAATCGTTGACGGGAATTTTTTTTCGAGTCCTCGAGGGCGCGGAGTCGCCCGCGTGGCGCGGCGGAATCCACCGCCGCATACGCGGGTATTCGGCTCGCCATTCTCGGCGAAGCGGCCTGAAGGGAATGGCGGCGCCCGCCTTTGCGCGCTACGCCTCAGGCGAGCGAGCGGGTCACGATGTCCCGCACGTCGGTCGAGAGGTTCGGCTGGGCGATGATGCGCCGCAATACGGCTTCCGCCTTGGCCTGGCGGCCGGCTTCGAGCGATCGCCAGGAGCGCATCGCCGTCAACAGGCGGGCGGCGACTTGCGGGTTGGTCGGATCGAGCGTCAGCACCACCTCGCAAATGAGGTCGTAGCCCGCGCCGTCGGCCCGATTGAACTGCGTCGCGTTGGCGGTGAAGCCGCCGAGCAGCGCCCGCACCCGGTTGGGATTGCTCAGCGAGAACGCATGGTGGGTCATCAGGCCGCGCACGCGCTCCACCGTCCGCCGTTCCGGGATTTGCGCCTGCAGGGCGAACCATTTGTCGAGAATGAGCGGTTCGGCGGCGAAGCGGCGCGCGAAGGAGTCGAATGCGCGCTCGCGCCGCACGCCGGGGATCATTGCGATCGCGGCGAGCGCGCCAAGGCGCGCCGTCATGTTGTCGGCCTCGGCGAATTGACGATGCGCGCGCGCGCCGCCTTCGACCGCGGCGCCCGCGACGAACATCGCAAGCGCGCCATTGCGCAGCGCGCGGCGGCCGGCGCCCGCCGCGTCGGGATTGAACGGCGCGTCGTCGGCCATGGCGTCGTAGAGCGCGATCAAGTCGACCGCGTGTGCGCGCCCCAGCGCGCCGCGCAGGTTTTCGCGCGCGCGGTAGATCGCGTCGGGATCGACGTTCACCGCCATTTCGCGCGCGATATCGGCTTCGCTGGGCAGAGCGAGCGCCTGCGCGGCGAAAGCCGGGTCGATGCGTCCGCTTAACGCGTCCGCGATGACCGAGCCGCAGGCGTCGATGAACGCGGCCTCGGGCGTTCGCGGGCTACCCGAACGGATCGCCGCCACGCAGCGCAGCAGCAAGCGCGTCGCCAAGGTCTGCAACGCCTGCCAACGATTGAAGCTGTCGCGATCGTGCTTGAGCAGCGTGACGAGATCGTCCTCGGAAAGATCGTCGTCGACGCGCACGGGCGCGGAGAAGCGACGCAGGAACGACAGCGCCGGACGGCGCGAAACGCCGGTAAATTCGAGGGTGCGCCGCGCGCCCTCCAGCGCGAAGACTCCCGAGCGCAATTCGGCGGGGCTCGCGTCGGCGCAGGCGAGTTCGACCTCCGCACCCTCGGGATCGACGAGGCCGAGCGCGATCGGCATCGTCATCGGCGATTTCTCCGTCTGGCCCGGGGTCGGCGCCAGGGACTGCGCGATTTCGACGCGGAACGCCTTGCGCGAGGCGTCAAAGGCGGTGCGAACGGTCAGAAGCGGCGTGCCGGCCTGGGAATACCAGAGCTTGAATTCGGTAAGGTCACGCCCGGAGCTTTCGGCAAAGCAGGCCAGGAAGTCTTCGACCGTCGCCGCTGTGCCGTCGCAGCGCTTGAAATAGAGGTCCATCCCGGCGCGGAACGCCTCAGCGCCTATCAGCGTCTTGAGCATGCGGATGACTTCGGCGCCCTTCTGATAGACCGTCGCCGTGTAGAAGTTGTTGATCTCGTGATAGAGGGCGGGGCGCACGGGGTGCGCCAGCGGCCCGGCGTCCTCGGGAAATTGCGACACCCTCAACGCGCGCACGTCGGCGATGCGCTTGACCGGCGCCGAGCGCTGATCGGCGGAGAATTCCTGGTCGCGAAAGACGGTCAGACCCTCCTTCAGGCACAACTGAAACCAATCGCGGCAGGTGATGCGATTGCCGGTCCAGTTGTGAAAATATTCGTGAGCGACGACGCCCTCGATGCCGGCGTAATCGACGTCGGTCGCGGTCTCCGGCGACGCGAGCACATATTTGTCGTTGAAAACGTTGAGGCCCTTGTTCTCCATCGCGCCCATATTGAAGTCGGACACCGCGACGATGTTGAAGCGATCGAGGTCGTACTCGCGCCCGTAGGCGCGCTCGTCCCAAGCCATCGCGCGCTTCAGCGCGTCCATCGCATAGGACGCACGCTCCTCCCGGCCGCGCTCGACGTAGATGCCGAGCGCCACCCGTCGTCCCGACATGGTGACGAAATCGTCGGCCACTTGAGCGAGATCGCCCGCGACCAGCGCGAAGAGATAGCAGGGCTTCCTGAACGGATCGCTCCAAACCGCCCAGTGGCGGCCCTCGTCGGCTTCGCCGGCGCTTTCGAGATTGCCGTTGGCGAGCAGAACCGGCGCCTCCGCCTTGTTCGCCTCGATGCGCACCCGGTAGGTCGCCAGGACGTCCGGCCGGTCGAGAAAATAGGCGATGCGGCGAAAGCCCTCGGCCTCGCACTGCGTGCAATAGGCCGAACCGGACCGGTAAAGCCCCATCAGCTTGGTGTTGCCGGCTGGATCGAGCCGCGTTTCGATGCGCAGCGTGAAGGGGCGGCGCGGCGGATCGGGCAGGACGAACGCGGACGGGCTGACCTCGTAGCCGGACGGCTCGAGCGCCGCGTTGTCGAGCGCCGCGCCGACAAAATGGAGTTCATCGCCGTCGAGCGTGAGCGCGGCGCCGGGGCGCCCCTGCGGATGGGGGCGCATCGTCAACACGGCGACGACTCGCGTCGCGTTGCGGTCGAGCGAGATGTCGAGTTCGACGGAATCGACGAGGTAGTCGGGGACGCGATAGTCTTCGAGGCGTACGGGCTGTCCAACGGCAGTGCGCATCCAAACGGCCTTTCGATAATCTCAGCGAACGCCTTGCGGGACGCCGAGGTTGAATTCCCGCCCTGCGCATCCTCCGTCCCACGTCGCCGCGGCTTCAAATCGCCGCTGCGCGCTCGTCCGCCGAGGTAGCCGTCAAGCCAAGCCGGCGCAAGGCCTTTTGCAATTCGGCCGAGGGCGCCCGGCCGCTGGTGAAGATCGCGGGCGAAAGGGCCCCCGGGGTCCGCGGCGCGCCGCGCCGCCCGCCCAGGAGCGCGTCGACCCGGCGCGCGATCGCCGGCGCGGGATCGACGAAATCGACCGGCCAGGGCGCGAGGCGGTCGAAATGCTCGATGAGCAAGGGAAAATGCGTGCAGGCGAGAACCACTTGATCGGTCCGGCCCTCGCCGCGCTCGACGAAGCACGGCGCGATCTCGCGCGCGATTTCGGCCTCGTCGATCGCCTCGCCGCGCAGGAAGCGCTCGGCGAGGCCCGCCAGACGCGCCGAGCCGACCAGCGTGACCTCGCAATCGCCGGCAAAATCGCGCACCAGAGCGCGGGTGTAGTCGCGCGCGACGGTGCCCGGGGTCGCCAGCACGCTGACGAGGCGCGTCCGCGAGGCTTCCGCCGCCGGCTTGATCGCCGGCACCGTGCCGACGAACGGCAGGCCGGGAAACGCCGTCCGCAGCGGCGCCAAGACCAGCGTCGAGGCGGTGTTGCAGGCGATCACCGCCAGGTCGGGCGCGCAGCGCTCGATCAGGCCGGCCACCACCTCGCCGACGCGGGCGACCAGTTCCGGCTCGCCGAGCGCGCCATAGGGAAAGAACGCGTCGTCAGCGGCGTAGATCAGTTCGACGTCCGGTCGCGACCGCGCGACCGCGGCGAGCACCGTCAGGCCGCCGAGGCCCGAATCGAAGACCAGAACACGCGCGCCGCGCGCCGCGCCGTAGACGTTCATGGGCGGCAAACGATCTTTACGATCGAGGCGCGCTTCGCGCTCGCGATCTCGCCGGCGGCGAGGTCCGACGCGTCAGGCAGCGCCGCCGCGCCCCCCTCGCCGAGAAAGCGTCTGATGGCGTCGAGCGCGATCAAAGCGTGCGGCTCGGCGAGCACGACGCCGGCGACGCGCTTGGGTTCGCCCTTGATCGGCGCAACCAGCGCTTCGAGATCCCCCTTGCGATCGAACGCCGGCGCGCCGCTCGCGCTTTGCGTCAACGCGGCGACGATCGCCTGGCCTCCCCCGCCGGCCGGCGTCGGCGTCGCGGCGCTCGCTTGCAGCGAGATCTTCTCGGGCGTCGCGCCCGGCTCGAGGCTCAGCACGACGAGCTCGCCCGAACCGACGCCGAAGCTCGGCGGCGCCACGCCCGCGCCAAAATCGCCGGTGAGGAGCGCAAGCCCGCTCGCAGCGTCCGCACGCAGGATCTTGGCGCCCTTGCCGTCGACGGTTGGATTGGCGCAGTCGGCGGCGCTGATCGCCGTCAGCGCCTGACCCGCGGCGACGATCAAGCCTGTCGTCGTCAATTCGGGCGCGCTCGGCGGCGGCTTGGCGCCCGCGTTCGCGCTCGGCGGCGTCGGTTGGCCGGTCGACGCGGTCGCGTTCTCCGACGCGACCTTCACGATGTCGCGCCACGTCAGGGTCGACATTGCCCGCGCGGTCGCGGTGTCGAGACTCGCTGGCGACGAGGAGAATGGCTCGAAGGAATTGGCGACCGCCAAGGCGACCTTGTCGAAGTCCGCCGCCTGATCGATCGGATAGGCGAATGTGAACCCACGCAGCGAGGGCCCGTCGGGCCAGCTCGCCGGCGCCTTGGCGAAGCGGATGTAGAATTTTCGCCCGCCGACCAGTTCGCCCGCGACCACGAAGAATTCGTCCGCCTTCATCGCCTTATAGGAAATCTTCCGGCCTTTCTCGTCGGCTGTCAGCTTCGCGTAGAGCGCGGCGAGATCGGCGTCCGCGCCGGTCCGATACTGGAACGCCAATGTGACGGACCCACCCGCCTTTTCGAGCGTCACCGAGTCGCCGATCATCGCGATCTTATCGACGATTTTCAACGGCGCGCCGATGCGCACGCCTGAAGTGCGTTCATCGACGAGTTCGAACCCGACGGCCGCCCGCGCCTTCTGCGCGGCGGCCTTCAGCGCCGCCAATTGCGGCTCGGAGAC
>JBEKFO010000148.1:0-8905 GCA_050013275.1 Roseiarcus sp. | reverse complement strand
CGGGCGACCGTTTCGCGCCCCTTACGGATTCTCTTGCCGTGCTGACTCATGACTTACCCCACCACCTCGAGGCCCATCGAACGGGCGGAGCCTTCGATCATCTTCATCGCCGCTTCGACCGTGTCGCAGTTGAGATCGGGCATTTTCTTTTCGGCGATTTCGCGCACCTGCGCCTTGGTCACCTTGCCGACGAAGCCGCGGCCGGGCGTCTTGGCGCCGGAAGCCGGCTTCTTGCCGATCTTGAGCCCCGCCGCCTTCTTCAGGAAGAAGGTCACCGGCGCGTTGCGCATCTCGAAGGTGAACGAGCGGTCTTGATAGGCGGTGATCACCACCGGAATCGGCGTGCCCTTCTCGATCTGCGCGGTGCGCGCATTGAAGGCCTTGCAGAATTCCATGATGTTGAGGCCGCGCTGGCCGAGCGCGGGACCGATCGGAGGCGACGGATTGGCCGCTCCCGCCGGCACTTGCAGTTTGATGTAGCCGGCAATCTTCTTTGCCATGAGGCTGCTCCAAAACGAGCGCGACCGCTTGAGGGTTGGCCCCGAACGGCTGCGCCAGGTTGCAGTTTCGTGGTGCGAACGGGGTCCCCGGCTGGCGTACCGGGCGTTCTTCCACGGGTGAAGGCCGGGGGGATAGCAGGGTTGGGGGGAAGGTGCAACTTCGAGATCGCGCGGGCCCGCGGACCCGGTCGGCCGCCGTGACTCTCGGTCGTGGACGGGGCTGCGCAATCGTTACGAGATCAGCCTTGCCAGACCGCTACAATGACCGCAATGACGTTTTTCGAGCAAGCTGGAGATCCGCGGAATGCCAAAATCGCACTCTGTCGCAGCGGCGGCGCTCGCCGTCGCGCTCTCTCCGTGTTTCGCTCTCGCTGCGCCCTGCAACCCGACCTATCGCGGCGTCTCCTCTTCCGCGCTTCTGCGCTTCGACGGCGAAGATCACGGCGTCCTTGAGCTTTCGAACGGCAGGAAGACGAAGCAATTACAATTTGCGACGTACTTGTCGAACGGCTTTTCGCGCAAGTATCTAACGTTGTCCGACGTCAAAGGAGTGGAAACCGCAGTGTTGGAAAAGAACTCCGATTTCACTGCATCCAAGAATGACCCGGCAGCTTTTGTCATTACGCCGGATCTTCCCATAAAGTATTACTACGCGACGATTAAGGACACGTCAGGATTGCACGATTTCCGCCCCGATGACACTTGGACGCTGATCGGCTGTCGTTCGTAAGCGCCGTTCCTACCCCATCCCCTTGATCCGCTCCCGCGCCGCGCTGGCGAGGAACCCCGAGCGGGTCTGCCCGGCGCGCACGGCGGCCTTGTCGATGCGGGCGAGCAGGCCTTCGTCGAGCGAGATGTTGACCCTGAGCGCCTTGCCGGGAACCTCGACGCCGATCAGCGCCAGGATCGCGCCGTCCATCCACTCCGGCTCGTCGGCGCGCAGGCGCTCGGCGGAGCGCGGTTCGGGCAGCGCTTCGCCGTCCTCGATCATGCCTTCGACGTGCAGAGCCAACGCCTGCGCCCCGCGCTCGATCGCCGAGCGCATGTCCGACGCCGTCGTCGCGCAGCCGGGAAAATCGGGAAAAGACACGCCGAAGACGCCGTTCTCTTCATGGATGGTCGCAAGATAGACAGTTTCCGTCATATACACCTCTTCGCAGCGCGTCCCCTCGACCGTCGCACGCGCCACAAACATGTAGCCCATCGGCGTGACGAACGGCGCGCGTCGCTGCTAAAGGGGCATAGCTTCCGGAGCGCCCCGCCATGCCGCTGCGATTCGATCAACGCCTCGCCCGCCTGAAGACGCGCCTGCGCGAACTCGCGTACTGGCGCGCACGGCAGACGGTCGACGTCGACGGCTGGCGTTTCGACGGCGAGAGGATCGCGCTCGGCGCGCCCTGGCCGCGCAGCGAGGGCGTGGCGCGGTTCGAGGCGAGCGCCGCGATCCCCGAGAGCTGGCCGCTCGAGGAGGCGCGGCTCGCGCTGAACCTCGGCGGCGAAAGCCTGCTGAGCCTCGGCTATGAGAGCGGGCAAACGGCCGCGTTCGGCCTCGACCCCTATCACCAGGAATTCCCGCTCGCCGAGCGCCGCTTCGCGATTCTCGCCGAGAGCGTCGCGCGGCGGCCGTTCGGCGAGCCCGTGCGCGATCCGCATCTCCAGCGCGCCACGCTTGTTCGCCTCGATCTCGCGGTCTGCCGACTCTCGCAGTTGCTGAACCTCGTCATCGACGCGGCGGAGACGCTTCGTGCGCACGAAGCGGCGCCGCACCTCGTCGAAGCCGCGGAAGCGGCGTTGCGCGCACTCGACTGGCCTTCCGCGACGCCGGACTACATCGCACGCATCGCGCCCTCGCCCCAGCAGCAGACGATCTGGCGCCGGCCGGAGCCAATCGCCGACCCGGCGCCGTTGAGCGAAAGCGAGCGCGCCAGCGTCGAAGCGGCGACGGAGGCGCTGACCGCGACGCTGCGTTCCTTGCAACGGCGCTTTCCCGCGCAAGGCGAGGTCGCCTTGACCGGCCACGCCCATATCGATCTCGCCTGGCTGTGGCCCTACGACGAGACGCGCCGCAAGCTCAGGCGCACCTTCCACACCGCGCTATCGCTGATGCGCCGCTCGCCGGAGTTTCGCTTCAATCAATCGAGCGCGCACTTTTACGCCCAGATCGAAGAGGACGACCCAAAACTGTTCGCCGAAATTCGCGCCCGCGTCACGGCGGGCCAATGGGAGACGATCGGCGGCATGTGGGTCGAGCCGGACACGAACATGCCCTGCGGCGAGAGCCTCGCGCGCCAGATCCTCTACGGCCAGCGTTATTTCGAGCGCGCGTTCGGCGTCCGCCATCGCGTGTGCTGGCTGCCCGACTGCTTCGGCTTTTCCCCGGCGCTGCCGCAACTCATGCGCCAGGGCGGCATCGACTCGTTTCTCACCATCAAGGTCAACTGGTCGGAGACCAACCGCTTTCCGCACGATCTCTTCTGGTGGGAAGGGCTCGACGGCGCCCGCGTGCTCGCCCACACGTTCGACAATCCGATCGGCGGCTACAACGGCGAAGTGCGACCGGGCTCGATCGCGCCGACCTGGGCGAATTTTCGCGCCAAGACGCGCCACCCCGAGACGCTGCTTGCGGTCGGCTACGGCGACGGCGGCGGCGGCCCGACACCGGAATGGATCGACGCGGAAGTCTCCTTGCGCGATTTTCCCGCCCTGCCCCGCGCGCGCTGGTCGCGGGTCGACGACTTCTTCGCCCGCGCGCACGAGACCGCCGCGGCGCAAGCGTTGCCGACATGGCGCGGCGAAATCTATCTCGAATTGCATCGGGCGACGCTGACGACGCAGAGCGGCGTCAAGCGCAAGCATCGGCGCGCCGAGAGCGCGCTCGTCACCGCCGAAACCGCCGCCTCGCTCGCTCACCTCTTGGGCGCGCCGGCGCCGCAGAGCCTCGAGCCGCAGTGGCGCACGCTGATGAAGAACGAGTTCCACGACATCCTGCCCGGTTCGAGCATTCGCGAAGTCTATGAGGACGCCGAGGCCGATCTCGACACCGTCGTCGCCGTCGGGCTCGCCGAGCAGAAGCGGAGCCTGGCGGGAATCGCCGAGCGCCTGCCGCCGGGCGAAGTCGCCGACGCCCTCGTCGTCGTCAATCCCTCTCTCTCGGAACGGCCGCTGCGCGTCACGCTCGCCGACGGCGCGCAATTCGCCACCGCCGATAGGGTCCCGCCGCTCGCCGTGCGGGTGATCGACCGCGCGGCGCTGGCGCCGCTTCCCGGCCTCGAAGTCGGCGAACGGCGCCTCGAAAACGCGTACCTGCGGGTCGAGCTCGGCGAGGACGGAACGATCGCCAGCCTCGTCCACAAGCCGACCGGGCGCGAAGCGCTCTCGGGGCGCGGCAATCAGCTCTGGGTCTATCCGCAGGATAAGCCGCGCGCCTGGGACGCCTGGGACATCGAGGAAGACTACGCCGAGCGCGGCGAGGAGCTCAGCGCGCTGGAACGCCTCGTCGTCCACGAAAACTCCGCCCATCGCGCCAGCCTGCGCGTCACCCGCCGCTGGCGCCATTCGCGCATCGTGCAGACGCTCGCGCTCGCCGCCAACGGCCGGCGCCTCGACATCGAGACCTGGATCGACTGGCGCGATCGCCGCACGCTGCTGCGCGCGCTGACTCCGGCGGCGGTGCACGCCGAGCGGGCGACCTTCGAATGCGCGTTCGGCGTCGTCACGCGGCCGACCCACGCCAACACCTCGTGGGACGAAGCGCAGTTCGAGGTTTGCGCCCATCGCTTCGTCGATGTCTCGGAGCCCGGCTTCGGCCTCGCGCTCATCAACGACGCCAAATACGGCCATAGCGCGCGCGACAACGTGCTGGGGCTGAGCCTCGTGCGCGCGCCGGTCTATCCCGACCCGCTCGCCGACGAGGGCGAGCAGAGATTCACTTATGCGCTGACGCCGCACGCCGGCCAATGGCATGAGGGCGGCGTGCGCGAGGAGGCCGAAGACCTCAACCAGCCGCTGCTGGCGACGCCGGCGCGCGATCTTGCGCCAGGCGTCGTCGCGCCGCTCGCTTTCGAAGGCTCGAGCGCGGGCCTCGGCGCCTTGAAGCCGGCCGAGGACGGGGACGGGCTGATCCTGAGGGTCTACGAGCCGGCGGGCGCGCGCGGCCCGTTCGCGTTCCGCTTGCCGCCCGGCTGGCGCGACGCCGGCGCGGTCGACATTCTGGAGGAAGCGAGCGAAGCGAAGGCCGCGCACGGCTTGACGCCGTTCGAGATCAGAAGCTGGCGGCTCGCGCGGGCGTGAGGCGTATTTCGACGGACCGGAGGACGCGGCGCAGGGCCTCTGACGACGCCGGGGCGAACGCGCTTGTCATACCCGAACCGATTTGTTAGACGACGCGCCTTCGCTTCGCCCGATAAGGCGCGAGGCCAAGCGGTCATGGCGGAACTGGTAGACGCGCTAGCTTGAGGTGCTAGTCCTTTAACCGGGGTGGAGGTTCGAGTCCTCTTGACCGCACCATTTCTTCAAACGGCGGCCCCTCGGGCCGCCGTTTGCGTTTGGCCGCCGAGCAACGCGCTGGGCGCGGCCGGTCGCGGTTGCGGGCCGCTGACGGACTTGCCGCGAATGGAGGCGTTGATATTCGACCTCGAAAGCGGGTGTGCCGTAGGCAGCTCGCAAGTGGACGCGCGGGCCGTGGCCGACGCGGACAACCCAAGACACGGTCCCGTGGCGAGAGACTTCGCGAAGCAAGTGCGGAGGGCGCGGCCGGGGCACGGTTTCCACTGGGGCTTCTGATTCTAGTTTTCCGCAAGGGGTCTTATGCGCGGCGCGGGAGGAGGCCGAGGCACGAGCTATGCGTTCAAACGTTGTACCGGACCCAAGTCACACAAATCGTGACTGCGTTCACGTTGAAACGTCTCGTTGGCGGCCAATAATTGTCTGTAAGCCGCAAATTTCGTAAGACGGTCAAATTTCTTAAGCTCGCGCCGCACGTATTCAACAGTCTCGTCTGGCACCGACGACTTATACAACTCCGGTCGATGCATAAAAATGAACTTCATAAATTGTAGTGAATGCTCCGTTTCAACCTGGCTGATTTCTTTATATCGATGTACGTTCATAAGCAAATCTAGCTCGTTGGTTTGAGCGATATCGCGCACTCCAAGTTTCTGATCCGGACGCCGATCGGCATGGCGCAGAAAATCATACGTCTCAACGCGTAGCTCGTAAAATGCTTGTTGATATTCCTCTCTGATACGATCCCTCCAATCAAATGTGACAAATATATTCTTTTTCTTCACGTAATCTGCAATCAAGTGATCGCATGAATAAATTACAACATGTAACGCAAACGGGTCTTCTTCCCAAAAGAACATTCGAATCGAAGCGTGCAATAGATGCCTGATGGCCTCCAATTTATCCATTAATCGCTTTGGCGGGTTGCGGCCATCCATCTGTGCCCGACGCTGGCGTGCCATTACATCCCCCAATATTACACTAAGAATCCCCCCACACATTCGCGCCGCACCCGCTCCCACGCAACGCTTCGTCGTCGCTCTAACCAAGAAAGTCGTGCCGTGCGCCGGCGGCTGACTTCCGCCGCCCCGCCAATCGAAGGACGCTTCATGGCGCTTCGTCGCGCGCGACCGCACCGTCCGCGCGCCCCTCGGCCGCTGAGGGGGGCATTTCGGCCCCGCTTCGGGGATGAGGCTGTCCCCCAGAAAGCTCCCAGTCTTCGGGAACAAAAGGTTCGTTCAGGCTGACAATTGTCCTCAAGACTTGGGCGCAAATTTCCAGTCCACGGGTAACGTAGGCGGCGTAATTTTGGACGTCCGCTGTCTTGACGGGAACACCGTGAACCGTGCCGCTCCGAACCTTGTAGAAATTCGCTACAGCCTTCGAGATGTCCCGGCGCTCCTCCAAATCGGTCGAGAGCAGAAGAGCCGCCCGCAGCCTCAATTTAAAATTGATTTCCTGATTGCCATCACCGAGCAGCGCCTCAAGGCATATCGCGCCTTCAATGGCCGTGTTTCCCGACGAATAGCGCCGCCGAGCAAGATTCAGCCGTTCAATAGCGACGTCGCATCGAGGCCTTACATCGGGCTTGAGTTTGAGGTAACGCTCAACCCATTGAATGGCGTCCCCGTCCACGTCAATCGGAGAAAATGGTCGTCTACCTTCATGTTGCGGCATCATCCTTATGAGGGCCGCTTCTGCCATGCGAAGATCATCATCCACGAATTCTTGCCACGACGTGCCGACCACGGGAGCAGCGCCGTCGACAAGGCTGAACGCTCTGATCGTTCTCTCCAGTTCGTCCGACCGAGGAGGGGCCACTTTATCGATTGCGCTCTGTTCGTAAGACAAATGGTACGGAATTTCCGCTGTCTCGATCACCGCCCCAATTGGCATAGAGGTCATCGTTAGCGGCAAATTATTCGGCGTAAAATGGAACTGGGCCTGAACCATCCGCGCATTTTCTGACGCCGGAAGATTCTCTAAAGGGACAAGAGAAACACCGTTCTTGAGCACGACTTTTTTATCAGTTTTTAGCCCATAGACCTCCGCCACATATCTAAGCGCGGCCCGCTCTCTTGATAGGACTTTACGATACCACGCAACTGCGGTCGTAGGACCATGAGCAACTGACACTCTCAGCAGGTTGCGAGATTGGTACCAAGGGCTGAGCATAAGTTGCTTTGAGCCAAAAAAGCGACTTGTCGCTTCTTTGAACTGGGGGTGCGTCTCCATGGCCGCTCGAACTGGCAGCGATATCTCGTCAATATTTGGGGATGGGTGTGGCAGCCAAACCCCCAGTCGCTCCTGATTATCGTAGTGCGCAAAGCACTGCCGAGCGGCTTCGAGCGCGTTGTGCAAGGCTTCAATCAGTATGGCGTCGCCAAGCTGCTCGTCGGTCGCCATGCCAACCTCGAAATCGTCACCACACACACATTCGCGCCGCGCCCGGTTCCGCGCAACGCCTCGCCGCCGCCTTCCCCCAGATAGTCGTGTCGTTTCGATCGGCGAGCGCGCCCGCCGGCCGTCCCCAAGGGTATACCGTTTCGGACTCCGTGCCGGCTGTCGACTCTTCGGAACGGCGCCTTCCGGGGCCGCTGTTTGTGTTTCAAGCGCAATTCCCCACCCCTCGCGTTCCCTGTATGACGGGCGCATGCGCCAATTCGCGACCATTCTCAAGGTTAGAACCCGCGGCCGCGGCCTCTACGAGTTCACCGACGCCGTCGTCGCCTGGGTCTCGGCGCAGGGGCTGGAGACCGGCCTGTTGACCCTGTTTTGCCGCCACACCTCGGCGTCGCTGCTGATCCAGGAGAACGCGGCGCCGGCGGTGCGCGACGACCTCGAAGCGTTCTTCGAAGCGATCGCGCCCGAGGACGAGGGCCGCTACGCCCATGACGACGAGGGGCCGGACGACATGCCGGCCCACATCCGTTCCGCTCTGACCCAAGTCAGCCTGTCGATCCCGGTCGTCGGCGGCCGGCCGGCGCTCGGAACCTGGCAGGGCGTTTATCTGTTCGAGCACCGCCGCGCGCCCCACGCGCGCGAGATCGCCGCGCATCTGATCGGGTCTTAAGTCCGGATTGCGGACTCGGCGCGCCCTCCCCGCCCTATTCGCTCGGCGCCGGCTTGACGGGGATCGGCCCCGACGGCGTCCGCCCCGCGGCGGCCTTGTCGAAACGCGGCCTCAGCGCGCCGATGGTGCGCTCGGTCTCCGAGACCCAGCCGGGCGGCGCGTCGACGGTGGGGCCGTTTCCCGGCCCGGGAACCATGTGCACGACGCGATAGCCGCGCCTCTTCAGCTCCTTGAGGAACGCCGGCATCATGTCGGCGGTCCATTGACGATTGTCGTGGAACAGCAGCATGCCGCGCCCGGCCTTCTCCAGCCGACCAAGGATGAGCTTGAGTTCCTCGTCGGGCGTCATCTTGACCCAGTCGGACGCCCAGAGGTCGACGCCGAATATGCCGACGTTGTTGGCGGCGAACCAGGCGCGCAAGTCCGCGGTGTCGGCGAAGCCGGGAAAGCGGAAGAACGGCGCATGCAGCTTCAACTGCTCGAGGTCGGTCGGCTCGCCGGCGGAGAAATCCTGGCCGTAGGCGGCCTTCTCGACCGCGATCATGCCCTTGAGAATGTCCGCCCGCGCCGCGGCGTCGCTCATGTAGCGCAGCGTCGGCTGCGGGTGGGTGTAGGTGTGGTGGGCGACGGTATGCCCTTCTTCGACCTCGCGCCGCGCCAGCAGCGGCAGCGCGTCGACCTTGGCGCCGATATCGAAGAAGGTCGCGCGCACGCATTGATCGGCCAACGCCCGGAGAATTTGCGGCGTCGTCTCGGCGTCCGGCCCGTCGTCGAAGGTGAGGATCACTTCGTGATCGGCGAGCGGGATGGTCTTGGGATAGGTCTTCCA
>JBEKFO010000147.1:0-11361 GCA_050013275.1 Roseiarcus sp. | reverse complement strand
CGGCCGCGACCTTCAGGCCGCCGCGCAGCTTGTTGACGACGAGCGTGGCCAGAGCCTCGCCCTCGATGTCCTCGGCGATGATGACGAGCGGCTTGCCGGTCTGCACGACCGCCTCGAGCACGGGCAGCATCGGCTGCAACGACGACAGCTTCTTCTCGTGGATGAGGATGTAGGCGTCCTCGAGCTCGGCGACCATCTTCTCGGCGTTGGTGATGAAATAGGGCGAGAGGTAGCCGCGGTCGAACTGCATGCCCTCGACGACGTCGAGCTCGGTCTCCAGGCTCTTGGCCTCTTCGACCGTGATGACGCCTTCGTTGCCGACCTTCTGCATCGCGTCGGCGATCATCTTGCCAATCGACTTGTCGCCGTTCGACGAAATGGTGCCGACCTGAGCGACTTCGGCCGAGTCCTTGATCTTCTTGGAGCGCTTGGCGATGTCCTTGACCGCTTCGGCGACCGCGAGGTCGACGCCGCGCTTGAGGTCCATCGGGTTCATGCCGGCGGCCACCGCCTTGGCGCCTTCCTTGACGATCGAATGGGCGAGCACGGTCGCGGTCGTGGTGCCGTCGCCGGCGGTGTCGTTGGTCTTGGAGGCGACTTCGCGCACCATTTGCGCGCCCATGTTCTCGAACTTGTCCTCGAGCTCGATTTCCTTGGCGACGGTGACGCCGTCCTTGGTGATCCGGGGGGCGCCGAACGACTTGTCGAGAATGACGTTGCGGCCCTTCGGCCCGAGCGTCACCCTGACCGCGTTGGCGAGGATGTCGACGCCGCGCAGCATCTTGTCGCGCGCGTCAGTGGAAAAACGTACGTCTTTAGCAGCCATGTTGTTCAATCTCCTGGCCCATCGGGCCGAATTGCATTCGTGAGCGTCAAAGGGCGCCCAATCAGGCGATCACGCCCATGATGTCGGATTCCTTCATGATCAGGAGGTCCTGACCGTCGATCTTGACTTCGGTGCCGCTCCACTTGCCGAACAGCACCTTGTCGCCCTTCTTGACGTCGAGCGGCGTCAGCTTGCCGTTCTCGTCGCGGCCGCCCGGGCCGACGGCGATGATTTCGCCTTCTTGCGGCTTCTCCTTGGCGGTGTCCGGGATAATGATGCCGCCCTTCGTCTTCTCCTCGCCTTCGAGGCGACGGACGACGACGCGGTCATGCAGGGGACGGAATTTCATGAGTTGTGCTTCCTATCTCGCGTTCGCCGGCGCACGGGATGCCGCGCCGGCCTGTTGAGTTGGGTGCGAAGCGCCGTTAGCACTCGCTTCATTAGAGTGCTAACGGCCGGCGCTGAGATAGGGCTCGCGGCGGAGGGCGTCAAGGGGCCGCAGGCGCGAGAAGGCAGGGCGGGGCGAGAATCTCCGCCCGTGGTTTACGGTGCGTCATCCTCGCTCCGAGAGCCCGGCGCCGTTCGTTACGGCCTTTCGATCAACCGCCTGGCGTCGTCGTGCAGGGCTTTGCGGGCGTCGTCGCGGCTATAGTGCATATGGCCGCCGTCGTAGACCTTCAGAATCAGCCGTCCAGGCGCGCCGTAGTCAGGGATTTGGTCGAGTTCGAGTTTCGTGGCGAAATAGGGCGCCTGCACGTCGGTCAGGCCGTGGCTGATCAGCACGCGGAAGTTCGGGTCCAGCGCCAGCATTTGCCGCAAGGCGGTGATCGACTCGGGCGCATGCAACCTGCCGCCCCAGTTCCATCCCTTCTCGACGGCGCCGTTGAGCAATTCGTAGCGATCGTCCGTTCGCCAACCCAACTTGTGTTGGTAGAGGTCGGCGACGGCGCTCGAGAACGGCGCGTCGAAACCGGCGGCGATGGGATCGAGCGAACGGCTCCACGCATCGGTCGGGAACGGATCGTACGCGTCGACGGAGGCGTCGTAAAAGGCGACCACCTTGCCCTGCGCGCGTTCGAATTCATGCAGGAAATCGTCCTTGTCGACGCGGCCGCCGAGCCGGCGCACGATTTGCGGGTCCATGCCCGTCAGCGCCGCGACGCGCTGCTCCATCCGTTCCACCGCCGCGCGATCGCCCGG
The DNA here is from genome assembly GCA_050013275.1 of Roseiarcus sp. Classification (GTDB taxonomy): domain Bacteria; phylum Pseudomonadota; class Alphaproteobacteria; order Rhizobiales; family Beijerinckiaceae; genus Roseiarcus. The sequence continues at coordinate 9,335 of JBEKFO010000147.1, read as the reverse complement.
GCCGCGCAGCCAGTCCTGCAAATAGTCGCCGACCGCATAGCTTTCGACGTCGCCGACGTCGGCTTCGGTCACCGGGCCTTTCTTTTCGCGATAGGCCGCGGCATAGGAGGGCAGGCGCGTGAGCAGTGTGAACGGATCGTTCGGGCCGCCGACGTAGGACGCAAAATCCAGCACCGGCGAAATCAGGACGAGGCCATTGACGCCGACGCCCTGGGCGGTAGCGAGGCTCTTCGCCAGACGAGGGGCGCGAAAGCCGCCGTAGCTTTCGCCGACGATGAACTTGGGCGAGACCAGCCGCTGGTTGGCGATCAGCCAGCGGCGAATGACGACGCTCAACGCCTCGACGTCGCCGTCGACCGACCACAGCCTTTTCCTCGCCTCTTCGCCGGGCGCGACGATCTTGCTGTAGCCGGTCCCCGGCGGGTCGGCCGACCCGGCGCCGGGGCCGCCGTTGATGGCGAAAGTCACCGGGCGCTTGGCCGCGTCGGCGCCGTCGAGCTGGTAGGCGACGTAGGCGATCTCGGCTTGCGGCGCGCCGTTGTCGTCGGTCAGGCGGATCGACCCCGCGGTCGCCTTGAACGACAGGGTCCTGCCGTCGACGGTCAGCGTGTATTTGGCGCTCGAATCCTCGGGAAGGCGGGGCTTATCCGCGGGCGTCGCTTTGGCCTCTTTCGCGGCCGGCTCCGGCGCCTTGGCGGGCGCCTGCTGCGCCAGCCCGCGCTCGAGCGGCGAGGCGGCGAGGAGCGCGACCGCCAGCAACGAGAACAACGAGCGTCGCGCCATTCGCATGTCCGACCCCGTGAGTGCGGCGGCAGTATTTCATGCCGGCCCGCCCAAAGGCAATGGCGACGCCATTCCGAATTCGCGCGAGCGCTGCGGCGGCGCCGCGCTCGCCGCCGTCACCGCGCAGCGTTGGTCGGCGTCGGGGCGAGCCCGGACCGTTGCGAGGATCTCAGGCGCGAGGCGAGAAACGCGGCGATCAGCCCTGCCGCCACGATGCCGATCGACATCAGCGGCCGCACCGTGAACCACGCGATCGCGATCATCAGCGGCCCAACCGCGAGAGTCAGGACGAACGAGATCAGCCCGGCGCCGGCGCCTACGATGGACCCCAAGACGGGGATGACGCTGGCGAGCACGGAGAGCGGCGCGAGCACCAGAGCGAAGCCGATCCACATCGCGACGAGCGCGCCTCCTCGGACGGCCCAGGTCAAAATGGCGTTCTCGCGTTCGGCCTGCTTGAACATCTGCGTGGCGTCGAGTTCGCCCGAATCGATGATGTAGAGCGCTCGTCCGGCCTTGGTCTGATAGGGGCTGAGGCCGGCGCCGGTCTGACGGCCGATGGCGCTGACCGGGCCGTTGGCGACGAGAAAATAGGAAACCTTGAGATCGCCGACTCGCGGATCGCCGGGATTGGCGCCGATGTAGATCGCGCCGTCGACGACCTGCTCAGGCGGTGTCTGAGCGGCGCGTCCCGCCAGACCAGCCGGGTCGACGTCATCGCGCGCTCCGTCGCCGAGCTTGCCGACGAGGTCGGGGCCGAGCGCGAACGCGCCGAGCTTGGCGTCTCCAGCGACGAAATCGCGCCGGGTGAACGCCATCGGCGGATTGGCGTGTCCCTCGGGGTGACGGAAGGCGCTGGAGTCGTTGCGGCTGTCGCTCCATTCGCGGGTGTAGGTATACGTCGTGACCGTCTCCGTGCCGCCGCCGAGCTTGTTGCGCGTCTCGCTGCGTTCGTCCTGGCGCCACTGATACATCTCGACATTGCGCAGCAGTTTCAGTCCGTTCGCCTTCACCGGGAACTGCGGGTCGGCGAGCGGCGCAGTTGCGCTGGCCGCGCCCATGATATGCACGAGCTTGCCTTCGTTGGCCGGATCGACTTTGCCCGCGTCGACGCTGACCACCGCTCCCGCGCCCTCGGCGAGCGAGCGCGCCGTTTCGATCGCGCGGCCCTCGTTCCAGAAGATGGCGACGATCGAGGCGATGACGAGGACGAGCCCGACCAGCGCCCCGACGAACGAATTGAGGATCCGCTCGAGCCAGGACTTGCTGGTCGTTTCGGTGAAGCTGTCGCCTGCGGCGCTCGACAAGACGTCGCCGAGGCCGGAATTCTGTGAGTCGCTCATGCTGTGCCGGCCCCCCCGCCGCGCTTCCCCTGGGTCCGTCGCCGATCCCGCCTTGATTTCGGTACGAGATAGCGACCTTCCGTAATGTGACGGTGCGACGTTTCGATGCGATTGGCAAGGCGGTCGGCCAGGGGCGCGAGGCCCCCTTCTCCCCTTGCGGGAGAAGGTGTCGCCCCGCAGGGGCGACGGATGAGGGGTCGCGCGAAGCGCGCTGGCTTTGCCCATCCGAATTCGACGCTCGCCGGCCACATTGGCCCGTCGCCGCCAAGTCCGGGCGAATGCGAAGCATTCGGCCGCCGGGCGCGCGGAGAAGGCGGATTCGCATCCAAGGAAATCGTCAGCGGCGCCCACAAGACGTCGGCGCTTTGACGGTTGCCGCGGCTGTCCGTTATGGGCCGGTCGCGGTGAACGCGTGACCGCAGGCCCTCGACTTCGTGCTGTCCAACCTCGATCAATTTGAGGCCTATTGCTCGGTCGCCTTCGAGCGTGCGCCCGGCGCGGCGCAACTCCTGCGCTGGTTGGCGGCGAATGGGAGGGGAAGGCCGAGCGGCGAACGGCGCTGACGTTCCGCTGTCAGCCGCAATGCTCAGCAATCGTCTTTCTGAAAATCAGGATTCGTGCTAGTCTTTTGATTTGTTGCGCCGCCGTGCGGGCAGACGAGCGCGGTCGACGCCGACTATCGAAGAAAGGGAAAGGCCGACAATGCGGGCAAACGGCGGTTCGTCAAGCGGATGACCGCCAAGCCGCTGATTTTGTACGAAACCATGTCAAGGCAAAGTCCGGATTCGCTTGACAAAACTTGACAGGACTTGACGAAACTTGCCCGCGGATTTGACGGCGCTCTCCCCCTCACGCCGCCTTCAGCAGCCGCTGCACTTCATTCACCAGGTCGCGCAGGTGGAAGGGCTTGGAGAGCACGCGCGCGTCCTTGGGGGCCTTGTTGTCCGGGTTGAGCGCGACGGCGGCGAAGCCGGTGATGAACATCACCTTGATTTCCGGATCGAGTTCGGTGGCGCGGCGCGCGAGCTCGATGCCGTCCATTTCCGGCATCACGATGTCGGTGAGCAGCAGCTCGAACGGCTCCTCGCGCAAGCGATTGTAGGCGGAAAGGCCGTTATCGAAGGAGGCCACGGAGTAGCCGGCGTTCTGGAGCGCCTTGACCAGGAAGCGGCGCATGTCGCCGTCGTCCTCGGCGAGCAGGATTCTTGCGGATATATCGGCCGGCGTGCTCATTAAGGATCCTCGGTGATCTCGCCATCATCGCCCCCATCGAGTAAAAATGGTGTGAAGGCAGGGGCGACTTTATTGCAGTTGGCGTTTCCAAGTAAGGCGGGAATGCGATTATGATGAAATCGGGGGTGGGGATTCGACGGCGGGCGCAGGAGAGCGAGGCGCGATGGGCGAACACGGGTGGGCGGAGGAAGCGGAATTGCAGCCGCCGTTCGACGTCGTCGAACCGCGCGTTCTTTCCGCGCCGCTGATTTTCGACTCGCCCCATTCGGGCTCGCGCTACCCCAAGAGCTTTCTTTCCGCCTCGCGGCTCGACCCGCTGACGCTGCGCCGCTCAGAGGACGCCTTTGTCGACGAATTGTTCCTGCCCTGCGTCGCGCTCGGCGCGCCGCTGCTGCGCGCCCACTTTCCGCGCGCGTTTCTCGACGTCAATCGCGAGCCGTTCGAGCTCGATCCGCAGATGTTCGTGGGCTCCTTGCCCGACTTCGCCAACACCCGGTCGCTGCGCGTGGCGGCGGGCCTGGGCGCGATTCCGCGGGTCGTCGGCGACGCGCAGCCGATCTACAAGGGACGAATGGACGTCGCCGAGGCGCTGCAGCGCATCGCGGCGTTCCATCGGCCATACCACCAGCGCTTGGCTGAATTGGTCGAGCGCGCGCGCGCGCGATTCGGGCTCGCGATCCTGATCGACTGCCATTCCATGCCCTCGACGCTGCTCGAGGCCGGCCCGCTCGACATCGTGCTCGGCGACCGTTTCGGCGCCAGCGCCGCCGGCTGGGTGGTCGAGACCCTCGAAGCGGCGTTGCTCGCGCGCGGCTATCGCACACGCCGCAACAAGCCCTATGCCGGCGGCTTCATCACCGAGCGTTACGGCGCGCCGGCCCAAGGGCGGCACGCGGTGCAGATCGAGATCAACCGCGCACTCTATATGGACGAACGCAGGATCGTGAAGACGGAGAAGGCGCGCGCGCTCGCGGAGGCGTCGTTCGCAGCGGCCGAGGCCTTGATTGCCCGCATCGTCGAGGAATCGGGCGGCGGGCGGCTGGCGGCGGAATGACGGCGCCGCGAAAATCCCGTGCGACGCGAGCGCCAAAAAAAAGGAGGCCGCCATGTCGCCACGGCGGCCTTGAGTCTAGGGAGGAAACGCCCAAGGAGGGCATATGCGGCAGGTCATGCCGCACCGCAACAATATGTCCTTGCATCGCAATAAATGCAAGACAAATCTGCTCTGCGGCGGGGTGATTGTCGGGGCCGTGACGAAATTGCAACAGGTCCTTTGGTCGACGTATTCGATGCGGGAGAATATTCGTATGCGAAACAATGGTTTACATGTATGCCATTTTCCCATTGCCGCCCCACCTCCAATAAGTAGGAATAGCTGATATGCGCGATTTGCAGATCAATTTGATTGTTTTGGGGTTTTGGGCATGACGGCGGTCGATTTCGCCGCCTTCGTCGAACGGCTCGCGCAAGTCTCCGGCGAAGTGATTCTCCCGTTTTTCCGCACAACGATCGGCGCCGAGGACAAGTCGCGCGGCGGCGTTTTCGACCCGGTCACAGAGGCCGATCGCGGCGCCGAAGCGGCGATGCGGCGGCTGATCGCGCAGACCTTTCCCGCCCATGGCGTCGTCGGCGAGGAATACGGCCAGGACCGGCCGGACGCCGAATATGTGTGGGTTCTGGACCCGATCGACGGCACCAAGAGCTTCATCTCGGGCCTGCCGACCTGGGGCACGCTGATCGGCCTGACGCATCGCGGCAAGCCGGTCTACGGCATGATGGCGCAGCCGTTCACCCGCGAGCGTTATTTCGGCGACGGCAAGCGCGCCCGCGTGCGTTGCCTCGCGCCGTCGCGCGGCGACGCGCCGCCGAGCGAGTGGGCGACGCGCGGGCTTCGCACGCGCGCCTGCGCCAGCCTCGCCGAGGCGACGGTGATGACGACCAACCCGTCGCTCATCCGCGACGAAGCGGACCGGCAAGCCTATCTTGGCGTCGAGCGCGCCGCTCGGCTAACGCGTTACGGCGGCGATTGCTATGGCTATTGCGCGCTCGCGGGCGGTTTCGTCGATCTCGTCATCGAGACCAATCTCAAGCCGCACGATGTCGTCGCCCTCGTCCCCATCGTCACCGGCGCCGGCGGGGTGATGACGACCTGGGACGGCGGCGACGCCGCCAAAGGCGGCCGAATCATCGCCGCGGGCGACCGGCGCGTCTACGACGAAGCCCGCCGCGCGCTGGCGGCGTGAGGCGTCAGTCCGCCGCCTCGAACGGCAGGTCGACGAACGGGTCGGCGCGCGCGCTCTCGTCGCGCGCGCGGCGGGTCCTGGGCGCGATCACGCCAACCGCGGCGCCGACGAGCAGCGCCGCTGCGCCCGCGATCAGCGCGCCGATCAGGATATCGCTCGGCGCCGCGGACGGCCCCGCCTCGAAATAGCGCCACGCCAGCGCGACAAGCCCGGTCGCAAGCGCGGCGGACGCCGCCGACGAGCCGCCGCTCGAGATCGACGCCAGGACGAGCGAGGGCGCGATCAGCGCGATATTGAGCGCAAGCGCGAGAATCATCGCTTGCTGTGGGTCGAAGAGCCCGTGGTCGCTCACGACTGCGGCCAGAGCGATGGCGGCGAGCATCATCAAGCGAATGAGGGCGATGCGCCGGCTCGCCAGCACCGTAAGACGGGCGTAGGCGGTGGAAAGATCGATGCCGGCGGCGCGGGCCGCGCCGTGAACCCCGGCGCGTGCGAGCGCGAGGGCGGGCAGCCATGTCGCGGCGCCGACCAGCGCGCTCGCCGTCGGCGAACGAACCGCCGCCGCGCCGTCCGGCCAAAACGCCGCAAGGCCGATCGCGGCCAGCGCCAGGCCGGCGAGGCCAAACGCCAGCCCGAACAATCCGGCGCGCCGGCCTTGAGTCGGCGGCGCGCCGGTCGCCGCGGCGGTGAAGGCGAAGAACGCGCCGAGACCGATTGCGCAGGCCGTATCCAACAACAAAGAGGCGGAGTCGCCGTGGGTCCCCGGCTGGGCGAGCCAATAGTCGACCGTGTCGGCGAATGGCGCCACGGGCGCGCCGGCGCCGCTCCACGCCAGAATCGCGCCGATCGCGGCGATCGCCAGCGCGCCGCCGGCGCTTGCCGCGTCGCTCCACAGCAAGCCCTTCAGGCCACCCGGCACGATCGTCGTCGCCAACGCCAACGCGACGACGATCTCCGCCACCCGTCGGCTCTGTCCGACGTGGGCGACGATGATGTCGACCGCCGCGCCGAGCCCCGCCGTCGCGGTCAAGACGCCAATGACGCCGAGCGCGACCGCGAACGCCAAACGCGTCGCCGCGGCGGGAAAACGCGTTGCCAACACGTCGCTCAGCGCGCCCGCTCCGACGCGCCGAACCAGCGGACCGCCGATCAGCGCCGCGCTGCTGAGACCGAGCGCGACGGCGGGCCAGGGCAGGGGACTTCGGCCGGTCGGGCCGGCCTCCAGCGCGACGATCAGCCCTGCGGCCGTCGCCGCGAAAGCGAGACCGCCGTAGGCGGCCGGCACCGCGCGTCGCGCCGCGAGGAAATCGGCGAGGCGCGCCGTGCGGTTCGCCACGCCAATGATCGCCAAGCCGAACAGCGCGATGAGCGGCCCCAGCGCTTCGACCAGTCGGTCCGGCGCGCCGACCCGCGCCAGAGCGGCGATCAGTCCCAGGCCGATCAGGAACGCCGCCGCGGTGAAAACCGCCAGTCCGTCGATTCGGTCGCGATCGCTTTTGCTGGCGGCGTACATGGCGGGGCTCGTCGAGGAAAACGCTCGAAAAGTCGAGCGCCGGCTCGCTTTCCTAAGCGAAGAGCGCTTCGCGCGCCAGATGACGGCGCGCGTCGGCGGAGAATCCTGCGCGAGAAGAACGCGCCTGTCCAGCCGCGAGCGTGGCCGACGAGGAATCTTGCGCCGCCGGTGAAACATTCTCGCCAGCCCGCGCGAACAGCGCTACGGACGGGGACGAGCGTTTGCACCGACTGGGGGCGAAACACCGCATGGCCTTTGCATTTCCGACCGGCGTCGATCGACGAGTCGGTTGGCTGATCGCAGCGCTCGTCGCGGCGCTGATCGCCGGCCTCGCGTTGAGCGGAGCAGCCGACCCGCATCGCGTCGCGGCCTCGCTGGTCGCGGCTAAAGGCTGGGCCGGAGCGCATCTGATCGGCTCGGCGCTCGCCTACGCCGCGCTCTACGTCGTCTTCGCCGCGTTGTCGCTGCCCGGCGCCTGGACGATGAGCGTCGCCGGCGGCGCGCTGTTCGGGCCATGGATCGGCGTCCCGCTGGTCTCCTTATCCAGCACGCTGGGCGCGACGGTCGCGATGCTTCTCGCCCGCTATGTCTTTCGCGACGCGGTCGAGGCGCGCTTTCCCGATTTCGTCGCCCGCGTCAATCGCGGCGTCGCGCGCGACGGCGCCCGCTATCTGTTCGCCGCGCGATTGACGCCGCTCGTTCCCTTTTTCGCTATCAATCTCGGGGTCGGCCTGACGCGCATGCGCGTGACCACGTTCGTGGCGGTCACCCTGGTCGGCGCGCTGCCGATCGTCGTCCTCTATGTCGCCGCCGGTCAGCAGTTCGCCTCGATCCGCGCGCCGCAGGACATCTTGAGCGCGCGCATCGTCGTCGCGCTCATCGCCCTGGCGGCGGCGCCCTTCGCCGCCAAGGGCCTCGGCGTCTGGCGCGATTCGCGCGCGGCGCTCGCGGCGTGGCCGCGCCCGCGCCGCTTCGACTACAACCTGATCGTCGTCGGCGCCGGATCGGCCGGACTGGTCGCGGCCTATGTCGCGGCGGCGGCGCGCGCGCGCGTACTGCTGATCGAGCAGGGCGCGATGGGCGGCGACTGCCTCAACACCGGTTGCGTGCCGTCCAAGGCGCTCATCCGCTCCGCCAAGCTCGCGCATGAGGGACGCCGGCCCGAGGCGTTCGGCCTGACCGGCCGGCTCGATCCAGATTTTTCCGCCGTCATGGCGCGGGTGCGCTCCGTAGTGGACAAGGTCGCGCCGCACGATTCGGCCGAGCGCTATCGCGGTCTCGGCGCCGAAGTGATTTCCGGCCGCGCGCGCCTCCTCGATCCCTGGACGGTCGAGGTCGACGGGCGCCGTGTGACCGGCCGCCGCATCGTCGTGGCGACCGGCGCCGAGCCGGTCCTGCCGCCGATCCCCGGGCTCGCCGACGTCGCGCCGCTGACCTCGGAAACGCTGTGGACGGTGAGCGAGCGCCCGGCGCGGCTGCTGGTGGTCGGCGGCGGGGCGATAGGCTGCGAACTCGCTCAAAGCTTCGCCCGGCTCGGCAGCGCGACGACGCTCGTCGAGGGCGCGCCGCGCCTTATTCCGCGCGAGGACGAAGACGCAAGCGCGGCGATGCGCACGCTGCTTCAGGCCGATGGCGTCGCCGTCGTCGAGGGCGTTGGCGTCGCCTCGTTCGCGCGCGGCCAGAACGGGTCCGTCGCGTTTCTCGCCGACGGCCGCCAAATCGCGTTCGATCGCGTCGTCGTCGCGGTCGGCCGGCGCCCGCGCACCAGCGGTTTCGGCCTGGAAGCGTTAGGCCTTCTGGACGACAACGGGCGCCTCGTCGTCGACGAGCGGCTGCGCACCCGCGTGCCGACAATCTATGCTGCGGGCGACGTCCTCGGCCAGTTGCAATTCACCCACGCCGCCGGCCAGTACGGCGTCTACGCCGCGACCCATGCGTTGCTCGGTCCGTTCAGACCCGGCAAGGCGCGGCTGCCGGCTTTCCCTATGGCGATCTACACCGACCCGGAGATCGCCCGCGTCGGCCTCAACGAGACCGAGGCGCGCGAGCGCGGCGTTCGTTACGAGACGACGCGCTACGACCTCGCCGAACTCGACCGCGCCATCGCCGACGGCGCCGATAGCGGCTTCGTCAAGGTCCTGACGCGGCCGGGCAAGGACCGCATTCTCGGCGTGACGATCATGGGCGCGCGCGCCGGCGAAATGCTCGGCGAATTCACTC
>JBEKFO010000146.1:0-8931 GCA_050013275.1 Roseiarcus sp. | reverse complement strand
CGGCGTCGTCGACAACGAGGGGAACGAGATCTTCGCCGACAAGATCGGCGTCATGCTGGCGCGCGATCTTTCCAGGCTCCATCCCGGCGCGACCTTCGTCGTCGACGTCAAGTCGACGGGGCTGTTCGCGAGCGATCCCGAACTGCTCGCGCGCGGCGTCAAGGCCGACTACTGGAAGACCGGCCATTCTCACATCAAGCGGCGCGTGCGCGATCTTGGCGCGCTCGCCGGTTTCGAGAAGTCCGGGCACTTCTTCTTCAATGCGCCGGTCGGACGCGGCTACGACGACGGCTTCGTCACCGCGATCGCCGCGCTCGACATGCTCGACCGCAACCCCGGCAAGTCGATGGCCGATCTCTACCGCGAACTGCCCAAGACCTGGGGCTCGCCGACCATGTCGCCGCATTGCGCGGACGAGGTGAAGTACGAAGTCGCCGATCGCGTCGTGTCGCGATTTTGGGAAATGCAGGCCAAGGGCGAGCGCTTGACCGGGCAGCCGATCCGCGACGTCGTCACCGTCAACGGCGTGCGGGTGACGGTGGAGGACGGAACCTGGGGCCTGGTGCGCGCGTCCTCCAACAAGCCCGAACTGGTGGTCGTCGTCGAGAGCCCGGTCTCGGAGGCGCGGATGCGCGAGATGTTCCACGCGGTCGACGCCGTGCTGCGCGAGAACCCCGAAGTCGGCGCCTACAACCAGACGATCTGAGGCGCGCATGGCGGAAAAGCCGATCCTGCCGGACGTGTTGGCGCCCGGCCTCAAGCTGGTCTTCTGCGGCACGGCGGCGGGAACGGTCTCGGCCGCGCGCCGCTGCTACTACGCCCATCCCCAGAACAAGTTCTGGCGCACGCTCTACTCGGTCGGCCTGACGCCGCGCCTGCTCCATTTCTCGGAGTTCGCCGCGCTGCCGCGCTACGGCGTCGGCCTCACCGACATCGCCAAGACCGTCAGCGGCATGGACAAGCAACTGCCGGCCGGCGCGCTCGGGCGCGCGGCCTGCGACGCGATGGCGCAAAGAATCGCGCGCGCGCAGCCGCGCATCCTCGCCTTCACCAGCCTGACCGCCGGCCGCCGCTACCTCAACCGCGAAGCGCCGCTCGGCGAGCAGAAGGAGACGATCGGCGCGACCCGCCTCTGGCTCCTGCCCTCCCCCTCGCCCGCGGCGAGCTGGAACTGGGACGAATCCTGGTGGCGCGCGCTCGCCGAGGCCGCGCGGCGCGCGTGAAGCGCCGTTTTCGGTGCAGCGGCGGCCAAATTTTTCCAAGTATTTACAAACTTTTACAATAATTTCCAAACTTTTCCAAGAAAATTCCAAGCTTTTCCAAAGAAATTACAAGGACGTTCTTTGGCGGTTTTCAAGGAAATCAAGGGCTTGCGGCAGGATTCGTCATTGCGAGCAAAGCGAAGCAATCCAGACTTGAGGATTGCGGCGGCGGCTTCGTCTGGATTGCTTCCCCCTCGCTGCGCTCGGGGTCGCAACGACGACCCTCGCCGACGTTCGATTTCAGAGTATCGCCGTTTCCGGCGTTCGGGAAGAAATTGTCGCGGCGGGCCGACGGGGCGCGCGCTGCAGGCGAGACCACGGGTCGCGCTCCTTCGACAACCTCGACACGGGCCCGACAAGGCGCTGACGCGCCGGCCGCGCTCGCCGCGCGCATCTACAACAAGCGTGCGCCTTTCGCGAGCTTCGGCGGAAGGGGCCGCGACGGATAACGCAATGGGGCGAAAGGCCGGCGCGCGGTCGCCGCAACCGATCTCAATTCTCTGCCGAGTCCGCGGCTGCTACGAACGCCCGCCGGTGCGGCCGCCGCGCGAATTCGGTCGGATCAGATAGCCCGCGATGCCGAGCGCCACCGCAACGAGGGCGAGCCAGAACACATAGCCCACCAGATCGCTCAGCAGGCGGACGGTCTGAGAATCGTTCAGCTTGGCGAAGATATCGAGGCTCAGAATGCGGTTATAGATAATGCACAGCACGATCACGCTCAATCCGCCGAGCGAAAGCGGCGTGCGCACCCCGTTGAGGACGCCTGCAATCTTGTCGAGCCAGCCTTCGTCCATGTCTTTTACTCCGATGACGCCCAATTGAGGCTAGCAAAACTCGCGCCGCGTGCACAGTCTCGACTTGCCAAGCGCGTCGACTTGGTGTGTTCTAGCCTGCGACGCCGGCCTGCGCGAGACGACGATGGGCAAGTTCTTCCAGTTTCTGGAGTCGGCGCTAAAATATAAGGGCGCCATAGGTTTGGCTGGCCTTATCGTCCTCTGCGCTCTCCTCGTGATCTTGCAGATTCTGCAACTTTCGATCTTCACGCCAATTGGCGCGTCGGGAACCCTGGGGCTGCTCACCCTGATCGTCCGGAGCGTCTTCTGGTTGGCGACGACCGCGGTGGTGGTGTCGGGCCTCGCGTATGTGCTGCCGAACCGCTGGTTCATTCCCGTTTCCACCGTCGAATATGCGTTGGCGATCTTTCGGATGATCGACCCGACCGCGGGCAACCCCATCGGCGCGCTCAGCGACCGTTTCGAGCCCTACGTGGGGTTTCCCTTCTATTCCCGCGAAAGCGACCACCCCTCCTACTGGCCGGCGCGGGTTTGGCGCGATCGCGAGGCGCTGAGGGCGCGTTTCGAAGCCTTTTTCGGCCGGGCCGATGTCCAGGCCGCATTGGCGGCGGCGCGCGCGCAGGCCGGCGACGAATCTTCCGTAACGATGTTGTCGTCTGCTCCCGGCGGACCCGACCCTATGGATGCGACGATCGCGGCCGCGCGCATGTTTTTCAATGTCGACCTGAACGGCGACGCCGAAGCCTTGGCCAAGGCGCTCGGCGCGCCATTGGCGAATGAGTTTCTGGGGGTCGAGCGCGCGCGCGGCGAATTGCGCGCTTTTCTGCCCAATCGCGTCGCCATTCTGCGCCTGCGAAACATCGGCTCCCGCACGGTGCGCAATGTGACCGTCGACTACGAGGTCGCCGGGCCCGTCTACGACACCAAGTTGCGCGCGGTTTCCCAAGTGGCGAACGAGCCGTATCTATCCTTCGAGCACAGACTCGCCATTCCGACGCTCCTGGCCGGCCAAGCCTATGACGCCACAATCTGGTATCGCTACCAGTCAGTCGACGAACGGGTCTTCCCGGACAAGATCAACTTCATCCAGGAACTGACCCAAGGCTTCACCATTTCGAACATTGCCGTCGCCACGGGCGGTCGGGTGGCTTTCAAGCCTGGCCTGCTCAAGGACGTGCCTGCGTACGAGCGCCTCTACGACGGGGATGGCCGGCGAAGCGACAATCCCGAACGGGAGCTGGCCGCTTTGTTCGAGACCCGTGGCAAGGCGACGGCGGCGGCGATGAAGGCGTACGACGAGGAGCATCGGACCGCTCGCGACTTGTCGCTGGACGCGCTCGCCTCCTTTCCCGCGAACGAGGCTCAGATCGAGAACGCTTGGATCGGATTCCAGAGCCCCGCAGCGAAGCGCTATCTTGCAGTATGCGTCTACGCCCACCCGAAAGGCCCGTATGCGCTCCTCTCCAGCGTCGACCGGGACCGGACCGACTTCATCGCCACGCGGACGGCCTTGGCCAAAGCCCTTGGCGGCGAGCCTGAGGCGGAAATCACCGACCGCTTGGACGACATCTGTTCGACCATTTCGTTGGCGCAGGGCTTCAACCGCGCCAACATCGTGGCGGCGTTCCACAGCCTCGAAGCGACCGGGTTCCACGATGTCCGGGTCGAGAAGCTGCACTATCGCAACCCCGCCAAACCGAACGGCTCCCGAGGCTGAGCGGCGCCGGCGAGTCGGAACTTCAAGGTGTAGCGCGACGGTACGGCGTGGATGGCCGGGACACCGGCCATGATGGCGGTCAATGTCTTCCGCCATCGGCTAGCAGCGCCATTCCCCGCCGTCCCCGCCCCGCCATCCCAACCCCGCGGCGCAATTTCCCGGCCGCCGCCGCCCGCCCCTCTCTGCGACATTTCGTCGCTAATCAACCTCGCAAAATCGCTGCGTAAACGCCTCGACTCCGCCGTCACGGTCACGTTAAGGCTTTTTTCAGACTTTTCCGTGGGGGAATTGCGTTGGCGCGTCGGCGGGTTCGATCGATCCTACCGATCTTCCTGATCGCCTTGATGGTGCAGATCTTTGCGCCGGTCGGGGCGATCTGGGCGATGACGCAGGCGTCCGACCCGCTGGCGGGGGCGCCGATCTGCGCCCATATCGACGACGGCGCGGCGCCGTCGACCGATCCCGCCGCGCCCGCTTCGTCCCAGCACGACTGCTGCCCCTTATGCCAATTCGCCCATTCGGGCGTGGCGCCCTTGGCGCCGCCGCCGGCGCCGCCCGCCAGGGCCGCCGAGCCGCATCGGCTGATATCGTGGAGCGTCGTCTGCGCGCCCGTGCGCGATAGCGCCGAGGCTTCGCATCGACAGGCCCGCGCGCCTCCCTCCTTCGCCTGATCCTTAATAAGCCGGCGGCTCGCGCCGTCCGGATTCGTTCGCGCTCATGGCCCGCGCGAGCGATTCCGCGGCGCGGTGCGCCGGGATCACGCGAAACCTCCCGAATTCCTTTTCCTCAGCCCGAGCCTTCGACGGCGATCCGCCGAAGGCGACGAAGCCCGTCCCGATCGATCGGCGTCGAGCCGTTTCGACCCGGCCGCCTTCTCTCGCGGGAGGAACGATTCGGGATCGCAGCCGAATTCTCGAATTGAAGAGAGCACCCTCATGGCCTTCTCAGGCTCTTTCCTTCGCCGGGACAACCGCCCGGCGCCCGCGTCCGGCGCGGCTTTGGACGCCCCCTACGAAGCGGCGGCGGTCGACGACGAGATTTCGGCTCTGCCCGCGCGCGGCGCGGCCAAGAGCGGCGTCTCGACGCTCTATCGCTGGTCGTTCGTCGTCCACAAATGGATCGGCCTCATCGCCGCGCTGTGGATCGCCGTTCTCGGCCTGACCGGCTTCTTCCTCGATCACGAATCCTGGCGCTGGCAAAACCAGACGCTGACGCCGGCCTGGCTGACGACGCCCGCGCTCGAGCAAAGCGCCAAGCTCGGCCTCGTCCGCCTGTTGCAGATCGATCCCGGCGATCGCGCCCATGAGGTCGCCGGCGGCCCGCGCGGCCTGTGGGTCTCGCGCGACGCGGGCGAGACCTGGCAGGCGACGGCGTTCGCGAACGGCGATCGTCCCCAGATTCTCGCCATCGAGCCCGACGGCGCGCTCGGCTGGAAGCGGCTGTGGCTCGCCGCCGACGACGGCGTCTATCTATCCGACGACGGCGGCGCCATCGCGCGTCAGGCGACGCTGCGCGGGGACTATGTCACCTCGCTCGCGGTCGGCGCGGCGCCGAGCGAGATGATCGCGGTCGTCGATCATTCGCGCGTCGTCCGCTTCAAGACCGACGATCCCGCGACGGCGACGCCGATCGCATTGGCGCCGCCGGGGCCCGAGGCGCGTCCCGACGGCGTCGGGCTCAATCGCTTCATGCGCGAGCTCCATTTCGGCAAGGGCGTCGTCGATCCCTTCTCGTCGGTGCTGATGAGCGACGTCGGCGGCGTCGGCATGTTCGTTCTGCCGATCACCGGCGTGCTGTTCTGGGCGCTGCCGAAATGGTGGCGGGCCCGGGCCAGGCGAAAGGATCGGGCGAGAACGTCCAAGGCGACGAAGAAGGCGACGGTGCTGTGGCTGTTCCGACTGCACAGCGTCACCCTCGGCGTCGCCTCCGCGCTGATGATCGTCTACCTCTCGGTGAGCGGGATCTTCATCGGCCACAGCCGCGAGCTCGGCGCCTGGATGCGCAGCGTTCACATTCCGCAGGCCTACCTGACGCCGATCTTCGCGATCCATTCCTGGAACGACTGGATCGATTCCGTCGTCGCCTATCCCGGCAAGCCGGACGCGCTGACCATAGGCAACCGGGTCGGTCTGTTCACCACCCTCGACGGCGGCAAGTCCTGGACTCTCGACAAAGGCGCCGACGGCAGGCCGCTGCAGAGCGCGGGCCGGCTGCGCCGGCTCGACGACAAGGTTCTGGTCCCCAACGGCATGGCCGGTCCGTCGCTGATCCGCGACGCCGACCTCGCCCTCCACCAAGTCGACGTCGGCGATCAATACGCGCCAATGGCGATGGCGACGGTCGGGGAACATCGCCACGCACGCCCGCAGAACGGCGAAGCCGGCGCCGGCGGCGCCATGGCCGGAATGGATCACGCCCAACCGACGGACCACCCCCATCACATGGGGGGCATGGGCGGCACGAGCGGCATGGCCGGCATGGGCGACATGGACTCGATGGCCAACATGTTCATGCCCTCCGACGTCACCCCCTTAGGCGACAAGTTCGCCTGGAAGACCACCGACAAGCTGCTCGTCACCGACGCCGACGGACGCATCGCCGACAAGATCGTCGTCAAGGCGCCGAACGAGCCGGGCGTTCCGTTGTCGACGTGGTTCCTGCGCATCCACATGGGCACGATCTTCTGGTCGCAATGGAAGTGGGTGAACGACGTCTTTGCGATCGCCGCCGTCCTGTTGTCGGTCACCGGCCTCATCCGCTGGCAGCGCAAGAAATGGGCGTGAACCCCGCTCGGCTCGCCCGTTCGTCCTGACCGAGCGAGCCCCCTTCTTCTCCCAACCCAACCGATTGAACGCAGCCGATCCAGCCGCCCCACCCTTCCCGGGCCGCGCGCCCGCCAACGAAAGAGCAGAGAGTGACCACGTTCCGTTCGAGTCTATTCAGCAGCGCTTCGGCCAGTGTCGTCGCCCTTGTCCTCGCCTCCTCCTCGGCGCCGGCGCAGCAGGCGTTGCCGGACGTCGACGTCGTGACCCAAGCGCCCGCGGCCGGAACGCCCGGCGCCGGCGGGCAGCCGGGGAACCCGCCGCCCTACCGCGACCCCAAGGGGCAGACGGTGACGACGGTCGACTCCAGCAATTTCAAAACATCGCCGCTGTTCACGATCGGCGATCTGCTCGATTACAGCCCCGGCGTCACCGTCACCCAAGGCAACGGGCCGCGCGACGTGGGCATTTCGATCCGCGGCTCGAACGCCGCGAACGCCTTCGCCATCCGCAACATCGTGCTGCTCGAGGACGGCTTCCCCGTGACCACCGCCGA
The DNA here is from genome assembly GCA_050013275.1 of Roseiarcus sp. Taxonomy (GTDB): domain Bacteria; phylum Pseudomonadota; class Alphaproteobacteria; order Rhizobiales; family Beijerinckiaceae; genus Roseiarcus. Next base: position 1,837 of record JBEKFO010000146.1, on the reverse strand, counting down.
CGGCGGCAATTCGCGCACCGACATCACCGACCCGCACGCCTACGGCGCGATCGACGTCATGCGCGGGCCGTCCTCGGCGATGTTCGGCAATTACGCCATCGGCGGCGCCATCGATTTTCGCATGCGGACCGGCGCCGAGATCGACGGCTACGAAATCGGTTCGGAATTCGGCGGCTTCGGCTACCTCAACAATTACTTCATCGCGGGCAAGAAAGTCGGCGATTTCGACCTTTCGCTGTTCGCGTCCGACGTGCGCGGCGACGGCTATGTCTTTCATACCGCTTACGACATCCCGACGGTGAACTTCCTCGGGACGTGGTCGCCGACGGGGGCGGACCGCTTCACGTTGAAGGTGCTTCACAACGACGTCGACACTCAGATGGCGGTTCGCCTGAGCCAAAGCCAGTTCTATACCAACCCGTTCCAAAAGGGTTGCGTCACGACGACATCGGCTCCCGGTTGCGCCGCGGTCGCCGGGGCGCCTTTGCCGGCCAATGGGATCAGCGGCGCGCTAGCGGGCCCGCAAAGCAGCGACCAGTTGGGGCTGCACCGCGACAACACCCGCGATATCGTCGGCCTGCGCTACGAGCACGACTTCGACGCCTCCACCACTTGGCGCACGCAGTTCGCCATCGACGACACCTACAATTGGCAACCGACGGTCCCCAACCAGCAGACGCAAGGTCCGACCGACGGCTTCAACTTCGACACTGGGATCACCAGCCGTCTGCCGATTTTCGGTTTCGCCGCAACCCATTATCTCGACTTCTTCTACGACAACGTCCACGCCCACACCAATTCCTACTACGACGTCCCCAATACCTACGGAAACGGCGCGTTGGGCGCGGACGCGACCAGGGTGATCGGAACCCAGTCCGACACCGGCGTCAAAGCGCGCGAGGAAATTGCGCTCACCAACCATCTCACCGCGGTCGTCGGCGTCTCCTCGACCTTGACGGCCTTGGACGGCTCCAGCGAGGCGTTGACAGGCGTCGTAGCCGGCAAGGTGGTGATCCTGCCGAGCCCCACCCTCATCACCGCCTCACGCTCCATGTGGGACACGTCGCCGGAAGCAAGCTTCATCTATCGCTTCAATCCAGACTGGCAAGCGCGCGTGCGTTACGGCACCGCCTTCGGCACGCCCTACTATTCGCAGCTCTTCGTCACCCCGGCGGGCGTGGCCGGCGACAACACCCATCTCAAGACGCAGACCGACCAGGGCATCGACGCCGGCTTGGACTGGACGCCGGCAGGCGCGAAGCTTTCGGCGAGCGCGACGGTGTTCAACGAGTGGTTCCAGAATGAGCAACTGACGCAGGTCGCCACCAATGGCGTCGCCTACACCGCCAATGTGCCCGACTCGATCCATCGCGGCCTGGAGGCGGCGATCGAATATCGGCCGTTCGACGGATGGCGCCTAGCCGGCGTGTATACGCTCGAGGATCAGTATTTCACCAAGTTCATGGATACGATCGGTCCCGCCACCGGTCAGCCGGCCGGCACGCTGACGATCAATCGCGCGGGCAACAAAATCCCGGATGTGCCGTTGAATCAACTCACCGCTCGCCTCGGCTACGATCAGCCTTACGGCGCGCTCAAGGGCCTGGGCGGCTATGCCGAATACGTCTATCGCGGCGCCTACACGATGGACAACGCCAACCTCACCAACGCGCCGGCCGCCGGGCTCGTCAATTTGAACCTTCACTACACCCGCGACTTCACCGACTCGTATATCAAGTCGGTGAGCCTGTTCTTCGGCGTGAACAACGTCTTCGACAAGGTCTACATCGCTTCGCAGGCGGGGGCGATCTCCGACACGGTCACCGGGGGAAAGCAA
>JBEKFO010000145.1:0-8966 GCA_050013275.1 Roseiarcus sp. | reverse complement strand
GAGAGAAGCGTTCTTGCCCCCGACCGCGGGCACGTCTTCCAGGCGAATGCTGTCGAACCAGCGCACGGAGTCGGAGAGATTGCCCATCGCGTCCTCCCGAAAAAGCAAATCAGAGGCTCTTTGCGCCCGCTCGACATTGATCTGCGTCAGGCTCGCGCGTTCCTCCGCCTTTCCTTCTTTCCGCAGCGCGCCTAAACACCCCGCCATGAGCACCCGTGGCCGCGCGCGCACGCTGAAGTCGCCCGACGATCTCGTCGCGGCGGGTCTCGTCGCGCCGGCGCGGCGCGCCGAAATCGAAAAAGTCGCCTCGCGTTACGCGATCGCGCTGACGCCCGCCGTGACGCGGCTGATCGACAACGGCGATCCCAACGACCCGATCGCGCGCCAATTCGTTCCCGACGCGCGCGAGCTCGTGCGGGATCCCGCCGAGGACCCCGATCCGATCGGCGATAGGCTGAAGAGCCCGCTTCCTGGCCTCGTGCATCGCTACCGCGACCGCGTGCTGATCAAGCTCGTTTCGGTCTGCGCAGTCTATTGCCGCTTCTGCTTCCGCCGCGAAATGGTGGGGCCGGGGGCGGGGGCGTTGAGCGAGAACGATTTCGCCGCCGCGCTCGACTACATCCGTGCGCGTCCGGAAATCTGGGAGGCGGTGCTGACCGGCGGCGATCCGCTGATGCTCTCGGCGCGCCGCCTCGCCGAGACGACGCGCGCTCTCGCCGCCATCCCGCACCTCAAGACGTTGCGCTGGCATACGCGTCTGCCGGTCGCCGCGCCCGAGCGCGTCACCAAGGCGATGGCGGCGGCGCTGACGCGCGGCCACGACAAGGCCGTCTACGTCGCGCTGCACGCCAACCATCCCCGCGAACTGACGCTAGAGGCGCGCGCGGCGTGCCGGCGCCTGATCGATCGCGGCGTGGCGATGGTGAGCCAAAGCGTGCTCGTCAAGGGGGTCAACGACGACGCCGACACGCTCGAGGCGCTGATGCGCGCGTTCGTCGAGACGCGGGTCAAACCCTATTATCTCCACCACGGCGATCTTGCGCCGGGAACTGCGCATCTGCGCACGAGCGTCGCCGAGGGTCAGGCGCTGATGCGCGAATTGCGTCGCCGCCTCTCCGGCCTCGCGCTGCCGACCTACGTGCTCGACATCCCCGGCGCGCACGGCAAAGTGCCGATCGGGCCCGCCTATGTCGCGCCGCGCCCCGATGGCGGCTACGAAGTCGTCGATCCCGAGGGGAACGCGCGCCGCTACGACGACATTCTCAGCGGCGAATAGATCAACCCTTGAACGTCTTGGCGAGCGCGTCCTGCAATTCGGGCGGCGGCGCGCCGTAGAACGCCGGCGGCTCGCTGCCGCCGCCGAGCGCGCCGTAGGCGTGTTCGCCGTCGGCGTCGAACAGAACCTCGAACTTGTTGGCGCAATTCTTCGGCTCGCAGACGAAAGAGAGCAGGTAGGTCTTGCCGCCGATCGTGATCGAAGTGAATTGGCCGGCGACGCCGTCGAAATTCCTGTTGAATTGCGCGAGCCAGTCCGGCGTCGGCTGCACGTCCTTGATCAACTTGTTCCACGAGGTGAGGTAGGGGTCCGACCGCAGCGCGTCGAACAAATACGAATCGTTGTCGGCCAAGGCGACGCCGGCGACCAGCGTCAGGGCGAGAGAGGCGGCGAGGCGGCGCATGGCGGGCTCTTATAAAGAGTTTCGGGCGCTCAGAACGCCTTGAATGTGATGAGCGTGCGCGTGTCGACGATGCCGGGAATCATCTGCACCTTATGGCTGACGAAATGGCCGATATCGACGTCGGGCTCGACGTAGAACTTGGCGAGAATGTCGAATTCGCCGGCGATCGAGTAGATCTCGGAAGCGATTTCGGCTTCGGCCAGCGCGCTGGCCACTTCATATGTGCGTCCGAGCGCGCATTTAATTTCCACAAAAAATGTTTGCATGATGTCGCTAGTCCTGCTTGGCGCCCTCTTGTGCAATGACTTCTACGTCGCGGTCCATACCGGATTGCACCTGGAAGGTCTCCTGGTAGGTCTTCGAGTCGTGCCGGGCGATGACGACGTATTCGCCTTCGCCGAGCACCAGCGAGGGGAAAGCGCCGATCAGCTCGCGGATGAGGTCGCCGCCGGGCGTGAGCACGGTGAAGCTGCTGTTGGCGAGCGCTTCCGCGCCGGGCGCATTGACGAGCTTGATGGTCACGGTGGCGCAGCGATGCCGCAGCGTCACGTCGACGAGCTTGCCGGCGACCACCTTGATGTCGGCCGAGACGATCGAATTGGTCGGGGTCGGAGCGCTGGGCGCGCCGCCGCCGGGCTTGCCGACGCCGACCGAGCCGACGCCGACCGTGTCGAGAAAGGTCGAGACGATGTGGTACGAGCCTTCGGGCAGACCAATGATTTCGCCGGCGCGCGCCTTGGCGTAGACCAGCTTGCCCTCGGGATTGTTGCGCTCGGGGACGTAGATGGCGAGCGCGAGCTTCGACGGGTCGATCCGCGTATCGCCCAAGGTTCCCGCGATGCGCAGGGCTCCGGCGTTGAGCGTCAACCGCTCGTTCCGGACCTCCTGCGACAACGTCACGCGCTTGGCCGCGCTGGCGAGGCCAAGGGCGACGTGAACGACATAGTCGCCGGGCGGCACCGTCAAGGTCGGCTGCGGTTCGCTCGATTCGACGACCAGCGCGTGGGAGCCGTCGAGATCGGGGTGAGCGGCGAAAACCCGCCAGCGCAGGCCGCCGGTGAGGGGCGCGGCCGAGGCGCCCAGCGTCGCCGAAAGCCGCAGCGTCCCCTGGCCGGCGTCGAAGGCCGGGGTCTGCGCCAGTCCCGGGGCGCAACAGCCGGCGACGGCGGCGAGCGCCAGCGCAAGGGAAAGAAGGTAGCGAACCATGTGCGATATGCCTTGCCGCGATCGAGGGCGCCGGTCAATGCTCGTCAAGCGCCGCGCTCGCGCTCGTGCCGGGACAATAGGGCGGTTCGAAGGCGATTTACTCGGCGCGGAAATCTCGGCATGGAAGGGCCGCGCCGCCACTTCCTATCCGAACGGACGAGAACCATGAACGAAACGATCGCCTTGCTCGAGCGCCGCCGCTCGCTTGCGCCGCCTGATATGACCGGTCCTGGGCCCGGCGCCGCCGAGATCGAGACCATGCTGAGGATCGCCTCGCGCGTGCCCGATCACGGCAAGCTCGCGCCCTGGCGATTCATCCTGTTCGAGGGCGCCGGTCGCGACCGGGCGGGGCGCATCGCGCTCGAAATCAAGCTCGCCGACAATCCCGCCCTCGACGAGGTCGGCCGCTCGGCCGAGCTCATGCGCTTTTCCCACGCGCCGCTCGTCGTCGCGGTGGTCTCGCGCGCCGCACCGCACGTGAAGATCCCGGAATGGGAGCAGGCGCTTTCAGCCGGCGCGGCCTGCATGAACCTGGTGATCGCGGCCAACGCCCTCGGCTTCGCCGCCGCCTGGCTCACGCAGTGGTGCGCCTACGATCGGCGCTTCGGCGCGGCGATCGGCGTCGCCGAACACGAGCGCATCGCCGGCTTCGTCCATATCGGCCGGCCGAAGCGCGTCATCGAGGATCGCCCGCGGCCCGCGCTCTCGGAAATCGTAACGGTCTTCGCCGCTTGATGGGAGCTCTTGATGTTTTATGAAACCCGCCGACGCGACAAGAGCGTGCTGCCCCACGATCCTTTCAAGGCGATCGTCGCGCCGCGCCCGATCGGCTGGATTTCGACCCGCAGCCTCGACGGGCGGATCAATCTGGCGCCCTACAGCTTCTTCAACGCTTTCTGCTCGGCTCCGCCGATCGTTGGCTTCTCCAGCGAGGGGCTGAAGGACTCGGCGTCATTCGCGCGCGAGAGCGGCGAGTTCGTCGCCAACCTCGCCAGCCACGATCTCATGCAGGCGATCAGCGCGACCTCCGCGCCATTGCCGCGCGGGCAAAGCGAATTCGAGCACGCCGGGCTGACGATGGCGCCGTGCCGGCTCGTCAAGGCGCCGCGCGTCGCCGAATGCCGCGCGGCGATGGAATGCAAAGTCGTCGAAGTGGTGACGCTGAAGAACCATCGCGGCGAGGCGCTCGACAATTACCTCGTGCTCGGCGAGGTCGTCGCGTTCCATATCGACGACGCGCTCGTACGCGACGGACGTTTCGACACGGCGAGCGCCCACCCCTTGGCGCGTTGCGGCTATCAGGACTATGCCGTGGTCGACGAATTGATCGCGCTGGCGCGTCCGCCCGGCGGGGAGGGGCGCGCCAATTCGTGACTTACTGCCCGTAGTCGTCGTAGCAGATGTAGACACGCCGCCAGCCTATGAACTTGCCGTACCGATTGTAAGCGCGGCGATAGACCCAGCAGTCGCTGTCGTCATAATAATAGTAGCCGTTGTCGTAATAGTCATAGCCGTAAATGCCGGGAGCGATGAAGACGCCTCGGCCTCGGTGATGGCGCCTGAGCCACATGAGGGCCTGATGTTGCTTGGGCCCCGCGTGTCGAACGAAGCCGGTCGGCGGGACGAAATTCCGTTGCGGCGCGACGCCGCTGGGCGGGGCAAAATTTCCATGCGGAACAAAGTTTCCGTGAGGAACGACGCCGCCGGGCGGCGATGGGTTTCCCCGCGGCATGAATCCGCCGGGCGGAGAGGGGTTTCCAGGCGGCATGAAGCCGCCGGGAGGAGGGCCGCCGACGTGCGGGCCGCCACCGCCCGGCACCCACATGGGCCCGCCGGGGTCTCCGGCAAATCCGGGCGCGGCGACGAGAACCAGCGCGGCAATGGAAAAGGCGACGGCTTTGAACGACGGCGTGCGCATCGACGCCTCCTTGCGATGACGACGGCGCTTTCTCCGGCACTTTGTCGACTGGCGTCGAAGCGTCCGTCTGCGAGCCACGAACGACATTGTTTTGAATAGAGAATTCGGGGCGGCATGACCTTGATCGGCGTCAACGTGGGCGTGGAATTTGTTCGCCGCGCGCCCGCGTTTCCTTCGCGCGTTGATTCAAATCATGACGCACGGCGTCGGTTTCCAGAAAGAATGATCGGGTCCGAGAGCGGCCGCGCGAGGGATCGACGCCCGAGCCGGCGCGCGCATGAACTCGGCGAGAGGAGGCTGAGATGAGACTTCGCGCTCCCGCTCTTGCGATCACGCTGGTCGCCTTTTCCGCACTTGTGCAACCCGCGCTGGCCCAGGCCAATGTCAAAGTCGGTTCGTTGCGCTGTGACGTTTCCGGCGGACTCGGGATGATCGTCACCTCCGCCAAGGACATGCAATGCGTCTACACGTCTTCGCACGGATTTCACGAACGCTATTACGGCACGATCCGAAAATTCGGCCTCGACATCGGCCAGACCAATCGAGGCGTTCTGGCGTGGGCGGTGTTCGCGCCGACCTCCGGCGCGCGGCGCGGGGCGCTGGCGGGCGACTACGCCGGGGCCGACGCTTCGGTCACCGTGGGCGCGGGGCTTGGCGCCAACGCGCTTGTCGGCGGCTTCGATCGCTCGTTCACCTTGCAGCCTCTGTCGGTCGAGGTGCAGTCCGGCCTCGCTCTCGCGGCGGGCGTCGCTTCAATGACGTTGCGCGCGGAGCGTTGAGAAAGGGCGGCGATCCGCAGCTGAGCGCGATGACGGCCGCGATGGACCGACCGAACGATGGCGCGCGCTGATCACTCGTAGCGCAACGCTTCGATCGGATCGAGCCTGGCCGCCTTCCGCGCGGGGTAGTAGCCGAAGAAAATGCCGACCGCGGCGGAGAACAGGAACCCGCCGACGATCGCGGTGATGGAGATCGGCGCCGGCCAGCCGAAGATCAAGGAAATCCCGGCGGCGACGGCGATTCCCGTCACGATGCCGGCGACGCCGCCGCTGACGCTGAGGAATATCGCCTCGGCAAGGAATTGCAGCAGAACATGCAACCGGCGCGCGCCGATCGCCATGCGCAGGCCGATCTCGCGCGTGCGCTCGGTGACCGAGACGAGCAGGATGTTCATGATGCCGATGCCGCCGACCACCAGCGATATCGAAGCTACCGAGGCCAGCAGCAGCGCCATGATCCGGCTGCTGCTTTCCGCCGTTTCGGCAAATTGGCTGAGGTTGCGCACGCTGAAATCGTTGATGGCGCCCGGCTTGATGCGGTGGCGGAGCGTCAGCGTCTGCGTCGCTTCGCCGATCGCCGTCGGCACCAGACTTTGACTCGCCGCCTGGACGTAGACCATGTTGGCGTGGCCGGTCAGGCGCGGCGTCAGATTGTAGGGATTGGGCGGCGGCAGGTACATCCAGTTGTTCGGCGCTTGCGCTTGCGTGGGGGCCGCGACGCCGAGCACTTTGCGCTCCGCGGTCGTAAACGGAATCATGACGAGATCGTCCTGATCCTGGCCGAAGGCGGACTGCCCCTTGGCGGCGAGCACGCCGACGACCTGGAGCGGCACGCTGCGCACCTGGATGAAAGCGCCCAAAGGGTTCTCTCCTTCCGCGAACAGCTGGCGATAAACGGTTTGGCCGAGCAGGACGACGAGTTCGGCCTTGTTTTCATCGTCCCGGGTCAGTCCGCGGCCCGCCGCGATCCCCCAGTTGGTGATCGCCGGGTAATTGGCGCTGACGCCCTGAATCGTCGTCGTCCAGTTCTGGTTGGAATAGAGCGTCTGCCCCTGTTGGCGAATGAGATAGCCGACTTGCGCGACCGCCGGGTCCTCGCGCCGGATCGCGCGCGCGTCCTGGACGGTGAGCGTGCTGGCGCTGCCGAAGCCGCCGCGCACGCCGCCCGTAACGCTCGCGCCGGGCAGGATGACCACCACGTTGGTCCCCAGGTTCTCGATCTGTTTGCGCACCGCGTCGTTTGCGCCCTGGCCGACGGCGACCATGACGATCAGCGCGGCGACGCCGATGAAGACGCCGAGCATGGTGAGGGCGGAGCGCATCACGTTGCGCCCGATCGCTTGCGCCGCCGCGGCGAGGATCATCAGGCCGAACGCCCAGAACCGTCCCGCGGGAATTCCGGACTCTTCCTCTTCCTTAGGATGAAACTGCGCCGCGCTCTGGGCGCCTCTTTCGAGTTCCGGCGCCGAAGGCGAAGGCGCCTTCTTGGCGGCGCGTTCGTCGGAGACGATGACGCCGTCGCGCATCGTGACGACCCGATTGGCATAGGCGGCGATGTCGGCTTCGTGAGTGACGACGACGATGGTGACGCCTTGGTTGCGGTTGAGCGCGACGAGAGTTTCCATGATTTCGTGCGAAGTGCGCGTGTCGAGATTGCCGGTCGGCTCGTCCGCGAGCAACAGGCTCGGCGAGTTGATGAGCGCGCGCGCGATAGCGACGCGCTGTTGCTGACCGCCGGAGAGCTGGCTCGGCGTGTTGCGCTCGCGTTCGCCGAGGCCGAGCAGTTGCAGCGCTTGGCGCGCCCGGTCGGAGCGCGCCCTGCGACCCACGGGTCCCGTCGCGGCGTAATAAAGGGGAAGTCCGACGTTATCGACGGCGCTGGTGCGCGCGAGCAGGTTGAAGCTCTGGAAGACGAAGCCGAGGCGCGAGCCGCGGATGCGGGCGAGCTCCGGCTCCTGCAGCCCGGCGACATCGACGCCGGCGAGGAAGTACCGGCCGCTGGAGGGACGATCGAGGCAGCCCAGGATCGCCATCAGCGTCGACTTGCCCGATCCCGACGAGCCCATGATGGCGACGAATTCGCCGCGCTCGACCGAAAGGCTGACGCCCCGCAGCGCCCGCACCTGGGTGTCGCCGACGACGAAGGTCCGCGTCACGTTTTCGACTCTGAGAATCTCTTCCGGCATCGCCGACCCTTCGTTGGCGTCCGCGGCCCTTCAGAAACGCGGCATCGGCGTTCCCGACGAGGCGCCGGCCGCGCCGCGATCCTCGGAGACGATGACGGCGTCGCCGGCTTTGAGATCGCCCTTGACGATTTCGGTGTAGGTGTCGTCGTCGAGCCCAGTGGCGACGTCGATCGGGACCGGTTTGCCGTCGCGCAGCGCCCATACGCGGGCGGTTTCGTTTGCGCCGACGATCTCGGTCGCCCCGGCTCTTGGCAAACCGCCGGGGACGTAGCGCAGCGCCTGATCGGGAAGGCGCAACGCGTTGAGCCGCTGGTCGACGACGATGTTGGTCGCCGCCGTCATGCCGGGAAACAGCGCTAGATCGTCATTGCTGACGCTGACGACGGCGTCGTAGGTGACGACGTTTTGGACGGTCTGCGGCGAGACGCGCACTTGCGTCACCGCGCCGGTGAACGTGCGCTTGGGATAGGCGTCGACGGTGAAGGTCGCCTTGTCGTTCACTTTGACGCCGCCGACGTCGCTTTCGCTGACATTGGTGTCGATCTGCATCGTCTTGAGATCGGTGGCGATGAGGAACAGCGTCGGCGTTTGCAGGCTCGAAGCGACCGTCTGGCCCTGCGTCACGTTGCGCGACACGACGATGCCGTCGACCGGCGAGACGATGGCGGTGTAATCGAGATTGACTTGCGCTGCGTCGAGTTCGCCTTGGCGTTGCGCAATGGTCGCCTGATCGAGGTCGACCTGAGCCGTCGCCTGGTCGAAAGTGTTCTTGGCGAGGTCGGCTGCGTCTTTCGACGCCGAGTCCTGCTTCAGCAACAGCTGATTGCGCTGATTGTTGAGCGCGGCGTAGATGAGGTTCGCTTTGTCTTTTTCGAGCTGCGCCTGGGCCACCGCGAGATTGGCCTTCGCTTGGTCGACCACGGTTTGATAGGGCCGCGGATCGATCTTGGCGCAGATTTGCCCCGTTTTGACCGGGGTATTGAAATCGCACGACAATTGCTGAATGACGCCCGAGACGTAGCTTCCGACGATAACCGTCAGGACGGGATTGACGGTCCCGGTGGCGGTGACCGTCCGAGCGACGGTTCCGCGCGTCACCGGTTGGGTCAGGTAGGTCGCCGTCGGCGCGGCATGCAGCATTCGCCATGCGGCCCCGGCTGCGATCACCGCGAGGAGCAATATCAACGCGGCGAGGCTC
>JBEKFO010000144.1:0-9001 GCA_050013275.1 Roseiarcus sp. | reverse complement strand
CGAATAGTCGGACAGGTCGACCGGTTGGTCGCGCACGAAGATGCGGCCGGCGGACGGCGGGATCACGCCGGTCATGACCTTGATGATCGTCGACTTGCCGGCGCCGTTGTCGCCGATCAGGCCGACGATTTCGTTCTTGCCGATGGACAAGTTGATGTCGCGAAGCGCCTGGACAGCGCCGAAATACTTTTGCACGCCTTCGAGCCGGATGATCGACTGGAAGGCCGCGGTCTGAGGGTTCGTCGCTAAAACGCTCATGCGGCCGGCTCGATTGGCTTGGCGGGCTCGATTCAGCCCGACATGAGCGCAAGCGCACCTGCCGCGGCCCGCTCGAAACGCCGCGCAGGAACGCCGCTCGCGCCCACATGTCTTGCGTGGGTTTCCTTTATCGCGCGGACGACGCCCGTCCCGTGTTGACCCACGTCAAACATGCCAGCCGCGGCTGCGGAATCTTCGCCGGGCGGCGCCGCAAGGCAACCGGGGGCGGCGGCGCCGCGCGCGAATTCACGACCGCTTCCTGCGGCGGCGACATGCCCATCATTGAACAATCCCAACTGGCGGCGCCGCCGCGGCGATGGCATTGGGGCGATCGGCAATCGGCGTCACTTCCACTTGCCGAGCTTCGCCTTCATTCTCGCCGATAGCCTATCGACTTGGCTCTGCCTCAGCCGCTCGGCTTGATAGATCGACAGCATGTCGAATTTGCACGCGGGGGCGCAGGCGGCCAAGACGGCTGTCTTCAACACGCGCCGCACCGGCCGGCGCATCACGAGCCGATCGACCCACCAGGGCGCGCCGAGCGAAGTCACCGCCAGAGCGTGGCGCAGATTGCGAAGCCGCGCCCTGATCGGGCCGAAATCGTCGGCATGGTCGTAGGCGGCGCCAGGCGCCCAGACCCGGTCGAACCAACCCTTGAGGATGGCGGGAAAGCCGAACCACCAAGTGGGAAAGCAAAGGACCAAGCCTTCGGCGGCGACGAGACGATCGACGTTAGGCTGCACGGCGCTCGCGTCGTAACAGCCATAATAGCTCGCGCGCTCCGGCTCGGTCAGCGCGGCGTCGAATTTGTCGCGGTAAAGGTCCTCGAGCCAAACCTCATGCCCGGCCGCGCGCAACGCGTCGACCGCGCTCATGGCCAGAGCGCAGCAGAGGCTTTCGCGAAGAGGGTGCGCGACGACGACGAGGCATTTCATCGGCGCTGAGCCTACGACGGCGCGGGCCGGGAGTTTCGGAATACGGATTGCGTAACACGGAACGCGACTGACCCGCTCCGCTCAGCGCGAGACGTCCGCGGTTCGCGTCGCGGTGGGGAATCGTCCGACGGCGACTCCGGTGTTCGGGCCGGAGAGGGTGAGGACGATATCCGGCGAGGCGATCACGAGCCGGTCGCCGTCGATTTCGCCATTGACCACGCTCGAACCGTCCGGCCACGTATATATGACTCGAGCAAATCTGCCGTTGACCGTCGTCACTTCCAAGCTCATGGGCCATCTGCCGTCCCAATTGCCGGACCATTTGCCGCGGAATTTTTGCGCGGCGCTCGGGCCGGCTGTCGCCGCGCGGCCGAACACCGCGCACGCGCCGGCCGCGATTACCATTCGTCTCGAAATCATGTTCGCCCCCATTTTGCGTCGATTTTCCGTTGTGTGGCAGCTGCCTTGCAACGCCGGCGCAACCCGATGAATACTTGCGACCGGCGATTGCGACCGTCAGAAGGACGACCACGGCGCCGCCGGCATCGGCAGGCCGGCGGCGATCCAAGCGTTGCGGCCGCCGCGATACCAGTAGACGCGGGAATAGCCGAGCGCGACGGCGCGCACGACCGCGTTGTGCGAAAGCCAGCAGGTCTTGGAGAGGCAGAAGAACACCATCGGCTGTGACTTCCGGCCTTGCGTCAGCTCTTGCAAGCGCGCGGCGAGCCTTTGCTGAACGTCGTCGTCCAACCCGCTTCCCATCCCAGCCCCTTTCAGCCAGACGGCGTTGGGGAGGCTGACGCTCTGACTGCCTTCGAGAACGTCGATCAACAACGGCGGATTCTTCGCCGCAATCATGCGCTGCAGCGTCGGCGTCGTGACGGTCTGCGCGCCCGCGATCGAGGTCGGGGTATGCGCCTCGTAGTTTTGCGTGCGAATTTCGTTGGTGCGCGCGACGCCGAAATTGACGCCTTCGTCGTCGTAGCCGGACCCGGCCATCGCCGCGCAGCCGAGCATCGCCCACGCGCCGGCCGCGATTACCATTCGTCTCGAAATCATGTTCGCCCCCTATTTGCAGCGCTTGTTCGTGCGGACTTGCGTTCCGACGATCCCACGATCCTAGAAGCCCGAGGTCAGGCACGGGCCGAGTTGAGACCTGCACGTTGGACCGACGATCGCGTGTCCGCCGTTGACCCAGGCGGTCTCCTGCGCCTAGCAGATTCTGAAGTGACTTTCGCTGTGCCTCCCAGGATCGGGATCCGCATTGTCCGCGACAGCGCCCAGTTTCAGCAAGGGTTCGCAGTATTGGTCTGTCCGCTAGAGGGATTTGTTTCCTTAAGAATGCCCGAAGCGTCAATCGTTGTAGGAACCGTGTGGGAGAATCCTGGTCCAGAGTACGTGATGCTCGTCCCATCTTTGTTTACGGACCATCGCCTAGTTTTGCCAAAGTCGTTGGACAATGTACCGTCAGTGTTAAAGGTAATTTTTTGCCCGTTTGTATAACAGAAACTACGCCCGAAAATTCCATTCTTCAGTGAGTTAGCCGCTTGCGCCGTCAACGCCAAAAAGGAAATGGCCGCAACCGCGATCGCGAAACTTATCAATTTTCGCATGAGTGCCCCCTTACGAATTAGACGTTCGAGCTACGGAGCTACGGCGACAGCTTACTTAATCCCCATTCCCGGCCCAACGACTCCCAATAAAGGGGTTAAGTAAGCCATCGCCATATTCCAGACTCCAACCAAACTCCGCAACGCAACACGAAACGGCGCGTTTCGAAACAGCCTATAAATTACTCAATGAAGCAATATGAGGACCGCCCATTTAGGCCGCTTGCGGCTTGTGCTTCAGGAACATTCCATTGTCCGTTATGCGCGATGGCGTAATCGTACGTTATTTTACATTGCGCATCTCTCTTGTGTTTGTTGTTTTCCATGCAATAATCAAGAGCCTCCTTGCAACTCTTATGTTGAGTAATCCAACCAGCCCACGCGCTTGAAGAAATAATAAGAGCCAAGGTCAGCGAAAAAACCCCTACGATCGCTTTCATGGCGTCCCCCTACCGAATCTCAAATGAGATATTACTGTATTTTTCCCGCCCTCACTCGTCCGGGCGACACTGGTATGATTTACCGGTGGTATGGCTGGCGGCGCGCGCATCCGGCAGACCCCACTGGCCGCCCGCCTTGACTGCGGCGTCGTAAAGAATCTTGCACTGCGCCTGCGTCGTGCCGTCCGTGTAAGTGCAACGGTCCAAGAAATCTTTGCATCCGTTGTTGCGGATCGTATCCCTACTTGCGGCAGAGTCGCAAAAACAATTCCTACCATACATATTGCAATAATCGCCGTGATTAACTTCATAGCCGTACCCCCCTCTCTCAACCGCGCGATCCGCGCGTCCCTGAAATGCACCGCTCCTTGAAACGCGCGCTTGGGCGCCAGCGCAGTATGTTCGACCTCAATTTCGAGCCGCCGAACGCCTCGCGCGCCAAGAGAATTCCCCCCGCGTGACAACCACCTTGCAATGCCGGGGGAACCAAGTGAATACTTGAAACCAGTAGTTCGATCGCGATGAACGCCGATGGGATGGATTCCGATGCGACGGAAACCGCACGTGCCCGAGTCGGGAATTTTCCTGCGCAGCCGCAGAATGCTTGCGCGCGACGCCGTCGACGCGGCTCGGCTGATGAGCGACGAACTTCCCGTTCCCGCTGGTTTGTCAGGCGAGCTTGCGCCTTTGCTTCATCGGCTCATTGCGGCCGAGCTCGTGTCGGGCGCGTGCGTCGAGGGCGCGACCACAACGCAGCGGCCGCCGAACGGCGAGCGCAAGCTGTTCGCGTTCGGCTTGTCGGCCTTCATCGACGAGGCGTGCGTCGGCGCCTGTATCGAAAACCCGATCGCCAATTTCGCTCTCGAACTGCTGGAACGCTGCCGCCGCGGCGAAAGCCGCCCAGGGCTCCTCGGCGTTCGCGATATCGCGAAAGCCAACGCGGGATCGGGGCTCAACCTCTTCCCGCTGATGTGGGTGCAACGCCCGAAGGACAAGGCGAGTCCCCTTGGCGCGGAATTGACGACTCAAGGAATGCGAACGTTTCTCAATCATCACAGGGGTTACAACCTGAAACGAATTCTCAAGGAAGGCGCGCGCGAGCAGGAGCCCACCTTCACCCGCGCTGGTTTCGTTCGGCTGAAGGCGTTCGGCGGCGAAAGAGACGCGCCGTTCGGCGAGCGGATCGTCTTCGAGGCGACGCGAGAGCAGGCGCTGGCGGAAGCCCATGGCTCGGCGATCAGCCTGCTGTTCCTGAGCGCTCGCCCGCAGCTCGGCTTCACGCGAATTCAACAGCAAGTGCTTCAGTGCGCCGTGGACGATTTATGCGACGTCGAGATCGCCAATCATCTCAACATATCTTCGCATGCGGTGAATATGCGCTGGCGAACGATCTACGAGCGCATTCAACAGCGGCCCGAATTGGCCGCCTCGCTGTTCGGCCCCGGCGAAAGCCGCGACGGCGACGGCCACGCGAGCCAAAAGCGCCGCCGCGTGACGGCGTTCGTCCGAGAGCGCCCCGAGGAATTGCGCCCCTACGCTTGGTGAGCGCCTGTGGCGCGGCAATCCCCATGAAACCGGCGCATTCGCGGCTCAGCCTTGTCCGCTGAGCAAGCCCGGCGCAGATTCACGGCGGAACTGGCCCGCGCCTGACAGGCGTTCGTTTGACCACCTCGTTCGCCCTCCCGCCGTCGGCGCTTCGAACCGGAGGATTCGCGATGACGGCCGAAGGACTCGTGACGCGAGCGAGCCGCGGCGGGCCAGCCGAGACGCTTCGACGCTTGGAGGCGAGCATCGCTTCGCGTGGCATGACCGTCTTCGCGCGGATCGATCACGCCGAAGGGGCCAAGAGCGCCGGGCTCGCGCTTCTGCCGACGGAGGTCGTGATCTTCGGTTCTCCGACGGCGGGAACGCCGCTCACGGCGATCTCGCAGACGATCGGCATCGATCTGCCGCTGAAAATGCTGGTTTGGCAGGACGCGGAAGGACGGACCTTCGTCTCCTACAACGATCCTGCTTGGCTGGTTCGCCGCCACGCGCTCGCCGAAGGCGCCGGCGCGATCGCGCAAAAGATGCAATCGGCTCTCGCCGCCATCGCCAGCGAGGCCGCCGGCGGCGACTGAACGCGACGACGAGCGCGGCTGGCGGCGACGCCCGCACTCGGCTTTCGCCAGCGCGGGCGCCGGCCGATTTCTCACACAGTTCCGATCTGCTTATAGGTGATCTGGCCGTCGGGCTGCTTCTTCCAAACGTACCAGACGTAGTCGACGCTGGTGCGGTCGCCCTTCTTGTCGTAGGCGATGTCGCCGATGACGGTGTGGAACGTCATGCCCGAATGCATCACGTCGGCCATCTTATGCGGATCGAGCGACTTCGCCTTCTCCGCCGCCTGCTGCATGATCTGCACCGCCGCGTAGGAGTAGAGGGTATAGCCCTCCGGCTCGAAGCCCTTGGCGCGAATCGCCGCGACGACCGCCTTGGCGGCGGGGTTGTTGCGCGGGTCGGGACCGAAGGTCATCAGCGTGCCCTCGACGCCGGGTCCGCCGATCGCGGCGAATTCGTTGTCGGTGATGCCGTCGCCAGAGATCATCACCGTCTTCATGCCCTGGTCGCGCATCTGGCGCACGATAAGGCCGCCCTCGGTGTGCAGGCCGCCCCACATGACGTAGTCGGCGCCGGATTCCTTGATCTTGGAGACGATCGCCGAATAGTCCTTTTCGCCGACGTTGACGCCTTCGAAAAGCACCTCTTTCTTGCCGCCGGCGTTCATGAACTTCTTGGCGGCCTCGGCGAGGCCCTGGCCGTAGGGGGTCTTGTCGTGGACGATGGCGATCTTCTTGTCCTTGAGCTTGCCGAGGGCGAGATCGGCCCACACCTTGCCCTGCTGATCGTCTCGCCCACAGGTGCGGAACACGTCCCACAATTTGCGATCGGTGACCTGCGGATTGGTCGCCGACGGCGTGATCATCAGAACGCCGTTGTCGGCGTAGACCTCGGACGCGGGAATGGTCACGCCCGAGTTGAAGGGACCGACGACGTATTTCACGCCGTCGCCGATGAACTTATTGGCGACCGAGACGCCCTGCTTGGGATCGGCGACGTCATCGCCTTCCTCGACGGTGATTTTCTGTCCGAGGATGCCGCCCTTGGCGTTGATGTCGTCGGCGGCCTGATGCACGCCCGTCGTCAATTGCGCGCCGAACGAAGCGTTGGCGCCGGTGATTGGGCCCGTCACCGCGAGCAACATCTCCGCGTGCGCGGCGCCGCTGCCGAGCGCGACGGCGAAAACAAGCGCCGCGCTCCTGAGAAATGCCGTCCTCATGCCGACCTCCCGTTTGGTCTTGCTATGAGAAACTATTAACCGACCAGACCGGCAAAAAAATGGCGTAAAGCTTACGCTTGTTGGGCGATCCTCAAGCCGTCCAGGCCGGTTCGGGCTTCGCTGCCGCCGCCTCCTGCGCGCGGCCCGCGTCGATCGCGGCGAGGGCGGCGCGCAGGACCTCCTTCACGCCGCGCCCCGCGACGGCCGAGAGCTCCAGCGGCGCGCCGCGCTTGGCGCCAGCGGCGATCGGCGGGCCATAACTGCGCATCGCGCGCTTCAGCCGTTCCCTTTGCCTCTTGAGCGTCTCTTCGTCGACCGCGTCGACCTTGGAGAGAGCGACGATCTCGGTCTTTTCCGCTACGCCGCCGCCGTAGGCGGAAAGTTCGCCGCGGATCGTGCGGTAGGCGGCGCCTGCGTGCTCGCCGGTCGCGTCGACCAGATGCAGCAGCGCGCCGCAGCGCTCGACGTGGCCGAGGAACCGGTCGCCGAGGCCGAGGCCCTCGTGGGCGCCCTCGATCAGACCGGGAATGTCGGCGAGCACAAAGTCGCGGTCGTCGACCCGCACGACGCCGAGGCCGGGATGCAGCGTGGTGAAGGGATAATCGGCGATCTTGGGCCGCGCCGCCGAGACCGCGGCGAGGAAGGTCGACTTGCCGGCGTTGGGCAGGCCGACGAGGCCGGCGTCGGCGATCAGCTTCAGACGAAGATAGAGCGTGCGCTCGATCCCCGGCTGGCCGGGATTGGCGCGGCGCGGCGCGCGATTGGTCGAAGTGGTGAAATGGGCGTTGCCGAAGCCGCCGTTGCCGCCTTTGGCGAGGACGACGCGCTCGCCGGGCGCCTTGAGATCGGCGAGCAGGGTCTCGTTGTCCTCCTCGAACACCTGCGTGCCTTCAGGCACTTTCAACACGACGTCGGCGCCGCGTCCGCCGGCGCGGTTCTTGCCCATGCCGTGCATGCCGGTCTTGGCCTTGAAATGCTGCTGATAGCGAAAGTCGATCAGCGTATTGAGGCCTTCCGCGCATTCGACGACGACGTCGCCGCCGCGACCGCCGTCGCCCCCGTCCGGACCGCCGAACTCGATGAATTTCTCGCGGCGGAACGAAACGCAGCCGGCGCCGCCGTCGCCCGAGCGCACGAAGACGCGCGCTTGATCAAGGAACTTCATGGAGGCCTTCTGGGTTTGTCGGCGCGGCTTGCAGGTTATGGGCGGCGCGGCGCGCGGCCCAGGCCTCGCGAGTCAGGCGGAAGCGATCGCACGGGACCAGGCCGCCGCGCGCCGGCGCGCCCTCCAGTCCTGTGCCGGTGAACTGGAATCCCGCCTTTTCGAGCACCCGGCGCGAGGGGGCGTTCTCGATGCGCGAACTGGCGTCGATTTCGACCGCGTCGGTCAAGGCGAACGCGGCCTCGACCATCGCCTCGACCGCCTCGCTCGCCAGGCCCTTGCCCCAGGTTTCCGGCGCCAGCGCATAGCCGAGGGTGAGGCGATCGTGGCCTCTTCCTTCGAGGCTGACCGCGCCGATCGCTTCACGCTTGTCGCGGATCGGGGTCATGACCAGCGTCAAATCGCGACCCGAGGCGTTGCCTTCGCGCGCGGCGAAGATGAACCGCTCGGCGGTCCCCAACGGGTAGGGATGGGGAATGCGGGCCGTGAACTGGGCGACTTCCCAGCGGCTGCAATAGCGATGGATCGCCGGCGCGTCGGCGGCCCGCGGCCAGCGCAGCCACAGCCTCGCCGTCTCCAGGCGGAACACATCGTCTCGGGCAAGATCGGGAAACATTTCCACTCCGGACCAGCAAGGGGCTCGGCGACGCGCGGCCCCAAAACGACGAAGGAGATGCGGCGACCGCATCCCCTTCATAAGCGCTTCGGCTTACCGGACTTCTTGGAAGGGCTTCCGCCTTCCTGTTCTCGGGGGATCCTCGAGACCGTCCGCGGGGGCTGTCGCCGCGGCGGGGCTCGTCGCATCCCCGCCGTTCATTCGGCCGCTTTTTGCGCGACCACCGTTACGTATTGGCGGCGGGCGCCTTTACATTCGAACGCGACCTCGCCGGCGGCGGTGGCGAACAAGGTATGATCGGTTCCGATGCCGACATTGCGGCCGGGATGGAATTTCGTCCCGCGCTGACGCACCAGGATCATGCCGCTGACCACCTGCTCGCCGCCGAATTTCTTGACGCCGAGACGGCGTCCGTCCGAATCGCGGCCGTTGCGCGACGAGCCGCCTGCTTTCTTATGAGCCATTTCACCCGCTCCAAATTCACTGCGGCGCGCTCACCAAGCGCTGATTTGCCGCGAATATAATTCAAACGTCCCGCCGAGGAAACCCTTAGCCCTCGTGTTCGTCGTCACCGCCGCTCTTGGCGGCCGGCGCCTTCCTTGGCCTCTTGGCCTTCGGGGCGGCGGGCTTTTCGGCCGCCGCCTCGGCGCTCTCTGCAACG
>JBEKFO010000143.1:0-9057 GCA_050013275.1 Roseiarcus sp. | reverse complement strand
TCAAGCTCCTGCGCCAGGAGGCGAAAGCCGCCGGCGCCGCCTGACGCTCGCGCCGTTCGGCGGCGGGGGCCTGCGATGGTCGTGGCGCCGAGCGGGCGGCGGGGTTAGGATCGCGCCGCGAGCCCGCCGCATCGGCGACGCCAGGGAGACCGTCATGACGCCAGCCCTCGCCACGACGCTGCACGACCTTGCTTCGCTCGCCTACGATCGCAAGAATCCGGGCGCGGCGAAGGCGCTGCTGCATCGCAGCGACGACGTCCAGGTGAGCGTCTATCGCCTGGAGCCCGGCGGCCGCGTGCCGATGCATCATCACACCGCGTGCTGGGACATTTCCTTCGTCATCGAGGGCGAGATCGAGGCTCGCTTCCTCGAGGACGGCGGGGTTCGAACCGTTCGTTGCGGGCCGCACGCGGTGAACCTCGTCCCGCCCGGCCGGCCGCACGAAATCGTCAACGCCAGCACGACCGCTCCGGCGAAGTTCCTGTTGATCCAGAGCCCGTCCCGCGCCTTCGACTTCATCGAGGAGCGGGCGTAGGGGCCGCGGTCGCAATCGCGATTCCCAGGGCGGCGTTGTCGCGCCGTTGAACTCTTTGCTATACGCGACAGCCGGGCGCGCGGCGCGGCGGCGTCTTCGGCTCTGGACGCGCAATGACTTTGGGAGCCTTGGCCTTAGGTGAGCGCCCTGCGCATTTTGGTTGGCGGATGCTTGGCGCTCGCGGCGCTGTCGGGGCTCGCTTCGAGCGAGCTCTCGCCCGCGTCGGCGGACGAATTGGTGAAATTCGACGCCGCGGCGCCTCGCCTCGGGCATGTCGAGACGCCGCTCGCCGGCGCCGAGAGCGCGCGCGGCGCGCCCCTTCGGGGCTATCTGACCAAGCCGAACGGACGCGGCCTCTTTCCCGCCGTTGTCCTGCTGCACTCCTGCCTCGGCCTGCCGGCGGCGCGGCGTTCGATCGCCGACATGGTCGCGGGCTGGGGCTATGTCGCGCTGTTCGTCGACGATTTCGCCACACGGGGGATCAAGGAGACCTGCGCCGTCGACTTCCCCGAAGGCGTTTCCGACGCTTTCGGCGCCCTGGCTTTCCTCGCCAGGCTCCCTTTCGTCGACCCCGAGCGAATCGCCGCCGTCGGCTGGTCGCAAGGCGCCGACACGGCGCTCGAAATCGCCTCGTCCCGCTTCGCCGCCGCCTTCGAAGCCCCGGGCGGCGCGAGATTCAAGGCCGCGGCGGCCTTCTACCCCCCTTGCGCCAACCTCGGTGGCGCCGGGTTGAAAATTCCGACTCTCGTTCTCGTCGGCGAGCAAGACGACGTCACCCCCGCCGCCGATTGCGAGCGCTTGGGCCAGGCGCAGCCGGGCGACGCCTCGCGCATGAAGCTCGTCGTCTACCCGCGCGCCCGCCACGGCTTCGACAACCCCGAGTTCGCCGGCGGCGTGCGCGTCTCAGGAATGTGGCTCGCCTACGATCGCGGCGCCGCCGAGCGGGCGAACTCCGAGCTGCGCGATTTCCTCGCGGCCAAGCTCGCGCGATAGCGGCTGGACCGACCTTGTTCGCGTCGCTAATCAGGCGCAACGTGCGCGTCGAATTCGCGCCCGCGCGCGACGCGGCACGCAAGGGGGATCGTCATGCTGAGACGCGAGTTTCTCGTGGGCGCCGCGGCGGCCGGGCTCGCCGCCGCTTCTCCCGTCTGGGCCGGCCCGCCGCAGCCGTTCCGCCCCGACCTCTGGCCGCCGATGGCGCGGCGCGCCGACTTCGTCGCCTGGATGGCGGCGAACCGCGGCGAGAACCCTGCGTTCCTGGGCGAGCGCTTCGACCGCTATTCTGTGCTCCTCTCCTTCTACGATCTGTGGACGCCGGCGGAGAGGCGCGCCTTCCTGATGACCCCGCGCGAGGAGTTCGTCCTCCCCGAAGATCGCGAGCGCGCCTACGTCGGGCACTATCTCGACATCGGCTTCGGCGTCACCATCACCCCGCCGGGCACCGCCGGGCGCATGACCAGCGCGCTCGTCGTTCGGCCTGGCGAGAGGGTTCTCGAGATCGGCACTGGCTCCGGCTTCCAGTCGGCGCTGCTGAGCTACCTGACCGACCGACTGTGGTCGATCGAGATCATCCCCGAGCTCGCGGCGCGCACCCGCGGCGTCTACGACCGGCTGATCTCCAGGGGCTATCGCGAGTATGCGGCGATCACGACGAGCACCGGCGACGGCTATTACGGTTGGGCGAGCGCGGCTCCGTTCGACAAGATCATCGTCACCTGCGGCATCGACCACATCCCGCCGCCGCTGCTGCAGCAGCTGGCACCCGGCGGGATCATGGTCATCCCGGTCGGCCCGCCCGGCGCGCAGCATATCCTGAAAGTGGTGAAGACGATCGGCCCCGACGGCGCCTTCCAGGTGACGCGCTCGGACATTTTCGGTGGCAAGATCATTCCCTTCGTTCCGCTGAGCGGCGGCCATCAGAGCTGACTGGACGGCGCCTCGATGTTGGCGAGCGCGCCGGCCGCCTCGTCGCGGATGCGAAGCGAAAATCAGCTACCGCTTGTTGCCGCTGTAGTTGCTGGTCCTCAGCAAGGCGCGAATGATCGCCTGCATGGCGCCCCCGCCGACAATATCGGTATCGACGATCGGGCGCGCCGCCTGGCAGCCCGGCGCGTAAGCGAGGTTTCGGTCGAGGCCGACGACGCACCACTCGACCCCGTAGCCCCAGCCGATGACGCCGAGGTTCTGTTGGACGGTGTAGATGACGGCGCGCGGCTCGAGGTCGTTCATTTGCGCGCGTGCAACACAGTAACGACGCGGAATATACCCCGCTCCATTGGAACGGAAGCCGATCTCTCGGATCCGGTCGTATCCCTCGATTTCCAGCGCGGAATTCCAATATTCCGATTCTTTCTGCGCGAACCGGCTCGTGATCGTCGACAGCACGCCTGGATCGTCGCAACTCGGAATATCGCCGCTGAAAGGGCTGTAGCGCTGTTCCGCCGGGGTTGAATATCCCTGGGCGCAAGCGCTTCCACAAAACGCCAGGCCGACGAGAATCGCGGTGAGGATTTTCATGTCCGTCGACACCTCGCGTCGCTGCGACGTCATCTCAAGAGTCGAAAAGCGCGTCCCGACATCCGAATGAAGCGCGTCATTCTCTGAAGCGGGCGTCCTTGGGCGGATAGAGATCAGCCCGCTAAGCCGAACTTGGGTAACGCGCCCCAGCAGCCGCCGTCAAGGCCGTCGTCCGCTTGTCGGCGAAATCGGCGACAACGGAATTGTTGGACTCAACGGCGGCTCAGCGCCGGCCTCGGCCAGGACGCGGAAAATCCGGCGCGGACTGCCTTACGGGTGGGAGATCTTTGTCGGGACGGTCAGGCTCGACGGCTGCGATCCGCAGACGGGATGGCTGCTCGAAGCCAAGGCGGACCTCGACTTCATGTTCGATGGCAACGATGAGCTGTACTGGTGGGTCAAGCCGGAAAATAACCCCAGAAATCAGATGATCGCACAGGCAGAGGCAGCGCTTGCCGCGGGCCGCGTGGTCGTCTGGTACGCGCAGACCGAGAAAGGCTATCGGGGACTGAAGAAGATCGCGGACGACCTGCCCTTGCCCTACAGGAATCTATCCGTCGTTTTCGATCCACACTGAGCGGAGGCCTTTGATGACGGACTTGAAACTCAACCTTTGGTGGGAATCGCGCGATCCGTCGCAAGCGGACGACGCGCGCCGGCTCTCGCGTTTTGTCAACGGCCTGCCGGACTTCGACCCGATCTATCGAAGTTGGCTGGAGTCGCCGAAATCCAAGAAGGAGACGGTTCCCGTCCCCCTCAGCGAGACCGCGGCGAAGCAGCTCTTGATCGACAAGGTGGCCCAGCATGAGGTCCCCCCTGGCCCTTGGCCGGAGCTGGGAAGCTATATCTGGGGCGGTCACGCGGGGCCTCCCCCCTATGATTTTCGCAAGTCGAGCTACGCCGATACCTGGTGCCACGTTGGCGCATTTGGGAAGCCCGAATCGTTCAACCGAAACGACATCTCGATGCGGCTCTCGGAGTTGCGTCCGTCCACGGGGCGCCCGTGGCGCGCCTCCGAACTGAGACCGCTGATGAAATTCGCGCGCGAGGTCTGGAACCCCGCGGAAATGTGCGCGATGTTTTCTTTCTACAGACCGCCCAAGATCCCTGACCCGACCTGGGCCGCGGGAGAACGACAGCTCAGACCCTGGATCGGCTGGATCACCTACCTCCCCGCGAACCTCGCCGCGCGGGCGAAGTATCCCGCCGACGTCGAAGTCGAAGCCCTCGCAGATGGGGCGGCGCTGGTCACCTTGTGCGAGGAGCCTTTCGGCAAGACCGACGCCGCAGGCCTGGCGCGGCTGCACGCGCTCGAGGCCGCGCTGCGTCCGATCCAGAGCTGAGCGCCGACGGCGCCGCGCCCGCGCGACTGAGGGGGCAAATTGGCGAACTCAGACCGCCTCGCGGGCCCGGGAACCGACGCGCGTTTGGACACGCTGCCGAAAGTCCCTGGCAAAGCTGGCGCGCCCGGAGAGATTCGAACTCCCGACCCCCAGATTCGTAGTCTGGTGCTCTATCCAGCTGAGCTACGGGCGCAAGCCTCGGCCACGGGAAAGCCCTCCCGTGCGGCAGAGGCGCCCTCTAGACGGTTTTGCCGGCGCAGGCAAGAGGCGAGTTGGAATTGCGGCCTTGCCTGCGCGCCCCGGCGCGGCTAATCCAGTCGCCCGTGCCCCATTCTCGCCCCATCGCCTTTCTCAACGCCCGTCTGATCGATCCCGCCGAGATGCGCGAATCGCGCGGCGGCGCGCTCGTCGTCGACGGCAGAATCGCGGCGTTGGGCGCCGCGGTGACGCGCGAATCGGCGCCGGCCGACGCGCGCTTCGTCGATTGCGAGGGAGACGTCTTCGCGCCGGGCCTGATCGACTTGCGCGCGTTCATCGGCGAGCCCGGCGCCGAACATCGCGAGACGATCGCCAGCGCCAGCGCCGCCGCGGCGGCGGGCGGCGTGACGACGCTTGTTGCGCGCCCGGACACCAATCCGCCGGTCGACGACCCGGCGGTGGTCGACTTCATCCTGCGCCGCGCGCGCGCTACCGCCAAGGTCCGCGTGCTGCCCTCCGCGGCTCTGACCAAGGGCCTCGAGGGGCGCGAGATCGCCGAGATCGGCCTGCTCGCCGAAGCCGGCGCGGTGGCGTTTTCCGACGGGCCGCGCAGCGTCGCCAACGCCCAGACGATGCGGCGCGCGCTGACCTACGCGCGCGATTTCGGCGCTCTCGTCATGCACGCGTGCGAGGACCGCGACCTCGTCGGCGACGGGGTGATGGCGGAGGGCGAGCGTGCGAGCCGGCTCGGATTGCCGGGAATTCCGCGCGAAGCCGAAACGGTCGTGCTCGAGCGCGATCTGCGCCTCGTCGCGCTGACCGGCGCGCGCTATCACGCCGCGATCGTCTCCAATCGGCTCTCGCTCGAAGCGATGGCGCGCGCGCGCCAGGCGGGGCAGCCGGTCAGTTGCGGCGTCTCGATCAATCATCTGACGCTCAACGAGAACGACGTCGGCGACTATCGAACTTTTCTCAAGTTGAACCCGCCGCTTCGCGACGAGGACGAGCGCCTCGCGCTCGTCGACGCGCTGAATGCCGGCCTCATCGACGTCATCGTCTCCGATCACGATCCGCAGGACGTCGAAACCAAACGGCTGCCGTTCGCCGAGGCGGCGGCAGGCGCGATCGGCGTCGAGACGATGCTCGCGGCGAGCCTGCGCCTTGTCGCCGCCGGCTGCATCGCGTTGCCACGCCTGCTGCGCGCGATGACGACCCGGCCCGCGGAAATCCTCGGCCTTCCCAGCGGACGCCTTGCGGTCGGCGCGCCGGCCGACCTGGTGCGCTTCGATCCCGAAGCGCCGTTCGTGCTCGATCCGGCGACGCTGCATTCGCGCTGCCGCAACACGCCCTTCGACGAGGCGCGGCTGGAAGGCCGGGTGAAGATGACCCTGGTTGCGGGAAGGGTCGCGCACGAATAGGCTTCGCGGCGGACTTCCTGCATTGCGAGGCGAGCGCCGACCATGGCGATTCCTTTGGACAGCGTTTACGCGGTTTTCGCGCTCGTGTTGGGCTACTTGCTCGGGTCGATCCCGTTTGGCCTGATTCTGACGCGGCTCGCCGGCACGGCGGATTTGCGTAGCGTGGGATCGGGCAACATCGGCGCGACCAACGTGCTGCGGACCGGCCGCAAGGATCTGGCCGCCGCGACGCTCGTTCTCGACGCCCTCAAGGCGACGCTCGCGGTCATGCTGTCGGCGATGCTGTTCGGTCCGCCGGCCGCGCTCGCCGGCGCCGCAGGCGCGTTCTTCGGCCATCTCTACCCCGTCTGGCTGCGCTTTCGCGGCGGCAAGGGCGTGGCGACGTTTCTGGGCGGCCTGATTGGCGTCTTCTGGCCCGCCGCGATCGTGTTTGCCGTCGTCTGGCTCGCGGTGGCGGCTTCGACCCGCTACTCCTCGGCGGCGGCGCTCGCCGCGAGCGTCGCGGCGCCGGTCGAGGCCTGGGCGATGGGGCAGAGCGTGGTCGCCGCCGTATTCGGCGGGCTCGCGCTGCTGCTGTGGATGAAGCACAGCGCCAATATCGAGCGCCTGATCGCGGGAACGGAAACGACGATCGGCGGGAAAGGCTGAGCCTTGATGACGAGGCCGGCGCGCGTCCGCCTCACCGACGACGAACGGTTCGACTGGCTTCGGCTCATTCGCTCGGAGAACGTCGGCCCGCGCACCTTTTTCGCCCTGATGAGAAACTTCGGCGCCGCCGGCGCGGCGCTCGACGCGTTGCCGGATCTGGCGCGCCGCGGCGGCGCCTCGCGGCCGATCCGCGTCGCCGGCGTGGAGGAGATCGAGCGCGAATTCGCTCTCGCGCTGAAGATTGGCGTGCGCTTCGTCGCGCTCGGCGAGCCCGAATATCCCCCGCCGTTGCGCCAAATCGATTCGGCGCCGCCCGTCCTCGCCCTGCGGGGTCGCGAAGAAGCGCTACAGCAGCCGGCCGTCGCGATCGTCGGCTCGCGCAACGCTTCGGCGGCGGGCCTGACGTTCGCGGATCGGTTGGCGCGCGGTCTCGGCCAAGCGGGCTACGTCATCGTCTCCGGCCTCGCGCGCGGCATCGACCAACGCGCCCATGTCGCCGCGCTGGAGACCGGCACGATCGGCGTGCTGGCGGGCGGTCACGCGCGGCCCTATCCTCCCGAAGCGGTCGCCCTCATTCCCCGCATCGCCGAGTACGGGGCGATCGTCTCGGAAATGCCGATCGAATGGGAGCCGCGCGGCCGCGATTTTCCGCGCCGCAACCGTCTCGTTTCCGGCCTGTCGCTCGGGACCGCTGTCATCGAAGCGGCGCGCGGATCGGGATCGCTCATCACCGCCAAATTCGCCGCGGAGCAGAACCGTGAGGTCTTCGCCGCGCCGGGCTCGCCGCTCGATCCGCGCGCGGAGGGGACGAACGATCTCCTGCGCGACGGCGCCGTTCTTTGCGCACGGGTCGAAGACGTGCTCGCCGTCGTCGATCCCATCCGCGACCGCGATCCGTTTTCGCGCTTCGAGCAGGCGGCGCACGAGACCGGTGGGCCGGCGTGGAGCGCGCCGTCGTTTGGCGACGACGCCGAGGCGCCGCCTTGCGCGCATCCAGGCGACGAACGCGACGAGGCGTCGGGGCGAACCCTTCGCGTCAACGCCGATTCGTCGGAGGGCCGCCGGCGTATCGAAGCGCTGCTGAGCCCAGCGCCGGTCTCGATCGACGATCTCGCGCGCGCCGCGGAGGTCTCGGTGCGCGAAATTCGCACCGCGCTCATCGATCTCGAACTCGCGGGGCGGGTGGAATATTGCGGCGGCAATCGCGTCGCTCTTATCGCGCCAGCAGCGGAAAGCTAGGCTTGAACGGTCGAGGGGTCGTCACCGCGCCATCCGCCCGTGCGAGCGCCGAGGCGTCACTCGGCGGTTCGAGCGGAAACGGCGCAACGTGATCTTGGGCGCGTCATTGACTCGACAGCGCCATCGAGGGGCTGTCGGCGCGCGCCGAGGTTTCGCTCTCCGCCCGCGCCATCGCCAAGAAATAACCAAGCAGATCGAGATGGGCGGCGATCGCCATCGATTCCAGTTGCTCCGTCATGTCGGCGATATAGCGTGCGACTGCGGTCGCGTCGGCGGCACGGCCCGCCATCGGATCGAGCGCTCGCGCAGGCGTATCGGCGACAGGCCGACCCCGGTCTTCTTTTCGACGATTTGCGCCCCTCGAATGCGCGACCATCGCACGCCCTCCCAACGCCCTGCAGACATGAGAACGGCGAATCTGCCTCGCTCTAGTCGATGCACGCATATGGTGTAATTTACATAAAATCGTCCAGCAAGTGTGCTGCGTTGGACAAATTGTCGCACCTTGTTTCAACACGAGGAATCGTCGGTCCGGCGCGCGCGCGCCATTAGCGCGAGGCGGTCGAGCGCTCCTTGCAGGATATAGGCCGCCGCCATCTTGTCGACGACCGCGGCGCGCCGTGCGCGCGACACGTCGTTGGCGATCAGCGCGCGATTGACGGCGGCGGTCGACAGGCGCTCGTCCCAAAAAGCGATCGGCGTCGGATCGAGGCGAGCGAAATTGCGCGCGAAAGCGCGCGTCGCCTGGACGCGCGGGCCCTCGCCGCCGTCCATGTTGAGCGGCAGGCCGAGAATCAGCGCGAAAGCGTCGAATTTGCGGATCTGCTCCCTCAGCGCGTGCGCGTCGCGCGAGAATTGCGCGCGAGCGAGCGTGACGAGCGGCGTCGCGATGCGGCGCTCGACGTCGGAGAGCGCGAGTCCGATCGTCTTGGTTCCGAGATCGACGCCGATCAGCCGCGCCTTGACGGGCAGGGTCGCGTCGAGTTCTTCGAGCGTGAGCGGGGCGGACGGCATGATCGCGAGCGCTAGCACGCCGCGCCGCGCGTTGCCACGGCGAAGCGCGCGATGCTATACGGCGCGCTTCTGAAAGGCGCGAGCCGAAGGAGTCGTCATGTCCGTGGATCAGGCCGCCGTCCGCCGCATCGCGCATCTCGCGCGC
>JBEKFO010000142.1:0-9072 GCA_050013275.1 Roseiarcus sp. | reverse complement strand
GACTGTCTTGTTTCTCGAAGCGCTCGGCTCGAGAGCGAATTGCGTTAACAATTGGATGCTCGACGCTGGCGTCAGGAATTTGCGCCGGGGCCGAACTGTCTTGTGTTTGGAGAGTGTGGGCCATGGCGGCGCGGAAGAAGGCGAGCAAGAAATCGTCCAGGACCGTTTCAAAGAAGACCAGCGCGTCCGCGGGATCGACCGCGCCTCGCAAGCGTAAAGCCGTCGCCAGTTCCTCCGCTTCGCGGCCGTCCCGGTCCGCAGCCAAGAGCAAGGCGGCGCGTTCCGCGAAAGCAAAGTCGGGCAAGAGCGATAACGGGCGGCGCTCCAGCGCGTCGATCAAGGCGGCCAAAGCGCCGAAGCGCGCGAGCGCGAATGCGAAAACCCGAGTGGCGCAGACCCCGGCGCGCGCGCTGCCGGCGACGGCGGCGAAGCCCGGCAAACCAGTGGATACGAAATTGCGAGTTGGCGAGAACCAAGCAAAAGAGACGTCGAAAGCACTCGGACACAAGCCGGCAGGCGTGATCGACGCCAAGGGTTCGCGCGAGGCGCCTGCGGCGGCGACGCCTCAATCGGCGCCGGCGATCGCCAAGGCGGGCGCGCCGACTCTCGCGAAGCGGGCTCCGGTGGCGACGAAGGCGCCGAAGGCGGGCGCTCCCGAAACCGCGCCCGAGCGTGAAGAGGAAGGCGCGGCGCCGAAGAGCGCGAAGGCGCCCGGCCAACGCCAGGGCTTCAAGCTGAATGAATTCGTTGTCTATCCGGCGCACGGCGTCGGGCAGATCGTGGCGGTCGAAGATCAGGAGGTGGCGGGGTTCCGGCTCGAGCTGTTCGTCATCAATTTCGCCAAGGACAAGATGACCCTTCGCGTCCCAACCTCCAAAGTGACCGGCGTCGGCATGCGAAAGCTCTCCGAGCCGGACGTGGCCAGGAGGTCTCTCGAGATTTTGACGGGTCGGGCGCGGATCAAGCGTACGATGTGGTCGCGGCGCGCGCAGGAGTATGAGGCCAAGATCAACTCGGGCGACATCAACGCCATCGCGGAAGTGGTGCGCGATCTCTACCGCTCGGACGCCCAACCCGAGCAGTCGTATTCCGAGCGGCAGCTGTACGAGGCGGCGTTGGACCGCATGATGAGAGAAATCGCCGCGGTGCAGAAGCTGAACGAAATCGACGCTTTGAAGGTGATCGAGGGCCAGTTGAAGAAGGCCCAGCGCCGATCGGCGAAGTCCGAGGCCGGCGAGGGCGAAGACGCGGCGATCGAGGAAGCCGCGTAACGACGACAAGTGCGTCGAGAGGGGCGGGTTCGCGCCGCTCTCGTCGCGCGCTTTTTTCATCTCCGGCAATGCGAGTTTCGCGCCGGCGCCGAGGGGCGTTCCTCTCGGCCGCGCCGCCGCTGATTTCGACTTCGTGGCAATCTCGCAACGCCTTCCGCCCGATTGAAAAGCCCCCCTATACAAGCGACGATCGCGCCGATTATGGTGCCTTGATCCGCGTCGCGCGGCCCGAAATGGGGGATCTAATGAACAAGATTGTCGCGTTGAGCGCTCTTGCGCTTTCGCTAAGCGTCTGCACCGGTTGCATGAGCAATCGGGAAGCGAATGGCGCGCTCATCGGCGGGGCCGGCGGCGCCGTCATCGGCGGCGTCGCGTCGCACTCGGTTGGCGGGGCGCTGGTGGGCGGCGCCGTCGGCGCCGCGGCCGGCATCCTCGTGGCCGACCTCACCCGGCCGCACTACGCTCGCTGGCATTGCTATTACAGCAGCGCCGCGGGGCGCCGCGTCTGCCATTATTGGTGACGCCAATCCGTAATCGGCGCGGCGTCGCGGGCGTCGCGTCGCGAACGGGATGAAGAGGCCGATCTCGCGCCCGCGTCAAAGCGCGGGCGCGGTCGCCGCCAGCGCGAAGCCTTCGCGTAACGCGGCGAGATTGAGGCCGGTGAATTTCGCCGGCGTTTCCAGCCGCACCGCTTCCTCCAGAGAGCTGTCGGCGCACAGGCGCGACAGGCGCGCGAGCGCGCCGAGGGCGACGACGTTGGCGATGCGCGGACTGCCTGTCGCCACTGCCCGCTCGCTGATCGGCAGGACATGCAGATCGAACCCGCGCCGGGGCGGTTCGGGAACGAGCCGTTCGTCGACGATGACGAGCGCGCCCGGCTTGACCAGCGCCAGCGAGCGGTCGAGGCCGACCTGCGAAAGCGCCGCGACCCTATCGAGGCCCGTCGCCAGCGGATAATCCGCGCTGTCGTCGCAAACGATCAGGTCCGAATAGCAAAAGCCGCCGCGCGATGTCGGCTCGTAGCTCTGCGACTGCGCGGCGCGCCGGCCCTCCAGCGCGAGCGCGCGGAAGAGAATGTGCATGCCGGTGATGAGGCCCTGGCCGCCGCTGCCGGCGAGGCGGATTTCCACCCGGTTCATGCTCATCGCCCTCGCTTCGCGCGTTCGCTCGCCGCGCGCTGGCGATAGACGCGCCCGTATTCGGGCCGATCGCGCTCGACCAGGATTCCGGCGCGCAGGCGACGGGGTCGGAACGGCTCGTCGCCGGCGTCGTGGCGGCCCTCCGGACGCATTTCGCTCTTCTGGCTGAGCATCATTTCCGGCGATTCGCCAAGGTCGTTCTTGCGTCCGTAGATTTCGGTGCAGTCCGACATCGCTTCGATGAAGGAGAAACCCTCGTGGGCGATCGCCGCCTTGATCAGGTTCTTCAGCGCCGGCGCCTGCCGCGTCACCTCGCGTCCGACGAAGCTCGCGCCCGCCGCCTCGGCGAGCGCGCAGGCGTCGAAGGTCGGCTCGGCGTTGCCTTGCGGCGTCGTCGTGGTGACTCGGTCGAGCGAGGTCGTCGGCGAAACCTGGCCGCCGGTCATGCCGTAGATCTCGTTGTTGAGCATCAGACAGGTTAGGTCGAGATTGCGCCGGCAGGCGTGGATGAGATGATTGCCGCCGATCGCCAGGCAGTCGCCGTCGCCGGTGATGACGACGACATTCAAGTCGGGACGGGCGAGTTTCAGCCCGGTGGCGAAGGCGAGCGGCCGGCCGTGGGTGGTGTGGTAGGTGTTGGCGTCGATATAGGCGCCGACGCGCCCCGAGCAGCCAATGCCGGAGACGACGGCGAGCTTGTTCTTGTCCAGGCCGAGCTCGTGCGCCGCCCACAAAAGAGCGCGCAACGCGATGCCGTGGCCGCAGCCCGGGCACATGAAATGCGGCATCAGCTGCAGCCTGAGATAGTCCTTGATGTCGAAAGGACTGCGCACGATCTCATTCATCGGCGACGAGCTCCCGGACCTTGGCGGCGATTTCGAGCGGGGTGATCGGCTCGCCGTCGATGCGGTTGAGACGGGCGACCTTGCCGGGCGCGCCGGCGAGCCGCTCGATTTCGAGCGCGAGCTGGCCGGCGTTCATTTCCGGCGCCAGGACGTGGCGCGCGCGTCCCGCCGCCTCGCGCACAGCGGCTTCCGGGAACGGCCAGAGCGTCACCGGGCGCAGCAGGCCGGCCTTGATTCCTTCGGCGCGCAGCTCTCGCACCGCGCGGCGCGCGGCGCGCGCGACGATGCCGACCGCGACGATGACGACGTCGGCGTCAGCCGTCTCCACTGCCTCGCTCTTCTCGATGCGGGCGCGATGGCGTTCGATCTTGTCGAGGATGCGCTGCACCGCCTTTGAAGCGAGCTCGGGTTTCTGGGTGGGAAAGCCGTCGGCCATGTGAGTGAGGCCGGTGACGTGCGCACGCAGGCCGTCGCCCGGGCGCGCCATGACTGGGACGAGATCGTCGGTTTCGGCGTAAGGCGCGAAATCGCGCTCGGTCCCCGCCGCCCACTTTCGATCCGTCGTCACGATAGCCTGCTTGGCGGGCAGTGCGACCGACTCGATGAGATGCGCGACGATTTCGTCGTAGAGCACGATCACGGGGGTGCGGAATTCCTCCGCGAGATTGAAGGCGCGGACGGTCTCCGTGTAGATCTCCTGCACCGAAGCCGGGGTCACCACGATGATCGGGTGATCGCCGTGGGTTCCCCACCGCGCCTGCATGAGATCGCCTTGCGCGGGCCGCGTCGGCATGCCGGTCGACGGGCCGCCGCGCATCACGTTGACGATCACGCACGGGGTTTCGGTCATCGCGGCGTAGCCGAGGTTTTCCTGCATCAGCGAAAAGCCGGGCCCACTGGTCGCGGTCATCGCCTTGGCGCCGCCGAGCGAAGCGCCGACGACGGCAGCGAGCGAAGCGATCTCGTCTTCCATCTGGATGAAGACGCCGTCGACGCGCGGCAGTTCGCGCGCCATCTGTTCAGCGATTTCCGAGGACGGCGTGATCGGGTAGCCGGCGAAAAAGCGGCACCCCGCGGCGAGGGCGCCGAGCGCGCAGGCGCGATTGCCCTGCAACGAATGAAGCGAAGACGACATTCAGGCGACCACCGGTTCGCGCAACGTTGTGCGGACGGAAATGGCGAAGTCCGGGCACAGCCATTCGCAGACATGGCAGCCCGTGCACGCTTCGGGGCTCTTTAGGAACGCGACCTGTTCGGCGTTGAGCTTCAGGCAGCGTTCCGGGCACAGTTTCACGCAGATGTCGCAGCCCTTGCACCAGGCGGCGTTGATTTCGAGCGTGACGACGAGGTCCGGCTGCGACGCCGGGGCGGCATGGCCGGCGAGCCCGGATTCGAACCGCAGCGAAGGGTCGGCGTGCGCCGCTTCCGCCCAGGCGCGGCCGGCTTCGAACGCCTTGCGGTTGATCGCGCGGCTCTTGCTCGGCGTCAAAGCTTCGAGGGTCGAGAGCCAATCTTCGACGGGATAGTCCATCGACGCCGACAGGACGCCGAGCAGCACGGTGTTGGCCGCGCGCGGCTCGCCCAGTTTTGCGGCGATGGTTGTCGCGTCGAGCGCGTAGCTCTCGGCGACCTTGTCGGCGACTTCGGCCGGCGTTTCCTGGGCGTAACGGGTCGTCGCGCCGCGCTTGCGGTTGCGGCAGGCGAACGGCGGCACGATGCGGCGGGTGTCGGCGATGAAGACGGCGGCGCCCGGCTTCAGGTAATCCAGCCAGCGCAATCCTTCGGCCCATTCGAGCGCGATCAGCACGTCCGCTTCGCCCTTGGCGATGGTCGGCGACCACACCCGCTCGCCGAAGCGCACGTGGCTGAAGACGACGCCGCCGCGCTTGGCCATGCCGTGCACTTCGCTCTGCTTGACCTCGAAGCCCTGCTTCTGGCCGATCAGCGCCAGCGCCTTGGAGATCATCAGCACACCTTGACCGCCGACGCCGACGATCATGATGTTGCGCGCGGCGATGGCCGGCCTTTCGGCGAGAGCCGCGACTTGCGCCCCCGAGGGATCGGCGGATTTCGCGCTCATGCGGCCGCCGGCTGGATGCAGTCGGAGGGGCAGACCTGCGCACACAGTGTGCAGCCGATGCAGGTTCCCGGGTCGATCTTCACCTTGTGGCGTCCGTCGTGCGTTTCATCGGCCCAGACGATCGAAGGGCAGCCGAGATTCATGCACGACTGACAGGCGACGCAGCCGGCGAGCGCGACCGCGAGCGGCGCGCCCTTGATCTTCACCGGATCGAGCACGCAGGGGCGCTCGGAGATGACGACCGAAACGCCCTTGTGGAGAATCGCCTCGCGCAGCGTCTGGTACATATGCCCGACTTCGTACGGGTCGACGCGGCGCACCCATTCGACGCCGACGGCGCGGCAGATCGCTTCGTAATCGACCTTGACGGTCGGCTCGCCGCGCAACGTGCGCCCGGTCCCCGGATGGTCCTGGCCGCCGGTCATCGCGGTGATCGAATTGTCGAGAATGACGACCGTGATGTTGGCCTTGTTGTAAACGGCGTCGATCAGCGGCGGGATGCCCGAGTGCAGAAACGTCGAATCGCCGATCGTCGCCACGATCGGCTTCTTCTCGCCGGCGGCGGCCATGCCGGCCGCGTTGGCGATGCTCGCGCCCATGCAGACGGTGGTGTCGATCGAGCGCAGCGGCTCGACCGCCGCCAGCGTATAGCAGCCGATGTCGCCGGCGACCCGCGCTTCGAGGCCGCGCAGCGCCAGATAGGTCGCCGTGTGCGGGCAGCCCGGGCACAGCACCGGCGGGCGCGCCATCGGCTCGATTGCGAGCGAGACCGGCGCCGGGGCGGGCTCGGCGGCTCCCGCGGCGGCGAGCCCGGCGCGCACCAGTTCCGGCGAGAGCTCGCCGACGCGCGGAAAATAGCTCTTGCCCTCGGCCGCGAGCCCCATCGCGCGGATTTCCTTTTCCAGCGCCGGCTCGAGCTCCTCCACCACCAGCAGCCGTTCGACCGAGGCGGCAAAATCGCGAATGGCCTGTTCGGGCAGCGGATAGGCGGCGCCGAGCTTCAGCACCGCGGCGTCGGGCGCGACCTCCTTGACGTAGAGGTAGGCGGTCGAGCCGGTGACGATCCCGAAGCGGGCGTCGCCCGTCTCCCGGCGCGTCAAAGGCGAAGTTTCGAGATAGCGGGCGATTTTTTCCTCGCGCTCGATCAGCTTGGGATGCAGGCGTCGCGCATTGGCCGGGATCGTCACCGTCTTGCTCGGCGCGTCGATGAAGCCCTTGGCGGCGACAGCGTTGCGCGGGCCGACGCGCACGGCGCTGCGGGTGTGCGAAAGGCGGGTGGTCGAGCGCACGATCACCGGCGTGTCGAACGCCTCGGAGATTTCGAACGCCAGCTTGGTGAAGTCGTGCGCCTCCTGCGCGTCCGACGGTTCGAGCACCGGGACGCCGGCGAAGCGCCCGAACAGCCGGGTGTCCTGCTCGTTCTGCGAGGAATGAAGGCCCGGATCGTCGCACACCACCAGCACCAGCCCGGCGTGGACGCCGATGTAAGAGAGCGACATCAGCGAATCGGCCGCGACGTTGAGGCCGACGTGCTTCATCGCGGCCATGGCGCGAACGCCGGAAAGGGCGGCGCCGAACGCGACGTCGAGCGCCACCTTCTCGTTGGTCGACCATTCCGCGTGGACTTCGCTGGCGGGATGGCGGCTCAGCGTCTCCAGGATTTCGGTCGACGGCGTGCCGGGATAAGCCGCGGCGACGCGCACGCCGGCCTCCCAGGCGCCGCGCGCTATCGCTTCGTTGCCCATCAGCGGCAGGATCTCCGTCGCCGCTTCGGGTTTTGCGATCCGGACTCGTTGATTCACCGCGGCCTCGACACTATCGAACGCTCTGGTTTCGTTGCGTTCTGGTCTTTGCGCCGATTTTGGCCCGCCGCGCAATAGAGTCTTGCGTCGTAGGGACCGAAAACCTAGGGCGGGCGACGCCTTTTCGGCCGCCGACCCCTCCTCGGGGCCGGCCGGAGGCCGCCCAATGCGACGCCGGCGCAAATTGACATCCATGAAGAACTGCCGTCAGAGAAACGCCAACGGCGAGCTTTGACCGCCGCGGACCGTCGCGGGGGCGGCGGGAAGGGTTGCGTCCGCCGGCAAACGGCGAAGCGCTAGCTGGGGGCGTCATGAAGGGCCGACTATCGCCGTCGACCGGGCTGGAGCCGATCGAAACCGCCTCGCGCGACGAACTGACGGCGCTGCAGACCGAACGGCTCAAGCGGACTCTGAACCGCGTCTACGACAACGTCCCCCACTATCGCGCCAAGTTCGACGCCGCCGGCGTTCGTCCCGACGACCTCGCGACGCTCGCCGACCTCGCCAAGTTTCCCTTCACCACCAAGACCGACCTGCGCGACAACTACCCCTTCGACCTGTTCGCCTCGCCGATGCACGAAGTGGCGCGGATTCACGCGTCTTCGGGCACCACCGGCCGGCCGACCGTCGTCGGCTATTCGAAGCGCGACCTCGACATGTGGGCCGACGTCATGGCGCGTTCGCTGCGCGCGGCGGGCTGCCGGCCCGGCATGAAGGTTCACAACGCCTTCGGCTACGGCTTGTTCACCGGCGGCCTGGGGTACCACGCCGGCGCGGAGCGGCTCGGTTGCGTGGTGACGCCGGTCTCGGGCGGCATGACCGAACGCCAGGTTCAGCTCATCGCCGACTTCAAGCCGGACGTCATCATGGGGACGCCCTCCTACATGCTCGCCATTCTCGACGAGATGCGCCGAGCGCGTTTCGATCCGCGACGGTGCAGCCTGAGCATCGGCTTTTTCGGCGCCGAGCCGTGGACCAACGCGATGCGCGAAGAGCTGGAGACCGAGCTCGGCATCGACGCCTACGATCTCTATGGCCTGTCGGAGGTGATCGGCCCGGGCGTCGCCTGCGAGACCGTCGAGGACAGGAACGGCCCGACGATCTGGGAGGACCACTTCTATCCCGAGATCGTCGACCCTGCGACCGGGGCTCCGCTCCCCGACGGCGAACCCGGCGAATTGGTGCTGACGTCGCTCACCAAAGAAGCGATGCCGGTGGTGCGCTATCGCACCCGCGACCTCACCCGCCTGGCGCCGGGGACCGTGCGCACGATGCGCCGCATGGAAAAGGTCACCGGCCGCTCGGACGACATGATCATCCTGCGCGGCGTCAACGTCTTTCCCAGTCAGATCGAGGAGCAGATCCTCAAGTGCCGCGGACTCTCGCCGCACTACGCCCTCGAGCTCGGCCGCGACGGACGGCTCGACACGATGAACGTGCTGGTCGAGGCGCGCCCCGAGGCGACCGACGCAGCGGTTCGCGCCCAGCACGCCAGGGAGCTCGTCCACCACGTCAAGGCGGTGATCGGCGTCTCGGTGCGCGTCAGCGTGGTCGATCCCGGCGCGATCGATCGGTCGGTCGGCAAGGCCAAGCGCGTGCTCGACATGCGGCCCAAGGACTAGAGAGAACATGCCGGAGGGAGGACGATGAAGGGCGCAGTCTCGCAAGCCAATACGCTCGAGCCGATCGAAACGGCCTCGCGCGACGAACTGACGGCGCTGCAATGCGAGCGGCTGAAATGGACGTTGAACCGCGTCTACGACAACGTTCCCCATTATCGCGCCAAGTTCGACGCCGCCGGCGTCCACCCCGGCGATCTCGAGACGCTCGCCGACCTCGCCAAGTTTCCCTTCACCACCAAGAAGGATCTGCGCGACGGCTATCCCTTCGGCTTGTTCGCCATGCCGAGACACGAGATCGCCCGGGTTCACGCGT
>JBEKFO010000141.1:0-9087 GCA_050013275.1 Roseiarcus sp. | reverse complement strand
GGCGGCTTCGCTCTCGTGCGCGACGCCGCCGGCGCGCCGCGGCCTCGAGCGAGCGCGAACGCGCCGCATCAGCCGCTGCGCATCGAATTCGCCGACGGCGAGATCGCCGCGAGCGCCGACGGGGGCGGCGGCGAGCCGGCGACGCGGCGCGCCAAGCCGCGCACGCATAGGGACGACCAGGGCTCGTTATTCTAAGAGAGGCACTCGCACGTCCGGCGGCCGCAATTTCGCGGCCCGCGCCCGAGCGGCCTCTTGCGGCCGCCTCGCGGGCGTCGGGATTCGCATTTGCACCGATTTACGGCGACGTTTGGAAGGAACGCAAACGGCCGCCGTACACAAAACGTGATCCCACATCGACACGCGCGCCTTTGTCGATTTGTCGTCGCAAAAGGGCGCAGCGAGCGACGCGCCGGCGCAGATCCCGCGCAGCCCGTAAATATTTGTTTATGAAAATAAAAGTCTTGTTCCGGCCTTCGCGCGGGCCGCTCGGACGATCGACGCGGCGGCTCCGGCGCCGGCCCGCGCTCGGGTCCCGGTCGGCTCTGGCGGCGGTCGCGCTCGCCATGAATCGACCGCCTTCCGATGTTAGCAACCGCGCCCCCTGCCGATGGGCGCCGGAGACGTTCATCCGGCCCCAAAGCACGGCGGGGATTGTCGGGGGGCTCAAGCGAAAGAGGACGGTCGCCATGATGCACACCGATCAATCGCAACAGCACGCCTTCCAAAATCCGCAGCAGGGAATTCCCAACCTCCAAAATCTTGTGCAGTCCCTGCTCCAGAACGCCCAAAGCCAGCAGGGAGCCGGATTCGGTCCGGGACCGATCGGCCAAGGGGCGTACGGAGCTTTCGGCAATCCGCCTGGCGGCGGCCAGTTCGCCACGGGGTGGGGCTGGGGCGCGCCGCAGCGTCAGCTCACGCCGCAGGACGTCAGCAACATCCTGCAGCAGATCGCTCCGGTTCTGCCGCAGATCATCGCTCAGGCGCAGCAGCACCAATATCAGCCGATGGCCGCTTTCGGCGGCGGCTTCGGCGCCACGCAGCGATCCTTGTCGCCCCAGGACGTCAGCGAGGTCGTTCGTCAGATTCTGCCGGTCATACCGCAGCTGTTGCAGTCAATGCAGCAGCAGGGCGGGCAGTGGGGCCTTGCGACGATGGGTCAAGGTTGGCAGGGGCAGGCCGCTTATGGCCTGGGCCAGCCGCAAAACGTCTTCCAGCAATATCAGCAACCGCGCCAGCTCAGCCAGCAGGACGTCAACGAAGTCGTGCGGCAGTTGAGCGAGGTCATCCAGCAGACGTACGGCGGCCAGCAAACCGGCCAAATGCGCTTCTGAAGGCAATAAGGCGAGCAGGGCGTTCCCCTGCCCGCTTTGCGTCTTTGCTATTCGCCTTGCATTCGAGAGGACCACACAATGGCTCAATCCCAATCGGGCGCCTTCTTCGGACAGGGCGCGCCAAGAGGCATGGACAATCCGGGCGACGACTCGCGCATGCTCGCCGCGGTTTTTCAGGACATCATGCCGGTTCTTGCCCGCATTCAAACGCGCTCGCCGCAAACGATACTGCCGGGATCGCCCGGCCAAATGTCGGTGGAAACGCTCGCGGCCGTCGCGCTCGTTTCCGATTTGGGCGCCGACAGTCTGCGGCGTCTGACGGCCTACCTCGACGCCAACGCCGGAAAGCACGAGGGGCTAGAAAATTGCGCTCCGCTCGTCGCGGCGGCCGCCCGGGCCCTCGCCGCTCGCGATTATGCGCAGACCTTCACCTTGCTGTTCGACGTCTACCGCACCATCGCCATGCTTCGCGTCGACGATCAAAGGCTGCCGTTGCCGGGTTCGATCAAGAACGTTTTGTCGATGGAGGGGCGCAAAGGCGACGGGACCCGCCAGCCCGACGCGGGCGATCAGGAGGGCTCGTCCGGCCAGGCGCACTAGCTGCGTCGATGAACAGAAATTAGCCGGTCATTTCCGCCACTTATCATATAGTGGAAAGGAGTGGCATGAGGCTTGCTTTCTCTCCGATACCTGTGCTGTCCTAGGCGCAGTTGTCGGAGATGATTCGTGTTCCCATCCGTTGGGTCACAAACGTTCGCCTTCAGAAACGGCGAAGCTCATGCCGGCCCTTGTCACTGCGACGGGCTGTTCGGCGACGGCTTTTTCGGCGAACGGGCGCACGGCGAGGCGTCAAAAGGCGATGAAAGCCGGCGCCCGGGTCGACAATCGCGGGCGTTCGCCCGAGCGCGCCGCCGTTTGGCGCACGAAGCCCATTCGCATCATTCGCATCGCGTCATGATCGGCTTGATCGGCCTGCTCGCCTGGTGCGGAGCGGCGTCGGGAAAGACGCGCGGGGCGGCGCAGTCGCTGTCCAACATTCAGTCGAAAGTCTGGTCGACGGATGTCCAACCGCATGCCGTTCTTCGCGCGTTCGGCGCCAAGCCGTTGCAGTGCGCCGACGCGCCGGAGCTCTACACGATCTTGTTGAACGTTTGCGTCCGGGCCGGCATGGAGCGCGTGCCCGAGTTGTTCCTGTTGCCGGCCCCGGGCATGAACGCCTATGCGCTGGGCGCCCCCGACAACGCCTGCATTTCGGTCACCGAAGGGCTGCTGCGCGGGCTGTCGCGGGACGAGATCGCCGGCATATTGGCCCATGAGGTCGCCCATATCCTCCATCACGACACTGGCGCGATGAATTGGGCCGCCGCCATTCAGGGGGAAATCGACATTTCCGCTTTGCGCGGGATCGCCGAGCTGGCGTCGCGACGCAAGGACACGGCCCGCCTTGGGCCGCAGGCGTTGCTGCTCGCCGCCGCGCCCGCGCTGGCGCGCGTGCTTTTCCTGACGCTCTCGCGCGTGCGGGAGCTCGCCGCCGACGCAATGGCGCTCGAGCTGATCGACCACCCGAAGGCGCTTGCGGCGGCGCTGTGCAAACTCGAATACTTCCACACCGGACGCTCGCCCCTGCACGCGCATTTGCAGGATCATGCGCATTCGCCCTCGCTGGGATCTCATCCCGGAACATGGGAAAGAATCGCCAATTTGGCGTGAGCGTATCGCGCGACGGAACGGACGGTTAAATCATTGCGACCGAGATCGTGAGGCGTTTCGACCCCTGAGGGATTCGGCGTAAACAGATTGGCCGCTGGCCCGAGGTCAGATCGTCGCGCCGATCGCGGTTTCGCCGCCTCTCGCCTGATTGCGCGCCGCCGGCGTATCCGCTCGCCGACGATCGCGCTCTGCCCGCAACGCGACGCCCGCGAGCCATGCCGGCAGGAAGTCGCCGAGCCAGTTCGCGACGCCGCTGTCGTGCTGGAACCAGCCTTCGAGGTGTCGCTGGCGCGGCTGGGCGCCGGGACGGCTCAGACGTTCGTGCCCGCGCGTCGTCCAGCGGCACATCATGGCGTAGGTCACCTCGGGGTGGAACTGCAGCCCGATCGCCTCGCCGCCGAACGAAAACGCCTGATTGGGGAAATCCTCGGCTCCGCTCGCGAGCAGCTTGGCGCCGCGGGGCAGCTCGAAGCCGTCGAAATGCCAGTGATAGACGCTGCGCGGAAAGCGCGCCGCGCACAGCCGGTCGGCGGCCGGCGTCGGCGCGATCGGGCAATAGCCGACTTCGCCGCGAAAGTCGGGGTAGCTGAAGACGCGCGCGCCGAGCTGTCGCGCGAGCAATTGCGCGCCGAGACAGATGCCGAGCAGCGGCTTTTGCTCGCGCAGGGGAACCGCGAGCCAGTCGATCTCGCGCTTGATCCAGTCGAAATCGTCGTTGGCGCTCATCGGACCGCCGAACACCATGACGCCGTCGTGGTCGGCGAGCGTGCGGGGCAGGGGGTCGCCGCAGCTCGGCCGGCGAACGTCGAGCCGGGCGCCGAGCGCATTCAGCCCCGCGCCGATCCGCCCCGGCGTCGAATGACCCTGGTGCAGGATCGTCAAAATCGTCTTGCGCCGCGCGCGCTCCGTCATCGCTCTTGCTCCAAAGGCGCGAACCGGAGGCCTCCCGCGCTCACGTTCGCGATTCGGGTCATGTTCTAGCAACTGTTATGCCGTTTGGTTAACAGGGCGGAACGATTTTTCCTAGCGCGGCGAACGCATTGCGCTTCGCGGCGCCGATCCGTCGCGCGCGGCGGCCATTGCGGCGGCGATTTCGGCCGAAGTTCGCCGGCGATGTATTACGGGT
Organism: Roseiarcus sp.; assembly: GCA_050013275.1. Classification (GTDB taxonomy): domain Bacteria; phylum Pseudomonadota; class Alphaproteobacteria; order Rhizobiales; family Beijerinckiaceae; genus Roseiarcus. Next base: position 4,920 of record JBEKFO010000141.1, on the reverse strand, counting down.
GCAACGAGTTTAATGTCGTCGCAGCGAAGCGCCAGACTCGGAACAGGAAGCGGGGCGGGGCGCGCTTGCGCCGCAATTCCAGGAAATCAGCCTCCAAGTAAGGCGTCGCGCAGATTGCATAGGCAGGCGCTCGCGGCCTCGTCCGTCTCGGCGCGGCGATTAGCGAAATGTTGAACCAGGCGGATGCGATCGCATTCCGGCCAGCCCATGGCGATTTCCAAGCCGCGGCGAAAATTGCGCTCGACAAAGGGGCAATCCGGGAATGCCTCGCCAAGCGCTTCGACAATTCGCGCGTCGTCGTCTTCGTGCGCTTCCGTCTTTTCGGTTTTCGATCGCTGCCGTTTGGACACGCGCCGACCTCGCCGCGCTTGCCGCCAAGTCCGACATCCAAATAGCGCCGCGGATCAGAGCGCATTCCCGGTCCGACGACATGAGTGAACCGGCTCGACATGACGAGCCTGTGCAACCTAATATCGTCGAAGCTCAGCGCGCCGACCGGCGCTCGGACCCTGCGCCGAACGAAAACAGAGGCATCAAAATGGGCTCCAGAGCGGTCGCCGTCGCAGCGTTCCTTTTCGCGCCGTTGCTCGCCGGCGCCGGAGCCGCCGACGCTCGCGTCGAGTATTCGCCGACGCAGTATCTGAAGAACTTCGCCTTGAGCGTTTGCATAGCCGACGGCTATCGTTCGACCGAGGTCGTGCACGACGGTTTGGCGGCGGCTGGCGGCTATTTGGAACTCGGCAGCTTGCCTTTCGAGGCCTATGAAGAAGCGGAGTCGCTCGGCAAGCAATTTCTGGCGAAGGAATATAAAAGCCCTTCTGGCGAACAGCTTACTTTGATGAAGTGCATCGATTTCTTTCACAGCAAGGAACTTGATGAGTTGGCAAGAAAGTATTACAAAAAGTAATTCGCATGGGTCGACTGGCCATATCATCGTTTGATTTGCCGCAACACCTTACTGGCCCCCATCATTTCATGACGCGCCCTCGCCTTTATCGCGCGCCGCTCGCCCATGGCGCGCAACGACCGGTTCGTCATTCCCGACCTGCCGCATCGTGGCGCCCGCCGGGGGGGCGGAAGCAAACCGCTTCGCAACCTCTTGAAATCGCACCCGCGGCGGAAATATGACGCCGGCGCCTCGCGCAAGCGGACCTCCGCCCGCCTTGCCCTTCGCGCGCCGCTTCTCTATAAGCCCGGCTTCGCGCCGTTTCCGACACCCCTGGAGGCAGGGCGCGATCAAAGCAAAGGGAAATACGACATGGCAGCGATCAAGCAACTCGCGGCCGTGACGCGTAGCGGGATAGGCAAGGGGGCCGCCCGCTCCGTTCGTCGCGAAGGCCGCGTACCCGGCGTCGTCTATGGCGGCGGCGAGAAGGCCGAGCCGATCTCGGTCGATTTCAAAGAACTCAACAAGCACATCTATTCCGGCCACTTCCTGACTTCGATCTTCGAGCTCGAGCTCGACGGCCGCAAGCAGCGCGTGTTGCCGCGCGACTACCAGCTCGACGTCGTCACCGACAAGCCGGTGCACGTCGACTTCTTCCGCCTCAAACCGGGATCGCGCGTGCGCATCGCCGTGCCGGTGCATGTCGCCAACCGCGAGCTTTCGCCCGGCCTGAAGAAGGGCGGCGCGGTCAATCTCGTGTTGCACAGCGTCGAATTGCTGTCGCCGGTGGAATCGATCCCCGAGTCGATCACCATCGACCTGACCGGTCTCGATTTCCACGATTCGGTGCACGTCTCGGCGCTCAAGCTGCCCGAGGGCTGCCGGCCCGCCGACACCAAGACCGACTACACCGTGGTCACCGTGGTGCCGCCGACGGTGTTCCAGGAAGAGACGCCGGCCGCCGCCGCCGCGACTTCGGGGGCCGCGCCGGCCGCCGCCGCCGCTGCGCCCGCCGCCGCCGCTGCGGCCGCTCCGGCCAAGGCCGCCGCCGCGGCTCCGGCCAAGGCCGCCGCCGCCGCGCCGGCCAAGCCGGCCGCCAAGAAGTGACGCGTCGGCCTTAGCGGCGCTCTTTAGGCTCGAGCCCGTCCGCCCCTCGAGGCGGGCGGGCTTCTCTCTTTGCGAGTGGTCATGCTGCTCATCGCAGGCCTCGGCAATCCCGGCGCGCGCCACGCCAAGAACCGCCACAACATCGGCTTCATGGCCTTGGCGCGGATCGCCGAGACGCATCGCATCGGCCCGTTCCGCGCGCGCTTCCAGGGGCTTATCGCCGAAGGGCTGATCGGCCAGAGCCGCGTCGCGCTGCTGGCGCCGCAGACCTACATGAACGAATCCGGGCGCAGCGTCGGCGAGGCGATGCGCTTCTACAAGCTCGGCCTCGACGCGATCGTCGTCGTCCACGACGAGCTCGACCTCGCGCCCGCCAAGGTCAGGGTGAAGGTCGGCGGCGGCGCGGCGGGCCACAATGGTCTGCGCTCGATCACCGCCCATATCGGCAACGATTATAAGCGCGTGCGCCTCGGCATTGGCCACCCCGGCGACAAGGCGCTGGTCTACAACTTCGTGCTCGGCGACTTCGCCAAGTCCGAAATGCCGTGGGTCGAAGCGGTATGCGACGCGGTGGCGGGGGCCGCGGACCTGCTCGTTTCCGGCCAGGACGCGAGCTTCCAGAACAAGACGCATCTCGCGATCGAGGCGGCCGGATTCGGCGGCAAAGAGGCGTAGCGGGGCGCGTTCAGCCCGGCCAGCCCGCGAGCAAGCCCTCCAGCCCGGCGACAAAGGCGAGCGGCTGATCGACCATGACGTGGTGATCGGCCTCCGCGATCTCGAAATAGGGCGAGCCGGGCGCCAGCAAGCTCGTCATGTAGGCGGCGTCCTCGGCGCGCATCAGCTTCGAGGCGCCGCCGCGGATCAGCGCGACCGGGCGCTTGATCGCGCGCAGGATCGGCGCCGGGTCCTCGCGCTGGAGGTCGCGCCACAGAAACGAGTCGAACCGCCAGGTCCAGCCCTTGCCCTCGTCTTCGCGCGCCTCGCGCAGGCCGAGGCGCGCGATGTGATCGGCGATGAAGAGATTGGCGCAGGACTGCACGGGCGCGAAGCGGAAGCGCGCCATCGCCGCGGCGAAGGTCGGGTAGACGCGATGCGGCTTGAACTCCCGATCGCCGCGCCCGGGCAGCCCGCGCCGATCGGGCGCGAACACCGGCGGATCGACGATCACCGCCGCGCGGAATTTGTCGCCGTGCGCGGCTGTCAGCGCCAGCGCCAAGCGGCCGCCGAAGGAATGGCCGACGAGGATCGGCGGCGCGCCCTGGAACAGCCCGCTCGCCGCAGCGACCGCCATCGCCTCGCGCTGGAACAGCGCGCGCGAATAGCGCACCCGCCAATCCGAGCCGCCCATGCCCGACCAGGAGAAGGCGACGACGCGCCGATCCCGCGCGAGAAAAGGCGCGATGAACGACCACCAGTCGGCGTGCGCGCCGCTGCCGTGCAGCAGCAACAACGCCGGCTTGGACGCCGTTTGGCGCGGCTCCCAGGTCAGGACCTCGATCTTAGCGCCCTCCACGGTCACGAAGCCGCGCTTGGGCGCATGACTGAGCGCGCGCAAGAACCATTCCGGCGCGGGCGGAGGTTCGCCGCCGAACGGCGCCAGCGGCGCGTTGAGATGAGGATCGGGCATGGGCTCATTCGGAATCGTCGGCGCGAACCTCGTCGGCGATTCGCGAGTCTGTCAAGTCGGCGAGCGCCCGCAAGGCCGGCTTGCCATCGCCGGCCGAGCCGCTAGCATCGCGCCGACAATGGGAGGCGACCGACGGCGGAACCGGCGCCGTCGCGCGACGCCGGCGAACGGAGACTTGCATCGATGAAAGCCGTGTTGAGCAAGGCGCCGGGCGGGCCCGCGTCCCTCGTCCTCGAGGAGGTCGCCGATCCGGCGCCGCTGCCGCGCGAGGTCGTCGTCCGGGTCGCCGCCTGCGGCGTCAATTTTCCCGATTCGCTGATCATCGAAGACAAGTATCAGATCCGCCCGCCGCGGCCGTTTTCGCCGGGCGGCGAGGTCGCCGGCGTGATCGAAAGCGTCGGCGCGGAGGTCGTCGGCTTGAAGGTCGGTCAGCGCGTGCTCGCTTCTCCGGGCTGGGGCGGCATGGCGGAAAAAGTCGCGGTTCTTCAGACGCGCGTCCTGCCGATTCCCGACGCGATGCCGTTCGACGAGGCGGCGGCGTTGCTGTTCACCTACGGCACGACCTATTACGCATTGAAGGACCGCGCGCATCTCGAGCCCGGCGAGAGCCTGCTGGTGCTCGGCGCGGCGGGTGGCGTCGGCTCGGCGGCGGTGGAGTTGGGGAAGGCGATGGGCGCGCGCGTCATCGCCGCCGCTTCGTCCGAGGAGAAGGTCGCTTCTGCGAAGAGCTGGGGCGCTGATTCCGGCGTCGTCTACCCCACGGGGCCGTTCGACAAGGACGGCGCCAAGAAGCTCGCCGATCTCTTCAAGTCGGCTTGCGGCGAAGGCGGCGTCGACGTCGTCTACGACGCCGTCGGCGGCGACTACAGCGAAGCGGCGCTGCGCGCGATCGCGTGGGAGGGGCGCTTTCTCGTGGTCGGCTTCCCCGCCGGCATCGCGAGGATTCCGCTCAATCTCGCGCTGCTCAAGGGCTGCCAGATCGTCGGCGTGTTCTGGGGCGATTTCGCGCGCCGCAATCCTAAAGCCAACGCGGCCAACAACGCCGAGCTGATCGCCCTCTATGGCGCCGGCAAGATCCGCCCACGCGTTTCCGCCCGCTTTCCGCTCTCGCGCGCCCCCGAGGCGATCGCCCTGCTCGCGGAGCGCGGCGCGGTCGGCAAGGTCGTCGTCACGGTTCCGTGAGGTCGGGTCGATCCGGCGCTAACGCTCGTCGCCGAAGACCGCGCGATGAGCCTCCAGCATGATCTCGTCGAGATTGCGCTCCGTCCTGTAGCTGGACATTCCCTCGGGGCGGGTCACG
>JBEKFO010000140.1:0-9141 GCA_050013275.1 Roseiarcus sp. | reverse complement strand
CGGTGTAGACGCGTTGCAGGGCAAAGCCCTGCGGCGGCGAAAGCCGGTGATAATAGGTTTCCTCGAGATAGGACTCGTCGGGCAAGGCGTCGCGGTCGTGCTTGTGCGGGGGATAGCTCGACCAATGGCCGGCCGGCGTGATGACCTCGACCACCAGCAGGCTTTCCGCCTCCGCCTCCTCGGGCAGGATGTTGCGGATGTAGCGCGCGTTCGCTCCCTTGCCGCGCGTCTGGATGCCGACCGCGCTCGGGGGGATGACGCGCGCGGGGTAGCGCCCGACCGCCGGCGCCGACGAGATCGCGAGCTCGCAATCCTCGACCGCTTCGATCGCGACGCTCGCGTGCGGCGGCGCGTACACCGACCACGGCAGTCCCGAGAATACGTCGGCGCGCTGTCCGATCGCGCCCGAATCGAAATCGCCGGTCTTCACTCGCGCCTTGCCGGAGAGAATGACGATGCAGATTTCCCGATCGCCGGTTTCCATCGTCGTTTCCGCGCCGCGCTTCATTTCGCGCGTCTCGAATCCGACGTAGCGCCAGCCGGCGCTCTGCGGCGTGATCCGATGCCATACGCCGTCGGCGGACCGACTGGGGTGAACGAGCAGACTCGCTTGCGACATGACGGTGACTCCTTGCTGTCGTCTTATCCCAGCCCGCTCTCGCGCAGCGCCGCGCGCAAATGCGCGACGCCCTTCTTCGCATAGGGAAACGCCGGCGCCTTCTTCGGGTCCTGCTCGGCTTCCAGCACCACCCAGCCCGAATAGCCCTTCAGCTCGCGGAATGTCGCTGCGAAATCCACCATGCCGTCGCCCGGCACGGTGTAGACGCCGAGTTCGGCGCCGAGGCCGATAATCGCGTCGAGGAAGCTCAAGTCCTGCGCGTTGGCCTCGCTCATCTTCGCCGCGCGTACGTCCTTGCAATGCACGTGACCGATCCGGTCGCGATAGCGGCGGGCGAGGGCGGCGGGGTCCGAGCCGCCCCACGTCGCGTGGCCGGTGTCGAGCAGCAGATGCACGGGCGCTTTGGTCGCCGCCATGAAGGCGTCGATGTCGGCCTCGGACTGCACCACCGTGCCCATGTGGTGATGATAGCAGAGCTTCAGACCCTCGTCGGCGACGCGGCTCGCGAACTCGGTCATCCGCGCGCCGAACTCCCTCCAGTCGCTCGCGGCCAGCTTCGGGCGCTTCGAGAGCGGCTGGGCTCGATCGCCGTGGATCGTGTTGGAGCACTCGGCCGCGATCATCACGTTCGCCCCGGCGCCTTTCGTCATCGCGATATGGGCCTTCGCGTTGTCGAACTCCTCGCGCACGGAGCGGCGCAGCAATTCGGTCGAGTGCCAGCCGCCGACGAAAACGAGGCCGAACTCGGCGAGCTTGGCCTTGAGCGCGGCGCCGTCGTTGGGCAATTTGTGACCCTTCTCCATGCCCTCGACGCCCGCTTCTCTCGCTTCGGCGAGGCACGCCTCGAGCGGCGTGTCGCCGCCGATTTCCTGGAGATCGTCGTTGGACCAGCCGATGGGGTTGGCGCCGATGCGAATGGTCATTTCAGTCTCCCATGCGCTGGGACGCCAGCGCCTTCTCATAGTCTTCACGCGCCTGCGCGACTTGCGCGCGCTCCGACGTCGCGGGCACCGCGACGTCCCACCAGAATCCGCCGGCGTCGGTCGCGGCGATGGGGTCGGTGTCGATGACGATGACCTGGGTCGAAGTCGCCGTGCGCGCGAGCGTGAACGCGCGCTCCAGTTCGGCGATCGAGTCGACCTTCACCGCGTGTGCGCCGAGGGCCCGGGCGTGGCCGGCGAAATCGATCTCGGGCAGAACCTCGTGACGCGCGTCGCGCAGCAGGTTGTTGAAGGACGCGCCACCGGTCGCCATCTGCAGGCGGTTGATGCAGGCGAAGCCGCGGTTGTCGTTGACGACGATGATGAGCTTGCGGCCGAGCATCACCGAGGTCGCGATTTCGGAATTCATCATCAGATAGGAGCCGTCGCCGACGACGACGACCACTTCGCGATCCGGCAGCGCCATCTTGACGCCGATGCCGCCGGCGATCTCGTAGCCCATGCAGGAATAGCCGTACTCCACGTGATAGCCGAGCGGCGCGCCGGCCTGCCAGAGCTTGTGCAATTCGCCGGGCAGCCCCCCCGCGGCGCAGACCACGACGTCGCTTGCCGCGCCGGCGCGCTGCAACGCGCCGAGCACCTGGGCGTCGGTCGGCGCGGCCGCGTTGGTCGCGGCGCGGTAGCGCTCGGCGGTCTCGATCCATTCCGCCTTGCCTTGCGCCGCCGCTTCGCGCCACGCCGCCGGCGCCCGCCAGTCGCCGAGCGCCGCGTCGAGCGCGGCGAGGCCGAGCCGCGCGTCGCTCACCAGCGGCAACGCGCGATGCTTGACCGCGTCGAACGGCTGGACGTTGAGGCCGATGAAGCGGCGCTCCGGGTTCTTGAACAGCGCCCAGGATCCGGTGGTGAAATCGGCGAAGCGCGTGCCGACCCCGAGCACGACGTCGGCCTCTTCGGCGCGCGCGTTGGCGGCGCCGGTTCCGGTGACGCCGATCGCGCCGAGATGAAGGGGGTGATCGGCGGGCGTCGCCGACTTGCCCGCCTGGGTCTCCGCGACGGGAATCGCGTGCTTCTCGCAGAACGCCATCAGCTCGTTTTCGGCGCTCGAATAGAGCACGCCGCCGCCACAGACGACGAGCGGCTTCTTGGCCGTGCGCAACGCGGCGGCGGCCTCGGCCAGTTCGCGCGCGTCCGGCCCTTGGCGCCGCAGGCGATGCACGCGCGTCGCGAAGAACGACAGGGGATAGTCGTAGGCTTCGGTCTGCACGTCCTGACAGAAGGCGAGCGTGACAGGGCCGCAGTCGGCGGGGTCGGTCAGCACCGCGATCGCGCGGTTGAGCGCGGGCACGAGCTGGTCGGGCCGGGCGATGCGGTCGAAATAGCGCGACACCGGGCGGAAGCAATCGTTGGCGCTGACCGTGCCGTCGCCGAAATCCTCGATCTGCTGCAACACCGGGTCGGGGCGGCGATTGGCGAACACGTCGCCCGGCAGCAGCAGCACCGGCAAGCGGTTGACGTGGGCGAGCGCGGCGGCGGTGATCATGTTCGTGGCGCCCGGGCCGATCGAGGTGGTGCAGACCATCATGCGCTGACGGCGCGAAGCCTTGGCGAAAGCGATCGCGGCGTGGGCCATCGCCTGCTCGTTGTGGGCGCGGTACGTCGGCAGGACGTCGCGCGCGGCGTAGAGGGCTTCGCCGAGCCCGGCGACGTTGCCGTGGCCGAAAAGCGCGAACACCCCGGCGAACAGCGGCACGGTCTTGCCTTCGATTTCGGTCATTTGCGCCGCGAGGAAGCGGACGGTCGCTTGCGCGGCGGTAAGACGGAGAGTTTTCATGGAGCGCGGTTCCGTTTCTCGATCTTTTCAGGTGGCGAGCGCGCGCGCCGGACGCAGAGCCCTGAGCGCCGCCGGCATGGCGGAGTCGATGAACGCGCTGATCGTGCGCCGTCGGCGTTGCAGCCAGATCCCTGCGAAAATGACGGCGAGGCCGATCGCGGAGAGCGCGAAAGTGAACGACAGCGCGTTGCTGAAATAGTCGAAGGCGAGATAGCCGATATAGCCGCTCACCCCGATCGCGCCGAGCACGGCGTAAATGCGTCGATTGAGGAACACGCCGAACGCGATGATCCCGATGTTGGCGGCGCAATACGCCGCTTTGCCGAATTCGTTCCCCGAGCCGGAGGAGAGCGCGCCCCAGAACGTCGCGGCGCCGAACAAATGCAGCCAGAAACCGAAGTCGCCGAGCGCCCCCCATTTGAGGTCCAGTCCCCAGGCGATCGCGATCATGGCGACGCCGAAGGCCAGCGACACGTGACGGCGAAATTGCCAACCGGCGTCCCAGTAGTCGGGGGGTTGGCGATGGAGAATGAGCCAGGCGAGGTCCATCGACAGGAACCACAGCGCGACCGAGCCGATCATGACAATGAACGGGAAGGGAAAAAGGCGCAGCGCCAGCGCCGCCACGGCGATGGTCGCGACTTCCATATAGACCCAGCTCGCGTTCATCAGCGGGAAGAAGTCGCGATATTTGCCGGGTTTGTCGCCGAGCGACCAAAGATTCAGCGCGTCCTGAACGCCGTAGACCGCCAGCGGGACCATCGACACCGCAACCGCGACGGCAAGGCCGCCGGGCGTCCGCGTCTCCGGCGCCGACCAAAGCCGGCGTCCGAGCGCGGCGAAACCCGCGGCGTAGAGAACTGCGGTCGTGGTCAGCGCCCAGCCGCCCAAGGCGTTGAACGCCGTGGTGGAAAATAGTCCCATCGCGCCCATCACGATCAGCGCGCCGGCGTAATAGAGCACATGGACGGCGTCGAATTTGGCCGGGCGCACCGTCGTCGTCGCAGGCGTCCGCCCCGCCGCGCGTGACGTCGCATTGTCCCGCGAGAAGGTCAGAATCTTCGCCTTTGTCGCTTCATCGATGATGCCGGCGACGACCGCCGCTTCGAGATCCGCTTCGTCGATCATGGCGCGCCTCCGGGCGTCGCATCCTGCCACAATGCGCACAGCCGCGCGAAGGATTCGGCCATCGCGCCGACCGCCTCGGCGTCGTCGATGCGGCCGGCGAACCAATCGAGCGCCGGCTCGACGAAAATCGTGCGGCCGACCGCGAAGCCCCGAACCAGAGCGCAGCCGCGCCCGACGCGGAACGCCGTCGCCAGCTCCTCTTCCGGCGCCTCGAGTCCGAGCAGCATGATCCCGCGGCACAACGGGTCGTGCGCCTCGATGACCGCGGCCACGTTGTCCCACGCCTTGGCGCTTGCCTGCCCCTCGAGCTTCCACCAGTCGGGCTTGATCCCGATGGCGTAGAGCCGATCGAGCACGCGCGAGACCGTGTCGTCGGCGATCTCGCCGTTCTTGCTGGCGATGATCTCGATCAGCAGCTCGCGGCCGATCGTTCGCGCGGCGTCGGTAAGGCGCAGCAATTCACGCTCCTGGCGCGCCTTCATTTCTGGCGCGTCGTCGGGATGGTAGAAACACAGGCACTTCACCGTATGCGCGATCGGCCATTCGATCAGCTTGGCGCCGAGCGAGCCGCCAAACTCGAAATCGAGCGGCCGCGACCCCGGCTCCTCGACCGGACGACCGATCCAAAAATTGTGGTCGGCGGCGCGAAACAGCGCCTCGCGGCCATACTTGCCGTCGATGAGCATGCCGAAGCCGGGGCGCCCCGCGGCGACCCTGGCGGCGGCGTCGACGGCGAGGCGCTTGAATCGGCTGATGCGTTCGCGCGGCGCGCCCGCCTGGTCGGCGATCTTTTCGAGCTGTATGCGGTGGTCGATCGCCAGCGCCATCAGGCTAGGGGGCTGCGGGCGCCGCGTCGTCGCCCAATGAACATGGTTGAGCGCTTCGTCGCGCCTGAGCGCGCGCTCCGGCGAACCCTGCTTCAGGAAGCGCTGCAACTCCGGCCAAGTTGGATATTCGGCCGAACATAAAAGGCGCGAAACGGCGAAGGCGCCGCCGGCGTTGGCGAAGGCGCAGCAGATCTCCAGCGGTTCGTCGCGCAGCCATCCCCTCAGGAATCCCGACATGAACGCGTCGCCGGCGCCGAGCACGTTGTAGACCTCGACCGGAAAGCCCGGCCCTTTCACGCCGTCTTCGATCGAGCCGGGAATCGCGCCGGGGAAGACGACGCAGCCCATCGGCCCGCGCTTGAGCACGATCGTCGCCGCGGTGAGCGCGCGCACCGTATGAAGCGCGGCGAGCGGCTCTTCGGCGCCGCCGGCGATCATGATCTCTTCTTCGGTGCCGACGACGAGATCGCAGGAGGGAAGAATCGTCTGCAGATGCGCGGTCGCCGCGTCCGACTTGATGTAGCGCTCTTCGCCGGCGCCGTGTCCGGCCAGGCCCCAAAGATTGGGGCGATAATCGATGTCGAATGCGATCCTGCGGCGATGTTTCTTGGCGTAGGCCACCGCGAGGTTCTGCGCGGCGGCGGTGTTGGCGCGGGCGAAATGGGTTCCGGTGACGACGATCGCCTTGGCGCTGGCGACGTAAGTCTCGTCGATGTCGGTTTCGTCGAGCGCGCTGTCGGCGCAATTGTCGCGATAGAAGATCAGCGGAAAGGTCTTGTCGTCGCGAATGCCGAGAACGACGAGCGAGGTCAGGCGCGCGGGATCGGTGTGAATCCCCGTCACGTCGACGCCCTCGCGGGCGCATTGCTCGCGGATGAAGCGGCCCATGTGCTCGTCGCCGACCCGCGTGATCAGGCCGCTCTTCAAGCCCAGCCGCGCCGTTCCGATCGCGATGTTGGTCGGGCAACCGCCGACCGCCTTGGAGAAGCTCGCCATGTCCTCCAGGCGCCCGCCGACTTGGGCGCCGTAGAGGTCGACCGACGAACGGCCGATGGCGATGACGTCGAGGATCGGGTCGGCCAAGAGAGTCAACTCCAAGATCAGGCTGCGCGACGTTCGCGCCGCGCCTCGAAACGCGTCACGGCTCCAGCGGCGGATCGCCGGCGCCGACCACGGTCTGGTCGAAATCGATGTTCGAACCCGTCATCAGGCCGGATTCGTTCGAAGCGAGGTAGGCGCACGCCCGCGCAACTTCCTTGGGGTCGATCAGGCGTCCGAAGGGCCTCGTCTTGGCGGCTGCGTCGAGCCAACCATCTTTTGCGCCGTGATATTTCTTCATGATCCGGTCCTCGCCCGGCGTCGCCATCCAGCCGATATTCAAGCCGTTGACGCGAATACGGAACTTGAGCAGCGAGTGGGCGACGTTGCGCGTCAGCGTCGCCAGCGCGCCCTTGGAGACGCAATAGGCCGATATGAACGGCTGCCCGCCGTGCGCCGACATCGACTGGATGTTGACGATCGAGCCCTCGACCTTCTCCCGCCGCATGATCTTGACGGCCTCCTGGATGAGGAAGAACGGCGCGCGGACATTGACGTCCATGATTTCGTTGTAGCGCACCTCCGTCGTGTCGAAGATATTGCCGCGGTCGGTGAGCGCGGCGGCGTTGACGAGGACGTCGAGCCGCCCGAAACGACGGTCGGCCTCCGCGATCACGGCGCGGCATTGCGCGACCTCGGCCAGATTGGCCTTGACGAAATGGGTCGGGCATCCCCGCGCGGAAATCTCCGCCGCGACCCGTTCGCCGTTGGCCGCGTTGCGCCCGCAAATGACCATCCCCGCCGCGCCGCGCTCCGCGAACAGCCTGGCGACGGCTTCGCCCAGGCCTTGCGAACCGCCGGTCACGACCGCGATCTTGCCGACGAGGTTGGCCGGGCCGAAGGCGTCGTTGCGCGCAGCGGCGGACTGAGTCGCCAAAATGGGTCCTCCAATATCGCGGAATCCGATCGAACTCTCGGGCGCGTTCCTCTCAGCTATGAAACAAACATTCTATTCACAAGTCAATATGGAACGTGTATTCTTTTTTGGCCCGGCTTCGTCGATGGAGCGGCGGTCGGCCGAGTCAGCATGGGAGGGACGGATGAAGTTTGGCATCATCGGCGCGGGGCGCATCGGCAAGATCCACGCGGCCAACGTCGCCGCGCGCGCGGACTGCGAGGCCCGCTTCGTCGCCGACGCCGACGCGGCCGCCGCCGAGGCCCTCGCCCGAACGACGGGCGCTGCGGTCGCCTCGATCGACGAGATCATCGGCGCCGCGGATGTCGACGCGGTCGCGATCTGTACGCCGACCGACATGCACGCCGATCTGATCGAGAAGGCGGCGCGGGCCGGCAAGGCGATCTTCTGCGAAAAGCCGATCGACCTTGACGCCGAGCGCATCCGGCGCTGTCTCGACGTCGTCAAAGCGAATGGCGCGACGCTGATGGTCGGCTTCAACCGTCGCTTCGACCCCAACTTCGCCGCGCTCCAGGCGCGCATCGCCGGCGGCATGATCGGCGATCTCGAAATCGTCTCCATCACTTCGCGCGATCCCGGCCCGCCGCCGATTTCGTATATCGCCCGCTCGGGCGGCCTGTTCCGGGACATGATGATCCACGACTTCGACATGGCGCGCTTCCTCCTGGGCGAGGAGCCGATCGCGGTCAGCGCGATGGGGTCCGCGCTCGTTGACAAGGCGATCGGCGAGGCCGGCGACGTCGACACCGCCGTCGTCGTCATGGAGACGAAGTCGGGCAAGGTCGCGCAAATCTCGAACTCGCGCCGCACGACTTACGGCTACGATCAACGCGTCGAGGCGCACGGCTCCAAGGGCATGATCCACGCCGGCAACATCCGCGAGACGACGGTCGAATTCGCCGGCGCGCAAGGCTTCGTCGGCGACAAAATCCTGAACTTCTTCCTCGAGCGCTACGCCAGCGCCTATCGCAGCGAACTCGACGCCTTCGTCGCCATAGTGAAATCGGGCGGCAAGCCGAAGCCGGACGGCGAGGACGGCCTCAAGGCCAACCTCCTTGCCGACGCCGCCTACCTTTCCTGGCGAACGCGACAGCGCGTCGCCCTCGCCTAGACGCGCTTGCCGGGCGCCTGCGCGAGGCTTATAGGCCTCTTTAAGGCGAGGAGAAGCGGGCCGGGCATGGCGCAACAGAGCAAGCAACGCCTGCCCCGCGACGAGAGCGTCCATGACCCCCGGTCGGCCGAATCCGCCGACCGGATCGCGCGGTGGGCCGCGGCGATCGAAGCGCGGCGGCCGCTATTGCGGCGTCTCGGCTTTGCCTTCAGCCTGCTGATCATTACGTTTTCGGCGATCGTCTTCGTCCGCACGCTCATCCGAATCGATCCGCAACAGTTCAAGGCCGCCTTCGCCGCGACCGGCGGCGACCAGATCGCAATGGCCTTCGGGCTTTCCGCCATGAGCTATCTCGCCCTGACCGGCTACGACGGCTTGGCCCTGAAGCATCTCAAGGTCCATGTGCCGTACCGGCTGACCGCGCTCGCCTCGTTCACCAGTTACGCGGTTTCGTTCACGCTCGGCTTTCCCTTAGTCACCGGCGCGGCGGTGCGTTTTTGGATCTACGGTCCGGCGGGGCTTTCGGGGGGCAAGGTGGCGTGCGTGACGGTGGTCGCGGGCTTCAGGTTCTGGCTGGGCTTGGGGATAATGGTGGGGGTCGGCTTCCTCGCGGAGGCCGTGGCGGTGGGTTAAATCAATCATTTTAAGGATCTCGCAAATATGGTGATCG
>JBEKFO010000139.1:0-9179 GCA_050013275.1 Roseiarcus sp. | reverse complement strand
TGCCGCGTCGTGAACGAGCAGTGGTCGGTCGCCACCACTTGCAGCGAGCCGGCGCGCAGGCCGTTCCAGAGATCGTCCTGGTTCTTCTTGTCGCGGAACGGCGGCGACATGACGCGCCGCGCCGCGTGAGCCCAGTCCTTGTTGAAGTATTCGCTCTCGTCGAGCACGAGGTGCTGGATCAGCGGCTCGCCGTAGACGCGCTTGCCGAGCGCGCGGGCGCGGGCGATCGCTTCATGGGCGGGAATGCATGACGTGTGCACGACGTAAAGCGGAACGCCGGCCTGATCGGCGAGGATGATGGCGCGATTGGTGGCCTCGCCCTCGACTTCTGGCGGCCGCGATAGCGCATGGCCTTCCGGCCCGGTGACGCCCTTGGCGAGATAGTGCTTCTGCAGCGCGAGAACGAGGTCGCCGTTCTCGGCATGCACCAACGGCAGCGCGCCGAGCTCGGCGCAGCGCAAGAACGAGGCGAACAGCTCCTCGTCATTGACCATCAGCGAGCCCTTGTAGGCCATGAAATGCTTGAACGTGGTCACGCCGTGCGCGACGACTTTCGCCATGTCCTCGCGCACCTGGTCCGACCAGTAGGTGATGCACATGTGGTAGGAGTAATCGGCGGTGGCGCGCTCGGCGCGCTTGTCCCAGTCGGCCAGCGCGTCCATCAAACGCTGGCCGCGGCCGGGGATGACGAAATCGACGACCATCGTCGTGCCGCCCGAGAGGCCCGCCCGCGTCCCGTGCTCGTAATCGTCCGCCGAATTGGCGCCCATGAAGGGCATGTCGAGGTGGGTGTGCGGATCGATGCCGCCGGGCATGACGAAGCAGCCGGAGGCGTCGAGCTCCTTCTTGCCGCGCAATCCCGCGCCGATCGCCGTAATCGAGTCGCCCTCGATCAGGACGTCCGCGGCGTAGCTGCGATCGGCCGCGACGATCGTTCCGCCCTTGATGACCAGCGACATGATTGGCTCTCCCCTTTCGTCTGTTTCATCCCTATCCGGCGTTTGAGGCTCGGAAGTCTAACCGTCATTGCGACTTAGCCGTCATTGCGAGCGTGAGCGAAGCAACGACGGCATGGGCTTGCTCTTGCGTCATTTGGCGCTTACGCCACGATCTCCGCCTTTTCCAAGACGGCGTGCATCAACACGTTGGCGCCCGCCGTCGACCATTCCTGCTTGATGTCCTCGCTCTCGTTGTGGCTGACGCCGTCGACGCAAGGGGTGAAGACCATCGAAGTCGGGGCGATGCGGGCGATGTAGCAAGCATCGTGCCCCGCCCCGGAGACAATGTCGCGATGGGTGTAGCCGAAGCGCCGGGCCGCGCGGCGCACCGCGCCGACGCATTCCGGATCGAAGGCGACCGGCGCGTAATAGAAGACCTGCTTGAGCTCATAGGTCAGCCCGATCTTCTCCGCGATCGCCTTGACGCCTTCGTGCAGCGCCGCGTTCATTTCGCTCAAGGTTGCGTCGATGGGATGGCGGAACTCGCAGGTCATGAACACTTCGCCGGGAATGACGTTGCGCGAATTCGGGTAGGGGTTGAGCATGCCGACGGTGGAGACGCCGAGCGGCGCCTTGGAAAGCCCGATCGCGTTGACCAGTTCGACGATGCGCGCGGCGCCGAGCAGCGCGTCCTTGCGGCGCGGCATCGGGGTCGAGCCGGCGTGGCTCTCGAAGCCGGTCAGCCGGAGCTCGTACCAGCGCTGGCCCTGGCCGTGGGTGACGACGCCGACGTCGATCGATTCGTCCTCGAGGATCGGTCCCTGCTCGATATGCAATTCGAAGAACGCGTGCACCGGCCGCCCGCCGACCGGCTCGCTGCCCTTGAAGCCGATGCGCTCGAGCTCGTCGCCGAGCTTCTTGTTCTCGCCGTCGAGGCGCGCATAGGCGAATTCCTTGGTGTAGACGCCGGCGAACACGCCCGAGGAAATCATCGCCGGCGCGTAGCGCGAGCCTTCCTCGTTGGTCCAGTTGGCGATCTCGATGGGACGGCGCGTCTTGATCTTGAGGTCGTTGAGCGAGCGCACCACTTCGAGCGCCCCGAGCACGCCGAGCACGCCGTCGAACTTGCCGCCGGTCGGCTGGGTGTCGAGGTGGCTGCCCATCATCACCGGCGCCAGATCGTCCTCGACGCCCGGGCGGCGCGCGAACATGTTGCCCATTTCATCGATCTTGACCGCGCAACCTTCCTTTTCGCACCAGGCGCGGAACAATTCGCGTCCCTGCTTGTCGATGTCGGTGAGCGTGAGGCGCTTGCAGCCGCCCTTCGGCGTGCCGCCGATCTTGGCCATTTCCATCAGCGCGTCCCACAGCCGCTGACCGTTGACGCGCACGTTCGACAGATCGGACATTGCCCCGCTCCGCATTGAAAGACGAGCAACGCTATTATGAATTTGACCAAATGGTCAAATGCCGTAAATCTGCGCTTTGGCGCCCACGTTTCAGGCGCCGTCAGAGGCCGAGATGAACAAGCCGATCGCCAAGCCGAGCATACGCGAGGAGAACGAGCGCGTCATCCTCGCCGCGGCCGAGGCGGTGTTCGCCGAGCAGGGATTCGGCGGCGCGACCATGGCGGCGATCGCGGCGCGCGCCGGCGTGCCCAAGCCCAATGTCCACTATTATTTTCCCACCAAGGAACAACTCTATCGCGCAGTGGTCGAGCGCGTGCTGACCGCCTGGCTCGAGGCCGCGTCGTCGTTCGACGCCAGCGAGGATCCGGCCGAAGCGTTGACCACCTATATCGGCGCGAAAATGGACCTCGCCCGCTCAATGCCGCTCGGCTCGCAGATCTGGGCGAGCGAGATCATGCGCGGCGCGCCGGTGATCCAGGATTTTCTCGACACCCAGCTGACGCAGTGGGTGCGCTCGCGCGAACGCGCGGTGAAGAAATGGATCGCCGCCGGCAAGCTCAAGCCGATCGAGCCGCGAGTTCTCTTCTACATGATCTGGGCGACGACCCAGCACTACGCCAACGCCGCGCACGAGATCGCGACGCTGGAAAAAGGGCCGCTGAGCGACGAGGCGTTCGAACGCGCCAAGCGGGATGTGGTGGAGACGATTCTGGGCGGGGTAGTGGCGCGATAGGGAACCATAGGGGCGAACGCCGACCGCCCTCGCGAGCCGGCGCCCGGGCGCCCACATGTTAGGCGCCGCTTGGGGTCTGCGGGTGGATGCGACCAACCGTCACGCCGCCGATTCGGCCCGTTCACGCGCCGACGAGACGCAGGCTCTTGGCGCCGTCGTTGACTGCGAGCGTCGCCAGCATCCCGCCCTTCCAGGCCGCAAGAGCCAGCAGATAGCTGTCGGCGATCTTTCCGGGGGTCGGAATCCTGGCTGCGGCGAGGGAGGCGGGTCGGCGTCAGGCAATGTCGGCCGCGCGAAGGATCGACCTCGGGGCTTTCCCGGCCTTCACACCTTGCCCTTCCATGGCGCGGCGCGAAGCTCGATCCAGCGCATCAGCATCTCGAACGCGTAGGCGACGAAGCCGATGAGCAGGATGCCGAGAACGACGACGTCCGTTCGCAGGAAGTTCGCAGCGTTGAACACCATTTTACCCAAGCCTGCGTCCGCGGCGACCATCTCGGCCGCGACCAGGGTGGTCCAGCCGACGCCCATCCCGATCCTGAGGCCGACCAGGATTTCGGGCAGCGCGCCGGGTAGGATCACGTGACGGATCACTTGGCCGCCGGAAGCGCCCATCGAACGCGCCGCCTGGATCTGTTCCTGGCTGACCGACTTGACGCCGGCGCGCGCCGAAAGCGCGACGGGCGCGAATATGGCGAGGAAGAGCAAAATGATTTTGGCGAGTTCGCCGATGCCGAACCAGATGACCATCAGCGGCAGATAGGCCAAGGGGGGAAGGGGTCGATAGAACTCGATCGGCGGGTCGAAAATTCCTCGCGCGGTGCGCGAAACGCCCATTGCGATGCCGACGGGAACGCCGAGCGCGACCGCGAGCGCGAAGGCGGCGAACACGCGGATCATGCTCCAGCCGAAATGAACCCAGAGCGTGTGCCCGTCGAGATCGCCGTTGATCGCTTGCAGGAAGGCGCTCCATATCGCCTCCGGCTTGGGAAGGAACAGCGGCTTGATCCAGCCGAAGTGCGTCGCGATCCACCACGCCGCGAGGAAGAACGCGACGGAGGTGAAGTTCATGACGAGACTCGAGCCCTCGCCCATGATGCGATAGCGGCTGGTCTTGAGCTTCTGAGGAGCGCGCCCAGGCTCGGCGATCACATCCGTCATGACCTAATCTCTCGCACTAGCGGATGGCTCGCGGCGCAGGATGTCGGCCAGCACCTGCTCGCGCATCCGGATGAAGGCGGGGTCGGACTTCACTTTGCGCGAGTCGCGGCAGGCGATGAAGCGGCGACCGAAATCCAACTCGTAAATCTTCTCGATCTTGC
Source organism: Roseiarcus sp. (assembly GCA_050013275.1). GTDB lineage: Bacteria > Pseudomonadota > Alphaproteobacteria > Rhizobiales > Beijerinckiaceae > Roseiarcus. Next base: position 4,777 of record JBEKFO010000139.1, on the reverse strand, counting down.
CGGGCCGCGGCGTCATGATGACGAGCCGCGTCGCGAGAAACAGCGCCTCCTCCACCGAATGCGTGATGAAAAACACCATCTTTGCCGTGCGACGCCAAACGTCGAGGACGAGTTCCTGGGCTTGTTCGCGCGTCAGCGCGTCGAGCGCGCCGAGCGGCTCGTCCATCAGCAACACCTCCGGATCGGAGGCGAGCGCCCGCGCGATGCCGACGCGCTGCTGCATGCCGCCGGAGAGTTCGTAGATCATCTTGCTAGCGAACTCGGAGAGGCCGACCAGCGCCAGCTTCTCGCGCGCGACCGCGTAACGCGCTTGGGTCGGCATGGCGCGCATCTTGAGGCCGAAGGCGACGTTGTCGATCACGTTGAGCCATGGCATCAGCGCGTGCTTTTGAAAGACCACGCCACGGTCGGCGGCGGGTCCACGCACGGGCAGGCCGTCGAGCAGAACCTCTCCCTCGGTTGCGGGGAGAAAGCCGGCGAGAACCGAGAGCAGCGTGGTCTTGCCGCAGCCCGAGGCGCCGATGGCGACGATGAAATCACCCTCGCGCATCTCGAGATTGACGTTCGAGAGGGCGACCAGATGGCCCTCTTGCGATTCGTAGCGAACCGTCAGGTTCCTGACCTCGAGACTGGCCTTGGTCCTGACGGGTTTCGCGGGCGCTTCAAATACGGACACAGGGGAGGCCTCGCTTCTTGGCAATGAAACGTCCCGTGGCGCGACAATCGAGGCGCCGGGCCCGACGCTCGCGCCGAGCCCGATCGATCCTTTGCGTCACTTCGCCGCCGCCGCCGCGTATTCGGGATCGACGAACTTGCCGAAGTCGTCGGGAATTTCGGTGATGCGGCCTTGTTGCTTGAGGAACACGGCCGTGTTCGCCAACGCCTTGGCGACGCCGCCGTCCTTGCCGCCGCCGAGCCACGCGCTGCCGGCTTCTTGGGCCGCCGTCGGGAAGGCGTACTCGTCCAAGCTCGCCGGCACGTCCGCGGGCGCGGCGCCGACCACCTTGGCGATCGCCTTCACCTGATCGGAGTCGGCGGTGTACTTGGCCTTGTTGGCCCGGTAATCGGCGTTGGCCTTGTCCAGTTCCCGGACGAAGGCGGTGACGAATTCCTTGTTCTTTTCCGCCCAGGCCCGGTTCACGATCACCGCGTCGAACGTCGGCGCGCCCTCTTTGGCGACGTCGGCCGAGGAGAGGATCGGCTTGCCGCCGGCGGCCTTGAGCTTCGCCAGCACCGGATCCCAGACGAACGCGCCGTCGATGTCGCCGCGCTCCCAGGCGGCCAAGATCTCGGGCGGGCGCATGTTCAGGATCTGCAGGTCCTTGGCGTCGATCCCCGCCTTGTTCAGCGCAAACGTGAGCTGATAGTGCGAGGTCGAAACGAACGGCGTCGCGATCTTCTTGCCCTTGAGGCTGGCAAGGTCGGAAACGCCGGCGTTGTCCCTGACGACGAGTTGTTCGGCGTTGTTGATGTCGTCGAGAACCCATACGACCTGAACGTCGAGCCCTTGCGCTGCGGCGGCCGTAGCCGGCGACGAACCGACCTCGCCGATCGGAATTTCGCCCGACGCCATCGCCTTGATGACGTCGCCACCGCCGCCGAACATCTTCCAGTTGATCTTGTAGCCGGTGGCCTTCTCCACCGCTCCGGCCGCCTGGGCGACGCGGAACGGGACGACCATGTCCTGATGGGCGATGGTCACTTCCTTGGTTTGCGCCTGCGCTGACGCCAGCCCGAGTCCGAGGAGCAGCCCGAACGCCGCAAACGATTGAACCTTCATTTCATTTTCTCCATGTCGATGGCGTCGGTTCGCGGCGCGTTTGAGCCGGCGCCGAAGACCTCGCGCGTTGCGTCGTCAACCGGCGAGCGGCGCCGCGCGGTTGAAACTGTCTTTCCGTCGCCTTTGGGGTTGGAACCGAGCGTTGGATCGGTCAGGAGCGTTTTTGAGCGCAGCCCGAGTTTCATCGGGCGCGCCATCGAGACCGGTTGACATTTCGCGTCCCCCCAGAGTAGACGATGGCTAACTACAGTCAGTCTATTAAATTTGTCAACTAAGAGATTCAATCAGTCGCCGCCGCGGGATTTCCGGGGCGGACGCCGACCATCGAAAGCGCGCCGATGTCTTGGAGCGCCGCTCGATCGCCAATTCCGATTGCGCCGCAAAGGTGCGGCGTCCGCGCGCTGTTTCGTCGCCTGGCTCGAGCAGCGATTTCTGTTTGGCGCAGTCGGAACGACAAAAGCCGGCGAGTTGCGAATCTGTCCATTACGAAAGGGAAAGCGCGATGAAGATGACCACCGAAGAAGCCTTCGTGAAGGTCTTGCAGATGCATGGCGTCGAGCATGCCTTCGGCATCATCGGCTCGGCCTTCATGCCGGTCTCCGATCTCTTTCCGCAGGCGGGCGTCACGTTCTGGGACGTCGCGCACGAGTCCAACGGCGGCTTGATCTGCGACGGCTACACCCGCACGACAGGCAAGATCGGCATGGCGATCGCGCAGAACGGGCCCGGCGTCACCGGCTTCGTCACCGCTGTCAAGACCGCCTATTGGAATCATACGCCGATGCTTCTGGTCACGCCTCAGGCGGCCAACAAGACGATCGGGCAGGGCGGCTTCCAGGAGGTGGAGCAGATGGCGCTGTTCCGCGACATGGTCTGCTACCAGGAGGAGGTGCGCGATCCCTCGCGCGTCGCGGAAGTTCTCAACCGCGTGATCCTCAAGGCGAAACGGCTTTCGGCGCCGGCGCAGATCAACATTCCGCGCGACTTCTGGACGCACGTCATCGACATCGCGTTGCCGACGATCGTCGAATTCGAGCGCCCGGCCGGCGGCGCCAACGCCGTCGCCGAGGCGGCGAGACTGCTGTCGGAAGCGAAATTTCCCGTCATCCTTTCCGGCGCGGGCGCGGTCATCGGCGGCGCCATTCCCGATTGCGCGGCGCTCGCCGAGAGGCTCGACGCGGCGGTGTGCAACAACTATCAGCACAACGACTCGTTTCCCGGCGGCCATCGTCTTGCGGTCGGTCCGCTCGGCTACAACGGCTCGAAGGCGGCCATGGAACTCGTCGCGCGAGCCGACGTCGTGTTGGCCCTCGGCACGCGGCTCAATCCGTTCTCGACTCTGGCAGGTTATGGCGTCGACTATTGGCCGAAGACCGCCAAAATCATTCAGGTCGACATCAACGCCGATCGCATCGGCCTGACGAAGCCGATCGCCGTCGGCGTTTGCGGCGACGCCAAGCTGGTCGCGCGCGCCATTCTCGCCCAGCTCTCCGCTTCAGCCGGCGATTTCGGCCGCAGCGAACGCGCAGCGTTGATCCATGCGACCAAGTCGAAATGGCTGCAAACTCTGTCCAGCATGGATCATGAAGAGGACGACCCCGGCACGAGCTGGAACGAGGACGCCCGCGCGCGCGACGCCGACCGCATGTCGCCGCGTCAGGCCTGGCGCGCGATCCAGGCAGGACTTCCCAGGGGTGCGATCATTTCCAGCGACATCGGCAACAATTGCGCGATCGGAAACGCCTACCCCTCCTTCGATGCGGGACGGAAGTATCTGGCCCCGGGGCTGTTCGGTCCGTGCGGTTACGGCTTTCCGTCCATCATCGGCGCGAAAATAGGAAACCCCGATGCGCCTTGCGTCGGCTTCGCCGGCGACGGCGCCTTCGGCATCTCCATGAACGAAATGAGCTCGATCGGCCGCAAGGAATGGCCGGGAATCACCATGGTCATTTTCCGCAACTACCAGTGGGGCGCCGAGAAGCGCAATTCGATCCTCTGGTACGACAACAATTTCGTCGGCACGGAACTCGATCCGCATTTGAGTTACGCGAAAGTCGCGCAGGCTTGCGGATTCAAGGGCGTGGTTGCGAAGACGCGATCCGAGCTGACCGAGGCGATCCGGCAATCGTGCGAGGATCAGAAGAAGCGCCTCACCACCTTCATCGAGGTGATCCTCAATCAGGAGCTCGGCGAGCCGTTCCGGCGCGACGCGATGAAGAAACCGGTGGTCGTCGCCGGGATTCGACGCGAAGACATGCGTCCGCAGACGGGCGCCTAGCGTCGGATCACGCGGCGGGCGAGGGGCTCTTACGCCCCTAATGTCCCGGATACCAATATTCGGCCTGCGGCTTGGTCCGGTCGAGCACCACGAACTGATCGGCGAACACGCGGTAGGGGTAGCTCCACTCGCCGTCCGGCCACTGCACGCGGATTTCGGCGCGCTCGGCGGTGCCGAGGCCGACGTGGATCCAACCGGCGTGGCCCGAGGCGTCGCCGCCGCCGACCTGCACCGTGCGCGTCAGCGTGCGCGTTCCGATCTTGACGGCGATCTTCGCGCCGACGGCGTTGCGGTTGGGATTGGGCTCGACGAGGCGGATTTCGCTCCAATTGCCCATCGGCTTCACCCCGCCGGCGCCGTCGTCGGCGCCGGTGTTGCGGAACAGGCTCGCCGGCCCGCTGCGGTTGATGGCGAGGATGTCGAGCATGCCATCGAGATTGAAATCGGCGATCAGCGCCCCGCGCCCTTGCCGGTTGAGCGCGACGCCGGCGAGGTCGCCGGCCTCGGCGAACTTGCCGTTCCATTGCCCGAGCAGCAGATTGTCGGGATCGAAGGCGGCGAAGTCGGGCATCTGCGCGAGATTGCCCTTGGAAATGAACAGGTCGAGCAGGCCGGCGTTGTTGAAATCGGCGAACTCCGATTGCCAGCCGGTGGAGGGGCGCCGGTCGCCGCCGGTGTAGGGAATATGCGCGGTCGCGCCGAGTTCGCCCGCGATGTCG
>JBEKFO010000138.1:0-9185 GCA_050013275.1 Roseiarcus sp. | reverse complement strand
CGGCCGCGAGTCGCCACGCGGCGGCGCCTGACGAGGCGCCGCCCAATGGCGTTGCGACGTTGGGTAGGTGCTCCGTCCCGTAACCAGGCTTGCGTCATCCGGCGTCGCCATCGCGAATTTGCGTCGGACGGCGAATGCGGCGATATTGGTCGGCATAGCCCTACGATTGCCTACCGATACGCCTTGCCTGCGATGGTCTAAGCGCCGTTTGTCGCCTTGGGAGGGGCCTATGTACGCAGCAATCCGAGCCGCCGCAGCTTTGATTCGTCGCGGCGCCGAAACTTCCAACACCGACTCCGCGCCGCGCGCGCTGGGCGTGAAGGCCCTAAGCGCAAGGATCGCGCTCTCGGCGCTGCTGTGCGGCTTCGGCCTGACGGCGCCGGCGCTCGACAATCCCGCCGCGGCGCAATCGAGCGGCGGCCCGGTCATCGTCGACGGCGAAGCGGCGGTCAGCGGCTTTTCCGGCGCCAGCGCGATGACGCCGACGCCGCAAGGGGTCGACCCGGTCGCCGTGACCTTCATCGATCCCAACGGCCCGTCGGCGCGTGTCGTCGATCTGCGCAACGCCGGCGGCCCGCCGCAAGCGCAAGTGTTGCCGGCGCCCAAGCCGTTCACCGTGACGGCGGCGCAAGTCGGCCAGGTCTTCGCGGTCGCGCTGGACAAGGCGGTTCCGCCGAACATCTACCTTGCCGCCAGCTCGGCTTACGGCCTGCCCATCGTCCTGCCGGCGAGCGAGGCCGGCAAGCCGCCCCAGCGGCTGGCCGACGGCGCGCCGGGCGCCGCATTCATGTCGGGCCTGTTCGGCCCCGCGGCGATGCAGGGCGGGCCGGGTTCGATCTGGCGCATCGACGGCGCCAGCGGGGCGGTCTCGCTGTTCGCCAACGTGACGCTGGACGGCGCGCCCAATCCCGGCCCGGCCCTCGGCGGCTTGGCTTTCGATCCCGTCTCCAACACCCTGTTCGTCGCCGATCGGGCGACCGGCATGATCCATCGCTTCGGCCTCAACGGCGCCGAGATCGGCCGCTACGACCACGGCGTCGACGGCCGCAAGGCGGCGGGCCTGCCCGCGGTCGCGTTCGATCCCGCCAATCGCCTCGACATCGCCAGCCCGAACTTCCACAGCCAGGACCCCGCGAGCTGGGGCTATGCGCCGCCCGAGCGGCGCGTTTTCGGCCTCGCGGTCCACGCCGGCCGCCTTTACTACGCGGTCGCCGACGGCCTCGGCGTCTGGTCCGTCGCGATCTTGCCGAACGGCGGCTTCGGCGCCGACGCGCGCATCGAGGTCCAAGTCCCGCCGGGGGACGCCCCCAGCGAGATTTCCAAGATCGTCTTCGACGATCGCGGCGCCATGATCCTCGCCGAACGCGGCGCGCCGACCGGCGCTTTCGATTTCCTCACCCTGGCGCAACCGGCGACGAGCCGGACGCTGCGCTATCGCCTGCTGCAACTCGACGCCGCCGCGCCCCCGACCTGGCAGGCCGAGCCTGACGAATACGCGATCGGCTTCGCCGCCGCGCTGCGCAACGCCAATGGCGGCGTCGCGATCGGCTTCGGCTATCGGCAGGACGGCAGTCTCGACTCGGGCGCCTGCGGCGCTTTCCTGTGGACGACGGGCGAGCAACTGCGCGCCGCCGACGACCCAGCCGTCGCCGCCCAACTCGCCGCGAGCGGACCGCTGCCGCTCAACGGCTTGCAAGGCAATGCGGTCGAGGCGGTGCGACCCGACAACGTTCCGCCGCTGCAGAGCTATTTCGCCAATTATTTCGACGATTCGGGCAATCCCGCCTTTCACGGCCATCTCGGCGACATCGCGATCCCGCGCGGTTGCGCTCGGAGCGCGTTGGTCCTCCCCATGCCCGTGACCGCGATCCCGGATTGGCCGGGACCGTCGGCCTGTCCGCCGGACTTCACGCGCTTCGGCAGCCTGTGTCGGCCGCCGCGGTGCCCGCCGGGCCACGGCGAAGGCGTGCAATGCTGCCCGCGCGGCACGATGCCCGGCGCCAATGGCGAATGCGAGCCGCTGCGCGGCGGCAATCTGGGCTGCCCGATCGGCGCCGCGCCGCTGCGCGGACCCGGCGATTCGATCCAATGCGCGTGGGTCGCTCGTTGTCCGGCGGGCGCTCAGGCCGACTTGCGCGGCGGCTGCGAGCAGATCTGCCCGCCCGGCGAGACGGCTTGGCGGTCGCGCAGGTGCTGCGGCTACGGCGAGGTCGGATTGCCCGACGGGCGATGCTGCCCCGAGCGCGACGTGCGCGACGGCAAGTGCGTGCAAGCCTGCCCGGAAGGCGCGATCCGCCTGCCCGACGGTCAATGCTGCCCGAGGCAGGACGTGCATGACGGCAAGTGCGTGCAAGCCTGCCCGGAGGGCGCGATCCGCCTGCCCGACGGTCAATGCTGCCCGAGGCAGGACGTGCGTGACGGCAAGTGCGTGCAAGCCTGCCCGGAGGGCGCAATCCGCCTCCCCAACGGAGAGTGCTGCACCCGGGAAGACGTCCAGAACGGCAAGTGCGTGCAAGCCTGCCCGGGCGGCGCCGTTCGCATGCCCGGCGGAGAATGCTGCCCGAGGCAGGACGTGCGCGACGGCCATTGCGAGCATGCGTGCAATCCTGGCTACCATGCCGAAAACGGACGTTGTGTGATCAATTGCCCGGCGGGCGAGGCGCCGGGAGCGGACAATCTCTGTCACCGCATCGGCGCCCCGTTCCTTTGTCCGCCCGGACTGACGCCGCTCAACGGCGCTTGCGTCAATCTTCGGGCGCCCAGAGGGTGCGGACCGGGCGAGATCAGGCGCTACGACGGCCGATGCGTTCCCGCGGTTCCGCGACGTCCGGAATGGCGTCCACGGCGGCCCGGCGGCCCGTACCAGGAACCCTATGGCCGCCGGCCCGTTTACCCCCCGGAGGGCGGCGCGAACCCGTGGTCGCCGCCGGGGCGCACGTACCGGGAGTACTAGGCCGATCGACCGGCGGGGCGGCGCGCTAGTTTCCGCTGGCGAGCATGCGGCGCACGCCGACGAGCGCCGGGTCGAGCGCGCTCGGCGTCAGGCGCAAGTCGTTGGGCGCCACGGCGGTCAGCGTGAGGCGGCGATCTTGCGCGCGGAACATCCGGTACAGCGTCGTTCGCCCGCCTTCGCCGTGCAGGAGGACCGCCTGCGGCGGCGCCTGATCCGACTTGGCGATGCGGTCGACCATCAACAGGATGAGGGACGAACCGGCCGCCAGTCGGTCGCCGTCGCGCGCGCGCTTGTTGGCGGCCAGCGGCAGTCCTTCTTCGTCGCTCAAGACGACATCGGAGAACCCGCCCGCCTCGGCGATTCTGTCGAGCAGTTGCGTCAGGTCGCGCCGATCGCCCTGGCCGAGCCTCAGGCGCGTAAGATCGAGGGTCAGTTGATCGCGCTGGACGAACGGCGCCAAGGCTTGCTCGATCGTCGCGCGCAAGCTTTGTTCCTGCGAATGCGCCTTCTGCGCCAGTTCCGCGTGCGCGCTGTCGAGTTCCTGGGCTTGGCGAAGCGTTTGCGCGCGCAACGCCTCTCGCGCGGCGTAGCCGCGACGCACGCCGAAGAGATAACCGCCGACGCCGATGAGGAGCGCGGCGCCGAGGATCAGGATCAAGGGAACAATCGTCATAATTTGCCCGTCGCGTCATCCGTGGCCGCGCAGATCGGAACGCCCTCGATCTGCAACACCACCTGGCGATTGTCTGCGGCGACCGGCGCTCCATAGGGGGGCGGGCTGGCGCCGGCCGCGCGCGCGGCGAGCCTATCGCGCGGCAACCCCAATCCCGTCAACCACGCGACCACGGCTTGCGCGCGCTCATAACTCAGCATCACGTTGTACGACTCGGGACCGGCCGAGTCGGTATGGCCCTCGACCGAAAACACGGACTGCGGGTGCGCGAGCAGCCATGTGCGCAGCGGTTCGATAGCCCTCGCGGCGTCGGCGATCATCGGTTGTGAGCTGCCGCGCGCGAAGGTGACCGCGACGGTCGGCAGGCAGGTCGGCGCGGCGGCGGCTTTCACAGCCGCCGGCGGGACCGGAACCGGCGGGGCGGCGTTCGCCGAGGTCGCGACATCGCGCGCGATCGGGGGCGGCGACGGCGCGGCGGGCGTGACGTCCGGCGGGGCGGCGGCGGCGGCGGCTTGCGAAGCGGAGTCGGCGTCGACAGGGGCGGCCTTGGAATCGCTGGGCGCCGCCGTCGGCTTGGCGGTGTCGGCCATCGGGCCGCGCAAGGCCTCGACGAAGTCCGCCTGCGTCGGCATCGGCACGTCGGCGAAATCCGAAGCCGCGGCGCGCGCGACCGGCGCCGCGGGCGGCGCGGCTGGCGCCGCGACGGGCGTCTCGACCGAGAAGCTGACGGCCAGCGCAAAAAGCGCGCCGAGCGCGCAAAAGCCGGTCGCCAGCCAGATCGGCGCGTCCTCGCCCCACAAATGATGCAAGCGGACGTCGTCGCCGCCTGCGTCGCTCGGCGGCGACGGAGCCACGACCACCGCGGTCATCGCTCGTCCGCCGCCCGGCGACCGCGCGGCGGGACCGAAGGCAGCGCCTCAGTAGCTCGGGACTTTGAAGGTCTGGGTGATGAGGTCAATTCCGCAATCCAATTGCGCGCACCAATCGATGAAGCGTTGGACGAGCGCCTTGCCTTGAAAATACGCGCCGTGCTGCGGCGCGATGATCTCGATGTCGAGCGGCCGCACCATGTCGGCCCAGGCGCGCATGACGCGGCGCGAAGTCATGTAGCGCCGGTGGAAACCTTCGATGTAGCGCAGATGCGCGTCGAAATCGGTCACCGCCACATAGGGCGCGCCGATCGAGGCGCCGAGGTCGCCGGTGTACAGGATCTTCGACGTCGGATCGTAGAGCTGAAAATTGCCCTCCGAATGCAGGAAGTGCGCGGGCAGAGCGAGAAGCGGCGCGCCGCCGAGATTGAAGATCATGCCCTCGTCCGGGATCGGCTTCAGGCGCTCGGCGACGAGATGGTCGACGCCGAAATGCGGCACGAAACGAATCCACAGGCCCGAGATATAGGCCTCGGCGTCGGTGGTCATCAGCCAGCCGTTGATCGCGGCGACGATGTCGGGATCTTGGTGGGAAAGGAAGATGTGGGTGAGCTTGGCCCGGCCGATCACGTGGAAGGTTTCAGAGAGCACGCGGCTGTAAATCTTGTGCCCGCCCGGGTCGAGAATCATCGCGCTGTCCCCGTGGACGACGACGTGCTGGTTCGCCTGCACGGCGAGCCCACGCGGATCGAAGTCCTCGAGCAGAATGTTGCGATGGCCCCCTCGGTTGAAAAGTTCGATGTTCGCCATGAAGATTCTCTTCCACGCCGCGGCGTCGTTCGATATCGCGCTCGCCCGCGCCGATCAGAGCACTTTTTTCAGACTGCGGATCGCTTCGTGCATGTCGAAGAAGATCAGCCCGAGCTTGCTGGTCTCGTTGGCGAGGGCGAGCAGCAAGGCGCCGCGCCCGGCGTTTATCATGACCGCGTAGCCGTTGTCGCCGCGAATGATCACCTCCTTGACCTCGCCGCGGCCCAGTTCGACCGCCGCGCGCGTGCCGAGGTTGAGCAGCGTGGCGGTCATCCCCGCGACGCGCGTCTCCTCGAAGGCCGGCGTCAGCGCGCTCGCGATCATCAGTCCGTCCTCGGAGATCAGCGCGCTCGCTTCCACTCCCGGCGAATCGCTTTGCAACTTCCTGAGAACCTTGTTGATTTCGTCGAGCCTGGACATTGGATGTTCCTCGTTACGCACGCTTACGTGTTCGCTGGGGACGCTTTCGTATTCGACAGGGGCGGCTTCGTATTCGACGGGCGCGCTCTCGTATCCGCTGCGAGCGCTCGCGCTTTCGAGCGGGGCGCTTTCATATTCGTCGGGAGCGCCTTCGAATCCGCTGGGGGCATACGGGACTTCGAAAGGAGCGCTTGCGTATTCGGCGGAAGCGTCCTCGAACCCGCTCGGGGCGCTCGCGTCTTCGCGAGGCGAAGCGCGATTGACGACGAGCTTGAGAGGGCTTTGCGCAGGGCTTCTTTCGCCGGCCGCAGGCGCGAGGCCGAAGTCGCGTCGATCCAGCGGCGGCCAAATTGCGCTCTCGACGCGCGGCAATCGCAATGAGCCGCCGCCCCCCGCAGCGACGGCGTAGGATTGATGAGCGTGGTCGGCTTCGATTCGTTCGACCGCGAGATTGAAACGGCGTTCTTCCTCGGCGACCGCCGACTGCTGCGCCGGCGGCGCGCATGCCTGAAGCGTAACGATCAAGGCACGATGCGCCGCTTCGTAAATTGCTTCACGAAGCTCGGGCGTCGAACGCGGCAATCCGCCGATCGCTTTTGATAAACGCAAGTAATAATCTACCATACGCACCACACCAAGTTACTGACAGACGTTAGTTTTTTTGCCGGTACTTCGCAAGGCGGCGGCGAATTGGGTCAACTCGCGGACGAGACCTCTCGAGGCGTGATCCTGTCTGAAATATGGTTATTTCGTGACTGTGGACATTGCCGGAGCGAGAGGAGTCGTCGGCGCCTGCCGCGCTGGAAGCTGCGACAACTGTCTCAACCGGTCTTGCGCATTACTGCGTTTCCAGTCATCGCGGCCAATACGGCGAAGCTGATCGTTTCGCCGCCGCGGGCGCCAACCAGTGCATTATTGTTAATATTGGCGTTTTGCCGGCAGCGTGGCGCGAAGAATTTGCTTTTCCAAGACCGCGCAACCCACCCACGACCGGTCTGCACGTCAGCTCGCGCTCAATGTTTTGTCATAAAATTGTCAAGGCATGTTATAGACGTTTGTCGCCGAAACGTTAAACTTATATTAGGCATAATCGACTTGGCGACGACGCGCTTTCGCCGCCGTGATAAGCAACGTGGCAATTTATGAGGATGTTCGCGCCGATGTCACGACCGAATCGGCGGCCGATTACATTGCCCGCCCCGTTCGCGCGATCGGCGTTGCGGGTCACCTTCCGGTAGCCGCTGCAACCGCCGTTAACCATACGCGACAGCGCCAAACCGTTATAATCGTGCGGCGTTATGACGCGGCTCATCAAGGGAGACGCCGGCGGCGCGCGGCCGGCATTTCGATGAGTCATCGCCACTTAGCTTCCTTGTTGGAGCCGTTGAACTCGGACGCGGACTTAAAACGCCGTCGCGGCGAAGCCGCTCACGCCGGCGGCGCGACGCCCGAAAGCGCGCGGCAGGATTCGAGCAGCCGATCCTGGAGGTCGGCGTCATAGGCGGCGGGGTTCGGCTGGCGAGGGCGCATATGATAAAAATACTGGCCTGTCACGCGCGCGCCGGCGTCGTCGCCGACCGCGAGCCACGCCTGGGTTCGGCAGCCCTCGACGAGATCGTCGGGAGCGCCGGCGCCGCCCATGCGGGTCGCCACCCATCCCGGCTCCAGGGCGTTCGAGAACACGCCGGGCCAGCGGCGAGCGAAGGCGAAGGCCAAGAGAACGTCGTGCAGCTTGCTCTCCGCGTAGGCCCCGGCCGCTCGCCAGGAGCGTTTCTTCCAGACGAGGTCGTCGAGGTCGGCCGACGCGCCGCGGTGCAGGCCGGAGCTGAGATAGATAAGCCGCTTCGGCTTTGCGATCAGCGCGGTCAGGACATAGGGCGCGAGCGTGTTGACGGCGAAGACGAGCGGCAGCCCGTCCTCGGTGTCGATGCGCCGCGCCTCGTCGTAGCCGACGCCGGCGTTGTGGATGACGGCGTCGAAGGGGCCGAGCTTGTTGACCTGATCTGCGAGGTCGCGGGTCTGAGCGATGCTGGAGAGATCGCCGACGACCACAGCCTCAGCTTGCGGCAAGGCGCTAAGCGCGTCGTCCGCGCGGGCGCGATTGCGGCCATGCAGCACGACCCGATGGCCTCGCTCGACGAGCAGCCGCGCCGCCGTCAGGCCGAGGCCGGTCGAGGAGCCGGTAATGAACACGCGCGACATCGCGTCTCTCCTGAGCTGCGCCGCCGGCGAGGGCAATAGAGCGACGGGATGGCCGAGTCATGACGGAGAGCGCCGGGCGGAGGTCATTTGTTCCGTCATTGCCGGCAATGCGAACCAATCCGAACTAACTCGCCACGCAAATTGAAGTCCGGGGTGCTTCGTCGCTGCACTCTTCGCAATGACGCCTACGGCGAATCGACGCTGGTGGATAAAATCCTACGCTTGGCGCCCGCCGGAGACGGCGAGAGGCGGCGGCGTCTCGACTCGGAGGGGCCGGCCGTTTTGCGCCCATGTCGGTCATAGCCACCGGCAACTGGACCACTTGGAAGCAGACAAAAGCCGTGTTCTAGGGAAGCCAACTTGGTGGCTGGGAATTTTCTCGCGAACGCTGCGCTTTCTTCCGACCTGGAAGTGCTTCCGGACGGAGAGTTGCACGGTGAGCCCTTGTTCGTAAACCAAGACTCTGTTTCGTGAGGGGCTGCAATGAAGAATATGTCGCATTGGAGAGCGGCATCGGCGGTTGCACATCATGTGGAGATCAGCTCACCTCCTTATGCCGCTTGGTCAGCGGCGCGGAGACTATGCCCTGAGTACTATCCTTGCGTCTTTGCAACGACTGCATCGAAATTCAACGTGGCATGGGCAAGGTATTGGTACTGTTTCTTTCTGGGCCTGAAAAACCTGATGGAGAATGGCGTCAGATGGCACGCCGTTCGAAAAGGCGGAGGTTCTGTTTTTGAGCCAAGCGGAGCAGCGGAGCACGAGAGCCGACGTACTGGATCCAGCACAGCTTGTTCGGATCGAAGCCGTGCATCGTGGCTTCCTCTTTCAGCACCTGTACACGGTGCAGTGTCTGTTGTCGGCTACAGCATTGTCGATAGAGAGTGTCGAAGTCGAGAACGATGAAGATGTCGAGGTGAAGTGCGAGGGGCGGCGCATCTACGTCCAGGTGAAGCACCGGAAAGGGCCGCTCGCCTGGGACGATATCAAAGACGCCGTAGCGCGGTTTGGAGAATTGCGCGCCGCCCATGACCGCGGTGAGCGGAGCGGAGAGCCAGCATTCCTCGTCGTCAGCAACGCCGCTCCCAATGGCCCTCTCGCCGCCAAACTCGCCGCGACCGATTGGCCGAAAGATGTGCGGGTCGATTGGCCGTCGGCCAATCGTGACGCAAGAATCCTGCCGGCCCCACAACCGTCGCTTCTCGAAGCGGCGGAGGCCGCCGGCCAGATGGCGGAGGGCTTGCCATTTGCAACGCTC
>JBEKFO010000137.1:0-9188 GCA_050013275.1 Roseiarcus sp. | reverse complement strand
GCGCCGCAATCGCGCGGCAAGGCGCTGGTCAATCTGCTGCCGCTCGAGCAGGGCGAGCGCATCACCACCATCATGCCGCTGCCCGAGGACGAAGCGAGCTGGGACACGTTCGACGTGATGTTCGCGACGACGCGCGGAACCGTGCGGCGCAACAAGCTGTCCGACTTCGCCCAGGTCAATCGCGCCGGCAAGATCGCGATGAAGCTCGACGAGGGCGAGAACATCGTCGACGTGCAGATCTGCTCGGAAAGGGACGACGTGCTGCTGACGACGGCGCTCGGTCAGTGCATCCGCTTCGCGGTCGGCGACGTGCGCGTCTTCAAGGGCCGCGACTCGATGGGCGTGCGCGGCGTCAGCCTCGCGGAGGGCGACAGCGTCATCTCGCTGGCGATCCTGCGCGAGTTCGATGCGACGAGCGAGGAGCGCGTCGCCTATCTCAAGATGCGCCGCGCAATGGCCGGCGAGACGGCGGAAGAGACCAACGGCGAAGCGGAAGGGGAAGGCGAAGCGCCCGCGGTCGCGGCGGCGCTCAGCCCTGAGCGCTACGCCGAAATGTCGGCCGCCGAGCAGTTTATCCTGACGGTTTCGGAGAACGGCTACGGCAAGCGCAGCTCCTCGTTCGAGTATCGCCTCACCGGGCGCGGCGGCAAGGGGATCGTCGCGATGGCGGCGGTCGCCGCGCGTAACGGCAAGCTGGTCGCCTCATTCCCCGTCGAACACGGCGACGAGATCATGCTGGTGACCGACGGCGGTCAGCTCATCCGCTGCCCGGTCGACGGCATCAGGGTCGCCGGCCGCGCGACGCAAGGCGTCATCGTGTTCGACACCGCCGTCGAGGAGCGCGTCGTCTCGGTCGAGCGTATCTCCGAGCCGGACGGCGAGGAAGGCGAAGCGGAGGCGTGACGAACGACGGCCCGAGCCCGGCGGCGCCGCGCCTCTCGCCCACAATCAGGGCGAGGAGGACATGCAAGGACAATCCGCCATGAGTCGATGCGCGCGCGACGTATTGCTGGACATCCTGCGCGACGAAGGCGTCACCCACGTCTTCGGCAATCCCGGCTCGACGGAGATGCCGCTGATGGACGCGCTGGTCGACGCGCCCGACATCCAGTACGTGCTCGGCCTGCAGGAGGCGACGGCGGTCGGCATGGCCGACGGCTGGGCGCTCGCCAGCAATCGCGTCGGCTTCGTCAATCTGCATGCGATGGGGGGCCTCGGCAACGCGATGGGCGTGCTGGTCGCCTCGAAGGCGAGCGAGACGCCGCTGGTGGTCACCGCCGGCCAGCAGGACACCCGCCATTTGATGAGCGAGCCCTGGCTTTCCGGGGATCTGGTCGCGCTCGCCGCGCCGGTGACCAAATGGGCCAAGGAGGTGCGTCGCGGCGAGGACGTCGGTCAGGCGCTGCGCCGCGCGTTCGCCATCGCGCGCACGCCGCCGTGCGGGCCGGTCTTCCTGTCGCTGCCGATGGATGTCCTCGACCAGCGCGTGAACGGCCCGACGCCGCCGGCCTCCGCGCCGCCGCGCCTCGGCCCCTCGCCCGACTCGGCGCGCCTCGCCGAAACGCTCGCCGGCTACGATCCGGAGCGGGTCGTGGTTCTGCTCGGCGACGACTTGCCGTCGTCGGCGAGCGCGGGGCTGGTCGCTTTCGCCGAGGCGGCCGGGTTTCCGGTATGGGGCGTGCAGCTCACCTCGCGCGCGGCCTTTCCGTCTGCGCATCCTTGTTGGGCGGGGGTGCTGAAGCCGGACTTCGCCGACATGCGCGCGCATTTTGCCGCCGCGCAGGCGATCGTGCTGGTCGGCGGCCGCGCTTTCGTCGCCTATCCCTACCGTGACGCCGAGCCCGTGCCGCAGGGCGTCGCCGTCCTGCACATCGCCGACAACCCCGAAGCGTTCGGGCGCGAGCACGCCGCCGACATGGCGCTGCTCGGCGACATCGGGCAGACGCTCGCCGCGGCGGCCGAGCGCCTGCGCGGCTCGCTCGACCAGGAATCGGTCGCCGGGCGGCTCGCCGCGCGCGGGGCGCGCAAGCGCGTCACGATGGCGGCGCTGCGGGCGGACATCCTCGCCGAAAGCGCCGTCGCGCCGCTGTCGCCCGACGCGGCCGTGCTCGCCGCGCTCGACGCGTTGCCGGACGACGCGATGATCGCCAACGATTCGGCGGCGACCTTCGGTCGCGTGCAGGATCTGCTGACGACGCGGCCCGGCCGTTACTTCTTCTCCCGCGGCGGGGTGCTCGGCTGCAATTTGCCGGCCTCGGTCGGCGCCTCGCTGGCGACCGGCGCGTGGGTCGCCTCGTTCGCCGGCGACGGCGGCGCGATGTATTCGCCGCAGGCGATGTGGAGCGCCGCGCATTACCGCGCGCGGACGATTTCCTTCGTCTTCAACAACCGCCGCTACGGCGTGTTGCAGAACGTCGCCAAGCAGCTCGGCTACGCCAACGCCGTCGCCGGCCGCTTCGTCGGCATGGAGGTCGTCGATCCCGCGATCGACTTTCAGGCGCTCGCGGCGTCGATGGGCGTGCCGGCGGAGCGCGCCGACGATCGCGAGGCGATCGGCGCGGCGGTCGCGAGGGCGCTGCGGCGCGACGGTCCTTCGTTGATCGAAATCCGGATTCGCTGAGAGAAGCGGGCGCTTCGGGTGAGCGGGCCCTTGCCGGCGGACGCGCCGCGGGCTACGCCTTGCCCTATGGGGCGCACCGCATTCTATTCGGGGTCGTTCGACCCGATCACCAACGGCCATCTCGACGTCATCGCCAGCGCGGCGGCGCTGTGCGATCGCTTGGTGATCGGCGTCGGCGCCAATCCCAACAAGGTGGGGCTGTTCTCGATCGAGGAGCGTCTCGCCTTGATCCGCGCCGCCGCCGCCCCGATCCTGGCGAAAACCGGTTGCGCGCTCGAAACGGTCGGATTCTCGGGGCTGGCGATCGAGGCCGCGCGGGCGGCGGGGGCTTCGCTGATTGTCCGCGGCCTACGCGACTCCACCGACTTCGATTTCGAGATGCAAATGGCGGGCATGAACGGCGCCATGGCGCCGGAAATCCACACCGTGTTCCTGCCCGCTTCCTCGCCGGTGCGCCCGATCACCGCGACGCTGGTGCGCCAGATCGCGGAAATGGGCGGCGACGTCGCGCCGTTCGCGCCGCCCGCCGTCGTGGCGGCGCTGAAGGCGAAGTTCCCGGCGCGTGGCTGACGCGTCCTTTTAGGCGTCGGCGAAGGCGCAGGCGCCGCCGCCGCAACACGCGCCCGCGCCGGCGCCGCAAGGCGCCATCTCGGGGCCCGAGTCGCCGCCCTTGCCGGGCGAGGCGATGAGCGAGAGCTGCTGCTCCAGGTCGGCGCTTTCGCACGCCTTGCACACCGGCGTCTCGCCGGACATCACCAGCGTCTGGAATTCCTTGCCGCAGGCGCGGCAGCGGTAGGCGAAAATCGGCACGGCGCGACTCCAGGGTCAATATTCGTTATTGCGGATGTGTCGTATGCCGGCTGGAATTTCAAGTCCATGACGACATCGGGCGAATCGATGCGGCGTGAGATTGCCCCGCTCGGCTCTTGCGTGGCGTTGGCCGCCCCTGTCGAACGTGGGGCTTGGCGGGGACGCCGATCTCCCGCATAGGTCCGCCGGCGCCGCCGGTCGACGGGGATTGTCGGCGCGACGCTGCGCAACGGGGGAAGCTATGCGAAAATTGATGTGGACAGTTCTCGCCGTGGGCCTGACGGCCCCTGCGATTTTCGGCGCCGCCGAGGCGGCGCCCGACGCGAGCGCGCGCCGTTGCGGCTGGCTGGAGAATCCGACGCCGGGCAACTGGTGGTTGAAGGATCAAAAGGCGGAATGGGTGCTTGCGACCCAGGGCGCGCCGCAGCCGACGCCCGACCCGATGGACATGATCCCCGACATCTCGGAGCACGATTACGTCAGCACCGGCGGCGCCGCCGGTTACGCCTGCGCCTGCCTCGAGGGCCGGTTCGACGAAGCGACGAAACACGTCCTCGCAGTGACGGCGTTCAAGCAGTTGCCGCTGCAAGTGTGCAAGACCGACAAGAAACTGCCCAAGCCCTGAAGCTCTCCCGACGGCGGGCCTCTTGCCGCCCGCCGCGCCAGCTCCTATAGGCTGTGGCTTTGATGACCGCTCCCGATTCCCCGCCCGCCTTCAACCGCCGTCACCTGCTCGGCATCGAGGGCCTGTCGCGGATAGAGATCGAGGCGTTGCTCGATCTCTCCGACGAAGCGGTCGGCATTTCCCGTCAGGTCGAGAAGAAACGCGTGACGCTGCGCGGGCGCACGCAGATCAATCTGTTCTTCGAGGCTTCGACGCGCACCCAGTCCTCGTTCGAGATCGCGGGCAAGCGCTTGGGCGCCGACGTGATGAACATGGCGGTCGGCTCCTCCAGCGTGAAGAAGGGCGAGACGCTGATCGACACCGCGATGACGCTCAACGCGATGCGGCCCGACATCATCGTAGTGCGCCATCATCACGCCGGCGCGGTGCACCTGCTGGCGCGCAAGGTCGACTGCTCCGTCGTCAACGCCGGCGACGGCGCGCACGAGCATCCGACGCAGGCCTTGCTCGACGCGCTGACCATCCGGCGCAATCTCGGCCGCATCGAGGGCCTCGTCGTGGCCATCTGCGGCGATATCCTGCATTCGCGCGTCGCACGCTCCAACATCCTGCTCTTGGGCGCGCTCGGCGCGCATGTGCGCGTCGTCGGCCCCTCGACGCTGCTGCCGGCGGGCATCGAGACCATGGGCGTCGAGGTGTTCCGCGACATGAAGGCGGGGCTGAAGAACGCCGACATCGTGATGATGCTGCGCCTGCAGCGCGAGCGCATGAGCGGCGCGTTTATCCCCTCGACCAAGGAATATTTCCGCTATTTCGGCCTCGACGCGGAAAAGCTCGCCTACGCCAAGCCGGGCGCCCTGGTCATGCACCCCGGTCCGATGAACCGCGGCGTCGAGATCGACTCGCTCGTCGCCGACGGCGCGCAATCGCTGATCCGCGAACAGGTCGAAATGGGCGTCGCCGTGCGCATGGCGGTGCTCGAGGCGCTGGCGCGGCATTTGCCGAACGGGTGAGGCTAGAAGGCGAGGGGCGAGCGGTCACGAGGCAACGGGTTCGGCGCCAACGGCGTCGCGGAGGGAGAGGCACCAGCCCTCGCCGTGCAGCCAGCACGTCTCCCCTTCGGCGTGGTTGTCGCGACGCAACGATTTGACGCCAACGCCTCGATCGCGCGCGAACGCCTGTTCAAGGCGGCGGCTCACTTCGGGATCGCGCGCTCCGGCAAATTCATAAAAGCCGGCCGCACACAGGAACCGCGCCGTGAATCGGCTGCGATCGACCCGCGTCACGAGCAACATGCCGCCGAAGCCGCCCGCGACTGTCATCGGAAACACGAGTCGCCCGCCCGGTTTGAGCGCATCCAACCAAGAGGAAAGGGGATGCGTCGCCCCGGCGCTCGCGACAATGACATCGACCGGCTCGAACGGGCCTTTGGCGCCGTCACCATTGATGGCGACGACTTGCGGCCAGGGCGCGAGCGCGACGCGCGCCCTTTCTGAAACCGACGGCTCGATTTCGATCGTCGTGACTCTCCCCTGGGGTCCGACAAGCTCGGCCAGGATCGCGGTGTAATAGCCTGTGCCGCCGCCAAGGTGCAGCACGTGCTCATTGGCGACGACGCCGAGCCTGTCAAACAGAAAAGCCCAAAGACTGGGCTGGCCATTGTTGAGGCCGCGCTTCTCATCGAGCGCGATGAGCACGTCGTGATAGACGTTTCTCGGGTCCGCATCCTCCGTGGTCCAATACTCGGCCATTTGCCAAGGACTCTTGATCCGCCAAGGTCCAGCGCCGACGAAGCGTTCGCGCGGCACGCTTGCGAAGGCCGCCTCCAGCCGAGGGGAACGCATGCGCGTCGTGAACCGCAGTTCCTTTGCATAGGACCGGCGCGCCGCTTCGCTCGTGTCGGCCATCAAGAACCCCACGTTATTTGGCAAAGCGCATTATTGCATAGGAAACGCGCGTGGGCCGCGCCCGCCTACCCCCGATCCCCCCTGATCATCTCGGCCGCCTTCTCCGCGATCATGATCGTCGGCGCGTTGGTGTTGCCGGCGACGATTTCGGGCATGATCGAGGCGTCGACGACGCGCAAAGCCTCGATGCCGTGGACGCGCAGGCGCGCGTCGACGACCGCTTTGGCCGGGTCGGGGCCCATCGCGCAGCTGCCGACGGGGTGGTAGACGGTGTCGACGCGGCGGCGCAGGAAGTCGCGGATTTCGTCGTCGCTGTTGACGCCGGCGGAGAACAGCTCCTTGCTCCACTGCGCGCGCAGCGAGGGCGCCTCCATGACGCGGCGCGTCAGCTTGAAGCCGGCGACCAGCGTTTCGACGTCCTCTCGCTCGCCGAGGAAATTGGGATCGATCAGCGGCGCTGCGAGCGGGTCGGCGCTGGCGAGCCGCAGGGCGCCGCGGCTCTTCGGCCTCAGCACGCAGACGTGGCAGGTGAAGCCGTGGCCGAGGCGGATCTTGCGCGCGTGATCGTCGACGATGGCGACGACGAAGTGTAGCTGCACGTCGGGAAGCGCGAGATCGGGCCGCGTCTTGAGGAATCCGCCGGCCTCGGCGAAGTTGGTCGCGACCATGCCGCGCCGTTCGCGCCGATAGCGGGCGATCGCGGAAAAGAGCGCGGCGAGGCCGCCGAAGGAGACGCCGAGCAGATCGCGCGAGGGCGACCGGTAGCCGAGCACGACGTCGGGATGATCGTGCAGATTGGCGCCGACGCCGGGCAGGTCGGCGACCGGCGCGATGCCGAGCGAGCGCAACGCCGCGGCGTCGCCGACGCCTGAGAGCATCAGGAGCTGCGGCGAGCCGAAAGCGCCCTGGCAAACCAGCGTTTCGCGCCGCGCGCGCACCACCCGCCGTCGCCCTCGCGAGAGAATCTCAGCGCCGACGACACGTCGGCCCTCGAACACGAGGCGAAGCGCCCGCGCGCGCGTCTCGACATTGAGGTTGGCGCGCTTGCCGATAAAGGGCCTCAGGTACGCGCGCGCGGCGCTGCAGCGCTCGCCGTTGATCTGGGTGACCTGATAGACGCCGCAGCCCTCCTGCCGCTCGCCGTTGAAATCCGCGTTGATCGGCAGTTGCGTCTCGCGCGCGGCGTCGAGAAAGCGTTGCTGAAACGGATTGTCGGTGCGCAAATTCGCGACGTTCAGCGGCCCGCCCTGGCCGTGAAAGGCGTCGTGGATGGTCTCGTTGTTCTCGGATTTCAGAAAATACGGCAGCACGTCGTCGTAGGCCCAGCCGGGATTGCCGAGCGCGGCCCAGCGGTCGTAGTCGGCGCGATGGCCGCGCGTGTAGATCAGCGCGTTGATCGCCGACGAGCCGCCGAGGGTGCGCCCGCGCGGCTGGTAGCCGATCCGCCCGCCCAAGCCGGCCTGGGGAACGGTCGCGTAGGCCCAATTGTTGAGCTTGGTCGGGACCATCAGTACCCCGGCGAGCGGCGTGTCGACGACCCAGCTCGCGCCGTCGCCTCCCGCCTCGATGAGCGCGACGCTGGTTTGCGGATCCTCGCTGAGCCGGCTCGCCAGCACGCATCCGGCCGATCCGCCGCCGAGCACGAGATAGTCGACCTCGTCCATAGTTTCCCCCCGATCTGGGGAGATAGTTTACGTCGGAACGATTGCCGTGGCTAGGGGCGGCCGCCTGCGCCCGTCATCGCGGCGAGCGGCATTTGGCCAGGGAGTCGAGCGTTGCGACCGCCACGCTGCCGAGCAGCACGAATTGCGCGAAGGCGAAGGGCAGGGTCGGCGCTTCGTCGGCGCTCAAGATCCAATAGGCCAAAGCGGCGAAGATCGCCGCCGCGACGATAGCCAGCACGCCCCAGTTCGATTTGCGATCGCGGCCCATGCGACGCCCCCTCGAGAAAAAGCCACGGCGGCCCCGCCGCCCTGCAACCCCTTACGGGACGGCGATTGGAGCCGACCCCCAATCCTGCTCTTCCTGTAACGGCGGCGGGTTAGAAAATTTCCTGGAAATTAGTGAGAATTCGAAACAAATGGCCGCCGGAAGTTCGGCCCGCTCCGCCGCCTCACGGCCAGCGCGCGAGCGGCGGCATCGAGGAGAGGATCGCGGCGACGTGGCCGCCGGTCTTCAGGCCGAATATCGTGCCGCGATCGTAGAGCAGGTTGAACTCGACATAGCGGCCGCGGCGCACCAGCTGTTCCTCACGCTCGGCCTCGCTCCACGGCCTGGCGAAGTTGCGGCGGACGATTTCGCTGTAGAGCGAGACGAAGGTCTCGCCGACGTCGCGCGCGAAGGCGAAATCGGCGTCGAAGGCCGAGTTCGCGGCGTCGCCGGCGCTGTTGAGCCAGTCGAAGAAAATGCCGCCGATTCCGCGCGGCTCGCCGCGATGCTTGAGGAAGAAATACTCGTCGCACCACGCCTTGTATTTCTCGTAAGAGGCGACCGCCGGATGGCGCTCGCAGACGCCGCACAGCGCCTCGTGGAACAGGATCGCGTCGGGATCGTCGGCGCGCCGGCGCTTCTCGAGCGTCGGCGTCAGGTCGGCGCCGCCGCCGAGCCACGCCTTGCTGGTCACGACGAAGCGCGTGTTCATATGCACCGTCGGCACATGCGGATTCCAGGGATGGGCGATCACCGAGAGCCCGGAGGCCCAGAAGCGCGGATCGGCCTCGGCACCGGGGATCTGCTTGGCGAATTCCGGCGCGAAGGTCCCATAGACGGTCGAAGCGTGCGCGCCCATCTTCTCGAACAGGCGGCCGCGCAGCATCGCCATGCGCCCGCCGCCGCCCGGCGCGCCCGAGGCGTCGACGCGACTCCACGGCTCCAGCGCAAAGCGCCCCGGCGCGACGCCCGGCGCCGGCCCCTGCGTCTCCGGCGGGCACTCGCCTTCGAGCGCCTCCATCGCCGCGATCAGCCTGAGCTGCAGCGCCTCGAACCATTCGCGGGCGCGCGCCTGGCGCGCATTCGTCTCGTCCATGTCTGTCGTTCCCAGTGCGCTCAGGGCGAGCGGAAGATCTGGGTGTTGCCGAGACCGAGCTGACTGGCGCGCTGGGTCGCGCACCACGCGGGGGCGCCGGCGGCGCGCACCTCCTGCTCGCGGCGCGGCAATTCGGCGGCGAGCTCCGCGTCGAACTTCGCCTGGCCGTAGCTCTTGTGGCCGATTTCGAGGAACGCGTCG
>JBEKFO010000136.1:0-9215 GCA_050013275.1 Roseiarcus sp. | reverse complement strand
GGTGAGGCGCGTCGGGATGATCTCCTTCGAACCGGCGATCTTGGCCGAGACGACGACGGCCGCCGCGCCCTCCTTGGCGGCCTGTTCGCGCACCTGGTCGGCGTAGGCGTCGCCCTTGTCGGCGAAGGCTTCCGCGACGTTGCAGACATAGAGCACCGGCTTCGACGACAGGAGCCCGAGCGACTGGAACGCCTTGCGCTCCTCGCGGCTCGCCCCGGCGCGCGCGGGGCGGCCCTCGCGCAACGCGGCGAGGCTGCGCTCGGCGAGACGGAGAAGGTCCATGGCGTCCTTGTCGCCGCCCTTGGCCCTCTTCTCCATCTGGACGACGCGGCGCTCGAGGCTTTCGAGGTCGGCGAGCATCAATTCGGTTTCGACCGTCGCGATGTCGGAAAGCGGGTCGATGCGGCCCTCGACGTGGGCGACGTCGTCGTCCTCGAAGCAGCGCACGACGTGGGCGATCGCGTCGCATTCGCGGATGTTGGCGAGAAACTGGTTGCCGAGCCCCTCGCCCTTCGAAGCGCCGCGCACCAGGCCGGCGATGTCGACGAAGGTGAGGCGCGTCGGGATGATCTCCTTCGAACCGGCGATCTTGGCCAGGGTCTCCAGCCGCGGATCGGGCACCGCGACGTCGCCGACGTTCGGCTCGATGGTGCAAAAGGGATAATTGGCCGCCTGCGCCGCGGCGGTCTGGGTGAGCGCATTGAAGAGCGTCGACTTGCCGACATTGGGCAAGCCGACGATGCCGCATTTAAAGCCCATGGTTCGCGCGCTCGTTGGGTTAAGGGGAGTTCGAGCGGCCCTATGCGCGGGCGTGCGGCAAAAGGCAAGAGGCGGCGCTTAAAGCGCCATCTCCGGCAGGGCGTGTCGCGCCATCAATTCGATGAAGGCGGAGCGCGTGAGTTTGCGCCGCTTCGCCTCGGCGTCGATCGCCGCGAGAATGCCCGCGTCAATCGACAGATTGGCCTTCGCCGGCCGGCCCGATTCTCTCACCAACGGCACGCTTCTGAGGAGCGCGCCGGCGCCGATTTCGTCTGAAATCTCCTGGTCGGCGAGCAATTCCTCGATCGCGCGCGGCGCAGGAATTACGCCGCCCTTCTCGACCGTCGCTTCGGCCCAGTCGCGCATCGCTTCGGCGGCGTTGACGATCGCCTTCTCGAGGGTGGCGCCCATGGCGGTGCAACCGGGAAGGTCGGGAAAATAGACGCCGTAGGCGCCGGCCTTGCCGTCGATAAGTGCGGTGTAGCTCGCCACTTTCACCTCCAACCCGCAATTTTCGCGATTTGCCTGGCGACGCCCGGCGACAGGGTTCGATGTCGCGGCACGGTCAAGACGCCCGGCTTCGACGCATGATCATAAACGACATGCTCGGCGCCGTTGCTAAGCAAACACCCCCATGCATGAGGGACGCTTGAGCCGCGCGGCGCATCAGGTTCTCGAGGGCGGGCGCATCTTCGCCGATCCGCTGGCGTTGCGCATTCTCGGTCCGGACGCGCAGGAGGCGGTCGCCGAGGCCAACCCGGGCCAGGGCCGGGGCGGCCTGCGCCAGTTCGTCGCCGCGCGCAGCCGCTTCGCCGAGGACGCGGCTGGCCGGCGATTGCGAGCGGCGTGCGGCAAATCGTCGTGCTCGGCGTTTCGCGTCGTAGAGGATTTCGGGCCGGCGGAAATCACCGAACGGTTCTTTCCGCGCCATCCCGCCCGGCCCGGAGCAAGCGGCGATGTGGCATTGGCCCGGACCCGGGAGGAAGGTACGCGCTCGCGCCATCGCCGCTAAGCCTTCGAGCCCGACGGCTTGTTGTCGTTGCGCGCGTCAATAAGCACGACATCTCTGTGGCCAAGAATTCCGAGCTTGTCGAGAATGCCTTCAACTCGCGCCTTCTCCTCCGCAGAAAAGAAAATAATGGTTTTAATGCCATTCTTGGCGTCGCTCGCAGCTTGATAGATCGGAAGTTGTCGCTCCAGATTGCGCTCAAGTCCGGTATTTTTTGCGAGTTTCATCTCTATGAGTGTTTTGTCCTTCGCCCCGCGTGACATTTTGTAGTCGACGGGACCTCTTCCATCGTTGGCTTCGGCACCAACATCCGAGGGCGAGCCGAACCATACGAATCGACACAGTATTTGCAGATCACTCTCCCTCTGGATCGCTTGCCCATTATGATAAAAAATTCGATGTCCGCCCTTTTTCTCGATCACGTCCTTCAGATAGGCGAGCCTTTCGTGGGCCTCGCTATAGGTATCACCCGAAATACCGTAAAATTTTGTGGTCGCCGCCAACAACTCTTGAAGCGCTCTGACCTGAGTTTCGAATACCAATTTGGTTTGTTTTACCTTTTCTGAACTGATGTCGGCAGCTTCATCGCCTGATTCTTCTTTGAGTTTTATATAATAATCGATTAACTGTGGAAATTCATTCAAAGTTTGAATTGCAGCCCGCCCACGCTCCTTTTGGTTGGGATGCCTATTTTTCGGCTTTGCAAGGACTCGTTCAAAATAATTAAATACCTGACCACGGAGGGCCGCATCCGAGATGGTCGTTGGGATTCTCTCGAAGTCTCGAATCATATCCGAGCGGTTTATCCAGTTCTCGTCCCTGGTGAGGAGGTCCTTCGGTGTTAGAATTACGAAGTCGTTATCGACCCACGGCAACTCAAATTCTCCGCGTTCCCAACTCTCCGTGGTGTAGTTGAATCGCGCTTTCCTTATCCATACCTTTCTTCGCATGGCCGGAGCAATGTAACCTCTAGCAAATTCCTCCGTGTAACGACCAAGGAATCCAATTAGTAAATTAGTCGTAAAATCGCTGATGTTGTCTCGCCCTACACCATCCCGAACCAAGCATACCTTTTCGATATGACTGCCTCTAGAGATGGTTTCCTCTCCAAAATTTGAAAAGAGGGTCCGCATATTGGCCCTTAAGGCAGAGGCGAAATCCTTCCCCAGACCGGTCCCACCGTTTCCCAACAACGAGAAGCCAAGCCAATTCTGCTTGATTTCAGGGAACATGAACCAGGCTTTTTCCAGGTCAGCGGTGACGCGTCCTTCGACAACAACGTCGCGTAGAAACATTAAATATTTTAGAATACCATCGTGTTGCGCCTGATACTCTTCGTTCTCCCTGCTAAATAACAGGAACGGGTCTATGAACAGCGGCATATCGTTAATTAGTGAAACGTTGAACGCCCCGTAGGCGTCGAGATCGTCCACGTCTACTCCAAAAAACTCATTGAAGTACGTCGCCATCGTCGGCTGCTTTCCAAGCGTTGCGCCGCTTGCCGAGGATCGTCATGGCCGAATCGCCCTTGCCATCGCCGGTGGGTGCGATTGTTTTACTACCAATCAAGTAATTTACAACCTGGCAGCTGCCAAACTTGTTCGAATGCATGTTTGTCGACTCGGACGTCTCGCCCCGGCCGCAGGCAGGTCTCGCTTGGGTTACGGAGTTACGTTGACAGTGCATTTAATTTCCGTCGTGGAGTTCTTTCTACGACGCCTGCCGCCAAGACGAAAGAAAAGTGCACTGTCACTTTAGCGCTTTGACTCCAATTGCCCAGCGCCAGCATCCCGACCCCACGCCGAAGGATCGCCCGGTTCGCGGACGGCGCGGAAAAAAAGCGCCGCGCAAGCGACTGAGGACAAACAATCCGCGGAAGAAATGGCGCCCCGATCGCCGCGGCAGGGCGGGCCCTGGCTCAACGTTCGACACCCTCGCCCCCGGCGGCTAATTTCGCCCCCATGCATGAGGGACGCTTCAGCCGCACTGCGCTCGGCGCCGCCGGCCATCGCGCGGCGCATCAAGTCCTCGAAGGCGGGCGCATCTTCGCCGATCCGTTGGCGTTGCGCATTCTCGGGCCCGACGCGCAGGCGGCGATCGCGGACACGAACCCGAGCCAAGGCCGGGGCGGCCTGCGCCAGTTCGTCGCCGCGCGCAGCCGCTTCGCCGAGGACGCGGCGCGGCGCGCCATCGCAAGCGGCGTGCGGCAGATCGTCATTCTCGGTGCCGGGCTCGACACCTTCGCCTATCGCGTCGAGCCGGCCGAGGGGCTGCGCGTCGCCGAAGTCGATCATCCCGCGACGCAGGCCGAGAAGCGCCGCCGCCTCGCCGCGGCGGGGATCGCAATCCCCGCGCATGTCCATTACGCGCCCTGCGATTTCGAGCGCGCCGATCTCGCGGCCAGCCTCGAAGCCGCCGGCTTCGACGCGCGGCGGCGAAGCGTCTTCCTCTGGCTCGGCGTCGTCCCCTATCTCACGCCGGCGGCGATTTTCGCGACGCTCGGCTTCATCGCCAAGCTGCCCGGCGGCGGTGAAGTCGTGTTCGACTACGCCAATCCGGTCGCTTCGATCGCCGACGACGCGATGCGCCGCTCGCACGAAATCCTGGCGGCGAAGGTGGCGGCGGCGGGCGAAGCCCTGCGGACCTTCTTCATCACCTCCGCGCTGCACGAAAAACTGCGCGAACTCGGATTTCGCCGCATCGAAGACCTCGGCCCCAACGCCATCGCCGCGCGCTTCTTCCCGGAACGCGCCGCCCCCTCGCGCGAGAACGGCGGCCACATCGTGTTGGCGGGGACGTCGTGAACCGAAGCCGTCATCGCGAGGAGCGCAGCGACGAAGCGATCCATGCGGCGGCTGCGCTTTGGATTGCTTCCCCCTCGCTACGCTCGGGGTCGCAATGACGATTCCGCGCTGCCGAGACGCCGCTACCGCAAGTTCCCGGTGTGCCCCAGCGAGTAGCGCCCCGGCTGCGGCCACACCGTCAGCCCGTGCGGCATGCCGCCGACCGGGATCGTCTTCAGTGAGCCGTCCGTGGTGTTGAAGGCGTAGACGACGCCGTCGAAGCGGCCGGACAGCCACAGCCATTTGCCGTCGGCGCTGACGTTGCCCATGTCGGGACTGCCGCCGCCCGGAATCGGCCAGTTGGCGACGACCTTGCGGGTGGCGAAATCGAGCACGGAGACGCTGCCCTGACCGAGCTTCACGCCGTCGAGCAGGTGCGAGCCGCGGTTGGCGATATAGAGGAACTTGCCGTCGCGGCTGGGATAGAGGCCGTGCGCGCCGACGCCGGTGGGGATGAAGCCGGTCTCCTTGAACTTGTCGCCGTCGATGACGATGAGCCCGTCCTTGAGCATGTCGGCGACGAAAAAGGCCGAGCCATCGGGCGCGATGCGAATGTCCTGCGGAATATGGCCGGGCGACAATTGCAGCATACCCACGAGGCTGTGATGGACGAGGTCGATCTTGGCGAGCAGGTCGCCGTATTCGCAGGTGAAGATCGCGTAGGAGCCGTCGGGCGAGAAATCGGCGTGGTTGATCCCCATGCACTTGGGAACGGCGATGTAGCCCTGCAGCGCCATGGTGTGCGGATCGCGGAATTCGAGCCGCCGCATCGCCTCGGCGACGACGATCGCCGAACGCCCGTCCGGCGTGAAATACATGTTGTAGGCGTCAGGCAGTTCGATGATCGCGCCCACCTTGCCGGTCTTGGGATCGATCGGCGCCACCTGGGCGTGGCCGCCGGTGTAGCTGAGGTCGCCGGCCACCCACAGCGTCTGCAAGTCCCACGACGGCACGATGTGCTGCGGGCTCGGCACCGCGGTCAGGCTGTCGATGACCGTGAAGGTCGCGGGATCGATGACGTCGACCTTGCCGGTGATGAGATTGGGCGAATAGACGCGCGAAAGAGCGCCCGCGGTCGCCGGGCTGAGCTTGCCCGCGGCCGTTTCCGAATAGACGTTCTTGGGATCGACGAGCGGTGGCATTCCCAGATTGGCCGGCGGCAGGTTCCTCAAGCCCGGCTCGCCGAGGTCGTAAGAGGCGCGCTCGATGAAGTCTTCCGGCGTCCTGCCGACCTCGACCAGGCCGCCGCACAGCGGAGCGCACTGCTCCGCGCCGACGCAATAGCGCGGAATCGTGAGGGAATGCGCGCTGTCGATCAGCGAGTCCGAACCGACGAAAGCGCACAGCGCCGCCGCGGCGACGCCCGTCAGGAAACGCGAGTTCATGAGCCTGCCTCTCTGGCCTCGCCCCGCTCGGCGCGGGCGTGTTTCAAGTCCGCAAACAGCATGGCCTATAGGCGATGACTGGGCGATGAACAAAGCGGCGTTTGGTCGCTGGAACGAGGGCGGCCCTCGGCTCGGCCCCCGCTGGCGCGCGGCGCTTCTATCCCGTAACCTTCGCGCTGGACGGGCGGGTCGGCGGCGATCGAGTTCGCGCGCATGGATTTGGGCGGGCTGGCCGCAACCGGGAGGAAGCATAGTGCGCAGTCTGTTCGCCTTGGGCGCCGGTTTCGCGAGCGCTCTTCTCGCATTCGGCGGCGGCGCGACGGCGGCGACGGTGATCGCCATGGACGAGGCGATCAGCGACGCCGCGCCGCAAACCCGGACGATGGTTCTGGACACGGATCGGCTGCGCATGTCTTCGGCGGCTGCGGACGTCATTTTTCGCGGCGATCTGGGCAAGGTGTGGATTCTGCAATCGAAACTCCACAGCTACATAGAACTGACGCCTGCCGGCCTCGGGCAGATGGGCGCCCGCATGGATCAGGCGATGGCGCAGATGAAGGAGAAATTGGCCGCTCTGCCCGAGGCGCAGCGCAAGCAGATCGAGGCGATGATGGCCGCGCGGATGGGCCAGGGCGCGCCGTCCGCGCCGCCGCAAGTCACCTATGAGAAAGCCGGCGACGCCCGCACGGTGGGCGACTGGAGTTGCGCGCCCTATCGAATCGTCGTGAGTGGAAAGGCTTCCTCGGAGGTTTGCATCGCCAAACTGTCGGATTTGGGATTGAGCCGCGACGACCTCTCGGGTTTCGCCGGCTTCGGCGCCTTCATGGCGAAAGCGACGGCGGCGATGGGCGTCCTGCGTTCGCCGATGACGACGCTCAATTTCGACTCGATGACCAAGGCGATCGACTTCGACGGATTCCCGGTGCAGACAACCACCAAGGTCGGCGACGGCAGCCGTCAAATCGTCGTCACGCTCAAATCCATCCAGCACGAAGACCCGCCCGCGGGCGCGTTCGACATTCCCGACGGCTACACGAAGCGCGATTTCGGCAGCTTGGGACGGCTCGTCGCGCCGCAGTGAGCGTTCTCGCGCCCCTCAATGCGCCTCGTCCCAGTTGCCCGCCGCGCGCGCGTCGACCGCGAGCGGCGCGCTCAATCGAACCGCGGGCTCGGGCGCCTCGACCATCACCTTGGAAACGAGCGCGATCGTCGCCTCGACCTCCTCGTCGGGCGCCTCGAACACCAGTTCGTCGTGCACCTGCATCAGCATGCGGGCGCTGAGCTTGGCGCGATCGAGGCTCGCGTCCATGCGCGCCATCGCGCGGCGGATGATGTCGGCGGCCGAGCCTTGTAGCGGCGCGTTGATCGCGGCGCGCTCGTTGAACGCGCGCTCCGACGGGTTTGAGGCGTTGATGCGCGGGAAATGGCACTTGCGGCCGAAGATGGTGCGCACGAAGCCGTCGGCGCGCGCCTGTTTCTTGGTCGCCTCCATGTAGTCGCGGATGCCCGGGAAGCGCTCGAAATATTTCCTGATGTAAGCGCCCGCCTCCTCGCGCGGGATGCCGAGTTGGTTGGCGAGTCCGAACGCCGAAATGCCGTAGATGATGCCGAAATTGATCGCCTTGGCGCGCCGGCGCACCTCGCCCGGCATGTCCTTGACGGGAACCCCGAACATTTCCGACGCGGTCATGGCGTGGATGTCGAGCCCTTCGGCGAACGCCGTCTTCAGCGCGCCGATGTCGGCGACATGGGCGAGCAGGCGCAATTCGATCTGGCTGTAGTCGGCCGAGATCAGCTTGCAGCCGGGCGCGGCGACGAAGGCGCGGCGAATCTTGCGCCCCTCCTCGTTGCGCACGGGAATGTTCTGCAAGTTCGGGTCCGACGAGGAGAGCCGGCCGGTCGTCGTCGAAGCGAGCGCATAGGAGGTGTGGACGCGACGGGTCGCCGGATCGACGAAGCCCGGCAGCGCGTCGGCGTAGGTCGACTTGAGCTTGGCGAGCTGGCGCCAGTCGAGGATGCGCGCGGGCAGTTCGTGGCCCTCTTCGGCCAGATCTTCGAGCACGCTCGCCGAGGTCGACCAGGCGCCGGTCGCCGTCTTCTTCGCTCCCGGCAGGCCCATCTGGCCGAACAGGATGTCGCCGAGCTGCTTGGGCGAGCTGAGGTTGAACGGCGCGCCGACGAGCCTTTGCACCTCGGCCTCGATCCGCGCCATCCCTTGCGCGAATTCGCCCGACAGGCGCGAGAGCATTTCGCGGTCGATCGCGACGCCGCGCCGCTCCATGCGCGCGAGCGGCGCGACCAGCGGGCGCTCCAGCGTCTCGTAGACCGTCGTCATCGATTCGGCGGCGAGGCGCGGCTTCAGGACGCGCCACAGCCGTAGCGTCACGTCGGCGTCCTCGGCGGCGTATTGCGTCGCCTTGTCGATCGCCACGCGCGCGAAGCCGATGAAATTGCGCCCAGAGCCCGCGACTTCGCTGAAGCTGATCGTCTTGTGGCCGAGCCACCGCTCGGCGAGCGCGTCCATGCCGTGCCCGTCGTTGGTCGCGCCCGAATCGAGCGCGTAGGAAATCAGCATGGTGTCGTCGAACGGCGCCACTTCGACGCCGCGCCGGGCGAAGACGTGCCAGTCGAACTTGACGTTCTGGCCGATCTTCATGACGCCCGGGTCTTCGAGCAGCGGCTTGAGCAGCGCGATCGCTTCGGCCTCGTCGATCTGACCGGGCAAGAGACCGCCGCCGCCGAAGAGATCGGCCGCGCCGGCGCGATGGCCGATCGGGATGTAGCACGCTTCGCCCGGCGCTACCGCGAGCGAGACGCCGACGAGATCGGCCTGCTGCGGATCGAGCGAAGTGGTCTCGGTGTCGAAGGCGACGAGCCCCGCTTCGAACGCGCGCGCGACCCAGCCTTCGAGCTCGGCCGCGCTGGCGACCGTCGCGTAGGCCGAGACGTCGATTTTCTCCTCGCGCGCCCGAGCGGCCCGCGCGGCGGCGAGGCTCTTGGGCGTGCGCTCGCCCGCGGGTGCGGCGGCGGGTTTGGCCGCGGGCGCGGCCGTCGCTTCCGCGGCCGGCGCGGCCGGCTGGTCGGGCGAAGCGGCGGCGGGCGCGATCGTCTCGCCGTTGCGCGCGCGCCAGCCGCCCGGGCCGAGGAAGCGCGGGTCCGGCTCGACCGCATTGGCGTCGACCCCGCAAATCTCGCCGACGCGGCGGGTGATGGTGGTGA
>JBEKFO010000135.1:0-9297 GCA_050013275.1 Roseiarcus sp. | reverse complement strand
CGAACGCGCGCGGCTCGCGTTTGCGCGCCTCGAAGCCTTCGCGCCGCTCAACGGGCTCGTCGACGACAGCCCGCCGAAGCCGGCCCTCCCCGACGCCGCCGAGGCGGACCGCCTCAAGGAGGAAGCGGCGGCGAGCCTCGCCACGGCGCGCAAGCTCATCGCCGAATGCGGCTACCACCGGCGCGACGAGGAGCTGGCCGAGCTGGAGGACGCCGCCGCCGCCCGCCGCCGCTTCGCCGACCTGCCGCCGAGGGTTTGAGGCGTTCGCCGCGACCGCGACCAGCGGCGTCCCCAAGCGAACCGTCAGGCTCGCCCCTCAGAGCCAATTCTCCCAGTCCTGCCGCCCGTGCAGAACACGCACGACAAGAATATCCTCGCCGACGATGCGATAGACCACGATGTGAACGCCGAAGGGATGAAGTCGCACGGGCGGCGAGAATTCGCCGCGCTCTCGCGCGGCGCGCGGATTGGCGGCGAGGAATGCGAATATTCTTTCGAGTCCGGAATGATACTTTTCCGCCTGCGCGAGTCCAAACTCCGCTGCGCCGCGAACGAAAATAGCGGCGACGTCTTCCGCGGCCGCGTTGGTCAGCCGATAGACCAACGCCTAACTCGCGCGGCGCGCCGCCGTCGCCCGCGCGGCGACCAAGATGTCGTTCATGCTCTTGTTGCTGACGCCGCTCTCGATCCCCTCCGAGATCAGCGCCTGCAGCTCCGCAATCTTCTGTGCGCGCTCCTGATCGCGGCGCACCAAGTCCCGGACGTAGTCGCTCGCGTTGCTGTAGCGCCCGCTGCGCGCCTGGGCCTCGACCCAAGCCTTCATCGCTTCGGGAAGCGATACGTTCATCGTCGCCATTTCGCGCACTCCTTGGCGTCGCTTCTAATATTTTTGGCAAACTTTGTCAAAGCCACGCGAGGTAACGATGACGCCCGCGAAGCCGGACACGCTCTTTGAAAATGCGCCGATCCGACGGGGTCGGCGGCGACGCGGGCCAAGCAACGCCCCCTCACCGCGTAGGCGCGTCCTGCCCCACCCCCTGCGCCGTCTGTCCGAACAGGATCTTCTTTCCCTCTTCGGTGACGGCGGGACGGTTGGCGTAGGGCTCGCCCTTGGCGTAGGCGCGCGCCGTCGCAGGCCGGGCTCGGATCGCCTCGAACCAGCGGCGCAGATTGGGGAAATCGTCGAGGTTCTGCTGCTGGCGCTTCCACGGCGCGATCCAGGGATAGGAGGCCATGTCGGCGATGGTGTAAGCGTCGCCGGCGAGGAAGGCGCTCTTCGCAAGGCGGCGGTCGAGCACGCCGTAGAGCCGGTTCGTCTCCTTGACGTAGCGGTCGATCGCATAGGGGATCTTTTCCGGCGCGTACAAGCCGAAGTGGTGGTTCTGCCCCGCCATCGGTCCGAGGCCGCCGACCTGCCAGAACAGCCATTCGACGACCGTCTTGCGGCCGCGGATGTCAGCGGGGAGGAACCGGCCGGTCTTTTCCGCGAGGTACATGAGGATGGCGCCGGACTCGAACACGGCGATCGGCTCGCCGCCGTCCGCAGGCTGCGTGTCGATGATTGCCGGCATGCGGTTGTTGGGCGAAAAGGCGAGGAATTCCGGCTTGAACTGGTCGCCGGCGCTGATGTCGACGGGAATGATGCGGTAGTCGAGCCCCACCTCTTCGAGGAACAGTGTGATCTTGTGGCCGTTGGGCGTCGGCCAATAATAGAGATCGATCATTTTGCGTTGGGCTCCTTGCGATTGGGGTCGGGATCGAGCAGGGCGAGAACCGGCCGCATGAGGCCTTGCAGCAACGCGCGTTCCGGCCTGGCGCGCGCGAGGACGCGAATCCCTAAGAGCACGCCGAGCAACAGCCGCGCCAAGTCTTCCGGGCTCTGCGACGCCGCGATCGTTCCCGCGCGCTGACCGGCCGCTGCGCAGCGGCGAAAGAAGGCCTCGGTCTCAACGAGCACGTCGGCGATGACGCGCCGAAATTCAGGGTCGTGCGGCGCAACTTCGAGCGCCGAGTTCACCAGCAGGCAGCCCTTGCGCTGTTTGTCGCTCAGGGATCGCTCGACGATTTCGTCGAAGAACGCGGCGATCGCCTGGCGGGGCGGCAAGCGGCCTTCCAATCGCGCGATGCGGTCGAGGACGCCCTGCTCGACGTAGGAACGCAGCGCTCGCAAGAAGAGCGCGCGTTTGTCGCCGAAGGCGTTGTAGAGGCTGGCGCCGGCGATATCCATTTGTTCGGCGAGATCGC
Organism: Roseiarcus sp.; assembly: GCA_050013275.1. Lineage (GTDB taxonomy): Bacteria > Pseudomonadota > Alphaproteobacteria > Rhizobiales > Beijerinckiaceae > Roseiarcus. The sequence goes on along the minus strand of JBEKFO010000135.1, from coordinate 7,053 downwards.
GAACCGACGTCGCCTCGTAGCCGCGCGCCCAGAAACATTGGACCGCAGCGTCGAGGACGGCCGCTTCGTCGAATTCTCTCGGCCGCGCCATCGCCGCCCTTCTCTCTCAAATTGTGTTCGGGCGGCCATTGCCTTCCCGATCGGTTCGTGCATTTTATAACGACTGCTCTAGAACGCAAGGCCGTCGAAACGTCGTGGCGGCGGATTTGACGGTCCGAACTGTCCTGGATTTTGCCCGCGAAGGAGAACGGCGTGATCCGCTTCTATTTCCACCCCGCCCCCAATCCGGCCAAGGTCGCGCTCTTTCTCGAGGAGACCGGCCTCGCTTACGAAGTCGTGGCCGTCGACACGCGCAAAGGCGAGCAGCACACGCCGGCCTTTCGCGCCATCAACCCCAACGGCAAGGTCCCGGCGATCATTGACACCGAAGGGCTCGGCGGCGAGGTCCGCGTGTTCGATTCGAGCGCGATCCTGCTCTATCTCGGCGACAAGACCGGGCGCTTCGTCGGCTCGCCCGCGGAGCGCGGCGAACTGTTGTCGTGGCTGTTCTTCATCGCCACGGGGATCGGCCCCTTTTCCGGCCAGGCCGTGCATTTTCAGCACGCCGCTCCGGAAGCGATTCCCTATGCCGTCAATCGCTACCGCCGCGAGGTCGAGCGGCACTACGGCGTGCTCGATCAACATCTGGCCGGCCGCGAAGCCATCTTGAGCAGCGGCTACTCGATCGCCGACATGTCCGCCTGGGGTTGGCTCGATCGCGCTTCGCGGGTGCTGCCGGGCGCGGCCGATCCCCTCCTCGCCTTCCCCAACCTGAAGCGTTGGTTCGCGGCCGTCGACGCGCGGCCCGCGGTCGCGCGGGCGCGAGCCGTGGGCAAGGACTTCGTGTTCAAGACGGAGATCGACGAAGAGGCGAAGCGCGCGCTCTATCCCTCGAACTATCCGGCGGCGCGGTAGGACGTATCATTCCGCTGACGCGAGGACCGACCCGCCCGCTCCCTCCCCCCTGATCTCCACGATCGCCTGCACCAGCCAGTCCAGCGCCGGGTCGGGCGCCTCGGCGCGCGCGCGCAGGATCGACAATTCGAAAGGCGGCAGGTCGATGGGCGGCTTGTAGACGGCGAGGCCGAACGGCTCGGCGAAGGTCTTGGCGAGCGATTCCGGCACGCTCGCCGTCGCCTCGCCTGCGGCGATCGTCGCGAAGGCGGCGAGAAACTGCGGCACGGCGGCGCGGGTGCGCCGCTTGAGGCCGCGCGCGGCGAGCACGGGGTCGATCGCCCCAGCGAGATCGCCGGCGGCGGAAACGACGATTTGATCCGTCGCGAGCCACGTCTCCAGCGAGATCCCGTCGCGAAACAGCGGGTGGCCCTTCCTGGCGACGACGGCGAAGCTTTCCATTCCCAAGCGAACCTTGGCCATCCCCGCGCCCGGCGTCTCGAAGACGCCGAGCGCGAGATCGACGCGCCCATCGCGCACCGCCTTACGCGTCTCCTCGCGGCCGAACGAACGGAACGCCAGCCGCGCCTCCGGCGCTTCGCGCGCCAGACGCGCGAGAAGCTTGGGCGCGAGCGTGACGATCAAGGCGTCGAGAGCCGCGATCTGAAACAGCCGGTCGATCGAATCGGGGCGAAACTCGCCTTCCTCGACCAGCGCGCCGCGCAGCGCCCCGAGCGCCCGGGCGATGGGTTCGCGCAACGCCAGCGCGCGCGGCGTCGCCGCGACGCCTTGCGGCCGGCGCAGGAACAAGGGATCGCCGAAAATGTCGCGCAAGCGCGCCAGCGCATGGCTGACCGCCGACGGTGTCAGACGCAGGCGCTCGCTGGCCTTGGATAGGTTGCCCGTGCGCAAGACCTCCTCGAAAACCAGCAGCAAACCGGCGTCGAGCCGCCTGAGCTGCGCATCGTTCATATCTGTCATGGCGCGAATTCAATTCTATTCATGAGCGAAGTCAAGCATCGTTGCGCCCATCGAACGGCGGCTTCCGCCGTCAAGGAGACAGTCCCATGACCATTCTGGTGAGCAACGCCAACGGCAAAGTCGGACACGAAGTGGCGAAGGCGCTCATGGCCGCCGGCCAAAGCGTGCGCATCGGCGCGCGCGCCGTCGCCAAGGCGAGGGCGGAATTTCCCGGCGCCGAGATCGTCGAACTGGATTTTGCCCGCCCGGCGACGCTCGCGACGGCGGTGAAGGGCGTCGACGCCGTGTTCTCGGCGACGCCGTACGAACTGCTGCCGCAGGCCGAGCAGGAGCTGATCGCCGCCGCGAAGGCCGCGGGCGTCGCGCGATTCGTGAAGATGTCGGCGATGGGCGTCGAGGGCGACCCCAATTCGCCGCACATGCTGGCGGAGAAGGCGCTCAAGGAATCGGGCCTCGCCTGGACGGTGCTCCGGCCGACCTTCTTCATGCAAAACTACGCGACGATGATGGCGCCTTCGGTGCGCGCCGGCGCAATCTACGAAGCGGCGGCCGAGGGCGCGACCAGCTTCGTCGACGCAAGGGATATCGCCGCTGTCGCGGCCGCCGCGCTGACCAAGCCGGGCCACGCCGGCAAGACCTACACGCTGACCGGCCCGGCGGCGCTGACGCGCAAGGAGGTCGCGGCGGCGTTGAGCGAGGCGATCGGCAAGCCGGTCGCCTACGTCGCGGTCGACGACGCGGCGCTACGCGGCGCGATGGCCGGCGCGCCGCCCGTACTCATCGAGTTGATGAGCGCGCTCTACGGCTACGTGCGGCAGGGCTATACCGCCCGCGTCGCCGGCGACGTCGCCGAAGTGACCGGCCGGCCGGCGCGCAGCTTCGCGGCGTTCGCCGCCGATCATGCCGCGGCGTGGCGATAGGCGAGGAGCGCGCGCACAAGCGTCCGGCGTTCGCCGGGCGCTCCCGGCGAGCACGGGGTTCAGGTGTCGGCGTCGCCCACCGCCTGCGCGAACCACTTGCGCAGCCCCTGCCCCACCGCCTTGACGCCGAGCGCCGTCGAGGCGGCGTCGACGCCGCGCGCGATCGCCAGCGGCGCAGCGAGCCAACCGCTGACATTGCGTTCGTCGAGCCAGTCGACGAGACCGCCGGGAAAGCAGAAGACGGTCAGCGCGAACACCGCGTAGACGACCCGCGCCCAGCTCCACGGGCTGGTCGACGAAGCGGGCCTTTGCGGCAGAGCGGTCATCAGCGCGCTCCTCAGAACTGGAAGTAGATGAACGGCGCCGAGGCCGACGGCGCCATCACGACGATGAAATAGAGCAACGCGAAGCCGAACGCGACCTGGACCGCCGGCCCGCGGTTGTCGAGCACGGCGCCGATCGCGACGCGCGTCTGCGGCGGCACGATTTGCGTCACCGCGCCGCAGGCGATGAGCGGCAGGACGATCATCGGCATGGTGCTCGGCGCGCCGTTGTCGGTCCATACGCCGGCGATGAATTGCGTCGCCGCATCGAGCGAGGGCGAGCGGAAGAACAGCCAGGCGAAGCAGACGAAGTGAAACGTCAGCGCCCAATCGACGACGCGCGCGATCGGGCCGGAGCCGAAGCGGGCGAACGCGGCGCTGCGCCGCCACGCGTGATCGAGAACCAGCGCCACGCCGTGCATCGCGCCCCAGATCAGGAAGGTCCAATTGGCGCCGTGCCACAGGCCGCCCAGCAGCATCGTCAGCATGAGATTGCGCGCGGTCGCGAGCGCGCCGTGACGATTGCCGCCCAAGGGAATGTAAAGATAGTCGCGCAGCCACCGCGACAGCGTCATGTGCCAACGGCGCCAGAAGTCGCCGATGCCGAGCGCGCGATAGGGCTGATTGAAATTCTGCGGAAAGCGATAGCCGAGCAGCGCCGCGACGCCGATGGCGATGTCGGTGTAGGCGCTGAAATCGGCGTAGATCTGGATCGCATAGGCGTAGACCGCGACGATCAGATCGAAACGCGAGAACTGCGTGGGGTCGGTGAACACCGGGTCGACGAAGCGCACGGCGAGATAATTGGCGATCACCATCTTCTTGAACAGGCCGCCGAGGATCAGCAGCATGTTCTCGCCGAACGAGAAGTCGCCCGCTCGCCGCGGCGAATCGAGCTGCGGCAGGAACTCGTGCGCGCGCACGATCGGCCCGGCGACCAGATGCGGAAAGAAACTGATGTAGAGCACGATGTCGAGCGGCGAACGCGACGCCGCGAGGCGACCGCGATAGACGTCGACGATGTACGAAATCGCATGAAAGGTCAGGAACGAGATCGCCACCGGCAACGTGACATTGACGAAGTCGATCGGCGGATTGAGCCCCAGCGCATGCGCGAGGGTGAGGAACTGCGCGATGAAGAAGTCGAGATACTTGAAATAGGCGAGAATGCCGAGGTCGAGCGCGACGCCGAGGCCGAGCGCGAGGCGGCGAAACGGCCGGCGGGCCTTGCCGTCGACATAGAGGCCGACGAAGTACGAGATCGCGCCGCTCGCCAGCAGCAGCAGCAGGAACCGCCAGTTCCACGAGGCGTAGAAGGCCAGGCTCAGCGCCAGCAGCACGACCTTCTTGAGGGTGTTGTAGGAATTGAGGCTCCAGACCAATGCGAACGAGAACGCGAAGAACAGCCCGAAATCAATTGTTGGAAACAACATGGGCGTCGGTCTGCCGGCCGTCGATCAGCGGAATCAGGAAATCCGCGAATCGGTCGGCGCTTTTTTTATAGCCTTCCGTCGTCATATGCACGTAATCGTGCGCCATCAGCGGCGGATCGGCGGCGGCCCAGACCTGCGCGCCGCACGGGCCCGGCATCACGGACGACCAATCCCAGAAATCGGCGCCGACGCGCTCGGCGAGTCGGCGCTGCGCCTCGCGCACCTGCGCCAGCTTGGGCGGCGTCGGCAAACGGCATTGCGCGCCGCCCTCGAGGGCGGCGGACGGCGGCGCGGGCGCCGGGCAATCGCGGCCGGCCGCGGAATCGCGGCAGACGCCCGCCGAGCGCGCGCCGTCGGGCGGACCGATGATGACGATGCGCAAGCCGGGCCGCAGCTCTTGCAGCTTGCCCACGATCCGCTCGTATTGCGCCGTATAGGCGCCGACGTCCAACGCGTCGTTGAAGCCTTCGTTGGTTCCGAACGCGAGCACCACGATATCCGGCGCGAGGCGCCGCAACTCGTCGGCGAGATGCTCGGCAGCGAGCTTTTGCAGCAGTTGCACGGTCGCGCCCGGGAAACCCAGGCTGATGTAAGAGACGCCGTCGCCTTCGCGAGCGACCTCGACGCCGGTCACGGTCACCGGCGCGTCGCTGAGCGCGCGCACCGCGATGTCGTGGAAGCCTCCGGCGCCCGTTGGGGGCGCCTGCAAATCGAGCGTCGCGCGCTGGTCGGCCGCGCCGTCGAGGTCGATCTGTCCGCCGGGCTCGCCGTCGACCAAAACTTCGGCGCGGCCGCCGCCGGGCTGTTTGAGAAAGGCGACTTCGAGCCGGTCGTAGGCGAGGCCGCCGCGCGCCCTCAGGCTGAGCGAGGCGCCGGCATGGCGCGCCACCGCGTTGAAGCCGGAAAGGTAGAAGCGGCGCGTTTCGTCCGACTTTTGCAGCGTTTCGTAGGTCCAGCCGTCGGAGGCGTCGCTTTCGAACAGCGCCGACCGCACGCCCAGGTGAGGCTTGCCGGGCACGATATAGGCCATCCCGCCCGAGCCGAACAGTTGCTGCAGGCGCTCGCGGACGCGGCCGGTGAAATAATCGGCCGCGGTATGGCTGTCGCCGAGCTGCAGGATCGTCAGGCGGCGGGTGGCAAAAATGTCGGGCGCCAATTCGCCGTAGGCGGAAAACTCGCCGCCCGCGCGATCGGGGGCGGGCAAGGCCGCCTCCAGCGCGGAGAGCGCGCCCAGGCGGCGCGTGCGGTTCGCCGACGCCGGGGCGATCATCGGGGCGGCGAGCATCGCCACGCGCAGCAATTTTTCCGCCGGCCTCGGCGGGGCGTCCGCCTCATCCGCCGCGTCGATCGGCGCGCGCCGATCTCGCGGGCGCCAAACCGCCAGGCGCGCGTCGGCGAGGGCGAGCGACGAGGCCTCGATCTTCGCCGGCAGCGCGAGCCGGCTCGCCGCCTCGAGGGATCGCTCGACGATGGGGTCGCTCGCCGCGCCGTCCACGCCGACCTTCGCGGTCAGGCTCGCGCCCGCCGCGCCGATCAGCAGGACCGAGGCCCATGCGAGCAGCGCCGTCGAATTCCGCAATCCCCTCACCTCGCTCCCATTTTCTCGCATTCGTCGGCGACGTCGCGTCCGCGCTGCTTCAGACTTTCCATGATGGAGGGATAGAAGGCGTCCATCACCATGTCGTAACCGGCGGTGGTGAAATGAACGCCGTCGGAAGCGCGCACTTGCACCATCGCATTATTCGCGTTGGGCAAGAACGGCTTGTATTCGTCGACGCCGGGACGCGACTCCCACGGCGGGACGTAGACAGCCCGCGGCGAAGCGACATGCGCGACCGCTTCCGCGAACAGGCTGTTCTTCTCGGTCGCGTCGGCGTTGGCGGCCGGATCGAGCATGACGGGAAGACCCATCACCAGCATCGAGGAGCCATGCTTGAGCGCGCTTTGCACGACGTCCTCGACGATCTCCTCGTAGCGGCCGTCATAGTCGGGCCCGCCGTATTCGGTGCGCGTCTTCGACGCGTCGACGATCGATTGGCGATCGTTGACGCCGAACGAGCCGACGAACACATCGACCCCCGGGTCGGTCGCGAGCGCCGCCACTTCGTCCACCCAGTTATATTGGTCCAGCCGAGTCAATCCCGTCCCGTTCTTGGCGTGACGTATCAGTTTGACCTTATCGGCCAGACATTTGTCTTTTCCGAGGCGCCGGAACATCGCCCCCCAGAGCCCGTCCGCCATGGAATCGCCGACAAAAGCGATGTGGACCGGCGGCGGATCGCCCGGCGCCGCGGAAGCGGCGCGCGCGCTCGGACCGCAAGCGAAAACCACGCCCAACGCAAGGCAGACCGTCGACGTATAGAACCTCTTCTTGCACATGCCTCAAGCGCCCTCGGCTGACGATCGCCCTCAATTCGGCGCGGGCGCGATCGCCGTCGCCGGTTGGGCGACGTGCATTTTCTT
>JBEKFO010000134.1:0-9599 GCA_050013275.1 Roseiarcus sp. | reverse complement strand
TCGCGCGTTCTCGCCGACCCCGCCTATCGCTCCGAGGCGCGGCGGCGGGCCAGGGCGTTGGCGCGCGCGGACGGCGCGGCGGGGGCCGCGAGGGCGGTGGAATCGCTGCTAGGCGGAGCGATCGACTGGTCCCTGGCCGCCGAGTGAATTCGCCGTCGGTCGAAGCGCGGTCGGGCGAGCCGACGACGGACTACCCGGTGCCGGCTCACGCCCGCGCGATGATCTCGCGCAGGAACGCGACGTGACGCTCGAACGCGGTCCGGCCCAAGAGGCTCGCCTTGACGGTGGTGCGCGGGCGGCGCGCGACGAAGGCCTTGGCGACCTCGACATAGCCGGCGCGCGCGAGATGGTCGATATGCGCGCCGAGGTTGCCGTCGCTCGCGCCGGTCAGCTTTTTCAGATGGGCGAAATCGAGCCCCTCGTCGGCGGGCGGAAGCGCTGTCAGCGCGGCCATGATGCGCAGGCGAACGGGTTGGTGGATGGTTTCGTCGGGCGAGGTCATGGTTCAGGCCCGCCGCATCCAAAGGCCGCAGAGGACGAAGCCGCCGCCGTTTACCATCGCCAGCCAAAGATGGAACCATTCGCCCGACCAGAAATATCCCGCCAGGATGAGCGCGCTCAAGGCCAGGCCGAGCGCCGCGAAGACGGCGCCGAACCACAGGCCGGCGAGCGCGTAGCCGAACAGGAACAGGGTCGGCCAGAACGCGTCGAGTTCGCGCGGCCCGAAGCGGCCGAGCGCCAAGCTCCAGACGAGGCCGAAGACGACGAACAGCGCGAAGGCGGCGAGAAAGCGATAGGGAAACCCGCTTCCCGGCGACGGGCGGGCGCGCAGCAGAATGAAGGTCGCCGCAGCGCCGAGCGCGTCGGCCGCCAGCCATCCCCAGCCCGACCAGCGCGGGGCCGCGGCGGAAACGAGGTTGCCGACGACGACGATCGCCCCCCACAGCATCAGGATCGAACCCGCCTGGCGGTAGATCTGCGATTGCTTGACCCTGGCGACGATCGTCTCGACATCCGCGAGCATCGCGCCGGCTTCGTTCGGGCTAATCGTCATTTTGCGCCCCCTTCCTCGCCTTCGGCCGATCGCGTCGCCGCGGCGCGGATCGCGGCGAGCGCTTCGCGCGCATGGACGACGCCCATGTGGTCGACGCCGGAGAGCAGCGTCACCCGCACGCCGAGCGGCGCGACGAAGCTGCGGTAGGCGGCGGCGTCCATCAGTTCGTCGTTTTCGCCGGCGATCAATTCGATCCGGCCCGCCGCGCTTCGCAACGCACCCTCCCAGTCCGGCGGCGGGCCGTAGTCGACCATCAGCCGGAACGAATAGCGCGAGGTGACGAACTTGGCGGCTTCGGGCGCATTGGCGAAGGCGATGACGGGGAGCGATTGCGGCCAATCGATCCCGACCCGCCGCAACGCGGTGATCGCGAGGATGCGGGGGATGTCGGGCGAGGCCCAACGACCCGCGCCTTCGGACGGGCGGTTGGTCGGCGCGGCGTAGCCGAGATAGGGCGCGAGCAGCACGAAGCGGTCGAAGAGGGCGCCCACCGGCCCGGCGGCGACGCGCAGCGCGAAGCCGCCGCCTGCGGAATGGCCGATCAGCGTCAGCCGCGCTTTGGGATAGGCCCCGCGCAAATGCGCGACCAGATCGGAAAGATCGTCGTCGAGCTGGCCGATTTGGGCGATGTCGCCGCGCGTCCCCGAGGCGCCGTGGCCGCGCGCGTCGATCGCGACCGCGGCGACGCCGGCGGCGGCGAGCGCTTGCCCGACCGCGTTCATTTCATCCGACGAAGCCGAGGAGCCGTGCGCGAGGAGCGCCAGCCGGTCGGTCTCGCCGTGCGCTGCCGGATAGAGCCGATAGGCCAGCCACGTCCCGTCGCGCGCCTGAAAGCGCGAAAGCTCGGGCCTGCCCTCCCGCGGAATCGCCATCGCGCCGGCATGGATCGAGGCGAGCGGCGGCGGGTCGGTCACCGGCGTCGCGAGCATGGCGGCGAGCGCGAGCGCGGCGACGCCAATCAGCGCGAGCGGCCAGAGCAGGAAGCGCGACAAGGCGGCGAGGGACATTGGGCGGGGCCATTTTCAGATAACTCTATGATACAGAGCACTCGTACTTAGTCAACTCTTGTCCAGTTCGCCTTTCGAGGCGCTCCGTCGCCGTGCGCTCCGCGCGCAAATGGCGGGCGGCGCGGAGAGCGTGGCCGAATGCTGTCCGAGATCGCGCCGCGATGGGACGGAATTTCGGGCCCTCACGCCAACCCTCTCCCACGCAGGGCGTTCGGTAGAATGCCGTCTTTCGACGAGCGGCGCGGGAGAAGAGCGATCCGGCGCTGGAAGTCCCCATCGCGCTCCTGCGCGACAATGCAGCGCGAAGCGCCGGGGGCCGGCCAGCGTAACGATTTGGTTAAAATGAGAGGCGATCTAAAGTAGCCTCGGCTACGCCAAAACACTCGCCCCTGCGACAACTTGCGCCATTCACGGCGCGAAATGTCGGGACTAGGTTGCGCGCGCCGCCGGGATAGATCCACAGCTGTTCCAGGCGACAATGGAAGGGCCGGGGTCGAAAGGTTCCCGTCCTCTACTGTTCCTCGGCCCTTCCTTTTTTCTTGCGCCCGCGAGGCCCTGGCCCCGGCGCCCTCCCCTCCCCCCTCGATCGATCCTCGCCGCCGGCGCCTCGATCATGCGCCGCCGGTCGAGCGCGGCGTCAGTCCGCCCCCGCCTTCCCCCTCAGCGCCTTCACCGCGCCGCGGCGGCTCTTTTCGTCGAGCCGTCGCGTCTTGGAGGCGAGCGTCGGGCGGGTCGGACGACGCGGCTTTTCGCGCTGCTGCGCTTTGGCGACGAGCGCGGCGAGCCGCTCGCGCGCGTCCTCGCGGTTGCGCGGCTGGCTGGAGAAGCGCTGGGCGAAGATGACGATGACGCCGTCCTGCGTCGCGCGCGCGCCGGCGAGCTTGATCAGTTTCGTCGCGACGTCGTTGGGCAGGCTCGGCGAGCGGCGGGCGTCGAAGCGCAATTCGACCGCGCTCGCGACCTTGTTGACGTTCTGCCCGCCCGGGCCGGACGAACGCACGAAGCTTTCGACGATCTCGCTCTCGTCGATGAGGAGATCGCCGACTTTCATCGGCTTGCGCCCGTCCAACGCCATTGGCCGTCATGGCCGGGCTTGTCCCGGCCATCCACGCCGTGACTTCGCGTCGAGCTTGGAACGGTTCGACGAGGGGGCGCCGCATGGATGGCCGGGACAAGCCCGGCCATGACGGCGTCGGATTCGCGGAGCCTTGCTCCGCCGCCTGCGCCGCACTGTGCAGCCGTCGGCATCTCCTTACCGCCACTCCCTGACGTCGACGAACCGCCCCGCGATCGCCGCCGCGGCGGCCATCGCCGGGGAGACGAGGTGAGTGCGGCCCTTGTAGCCCTGGCGGCCTTCGAAATTGCGGTTGGAGGTCGAGGCGCAGCGCTCGCCGGGCGCGAGCTTGTCGGGGTTCATCGCGAGGCACATCGAGCAGCCGGGCTCGCGCCATTCGAAGCCCGCCGCGGTGAAAATCTTGTCGAGCCCCTCGGCCTCGGCCTGCGCCTTCACCAGCCCCGAGCCCGGCACGACCATCGCATGCACCCGCTCGGAAACCCTGCGGCCTTCGACGATCTTGGCCGCCGCGCGCAAATCCTCGATGCGGCCGTTGGTGCACGAGCCGATGAAGGCGCGGTCGATCGCGATGTCGACGATCTTTTCCCCGCCGTTGAGGCCCATGTATTCGAGCGCGCGCTTGATCGAGGCGCGCTTGGCCTCGGTGGCGCCGTCCTCGACGCGCGGCACGACGCCGCCGATCGAAACGACGTCCTGCGGGCTGGTGCCCCAGGAGACGATGGGCGGCAGGTTGGCCGCATCGAGCCGCACTTCGGCGTCGAAGTGCGCGCCTTCCTCGGTCAGCAGCGTCTCCCAGTAGGCGCGCGCCTGATCCCACAGCTTGCCCTTTGGCGACTTCGGCCGGTCCTTCAAGTAGGCGTAGGTCTTCTCGTCGGGCGCGACCATGCCGGCGCGCGCGCCGCCCTCGATCGACATGTTGCACACCGTCATCCGCCCTTCCATCGTGAGCGCGCGGATCGCTTCGCCGGTGTATTCGATGACGTGGCCGGTGCCGCCCGCCGTGCCGATCTCGCCGATGATGGCGAGGATGATGTCCTTGGCGGTGACGCCATCCTTCAACGCGCCGTCGACGGTGACGCGCATGTTCTTGGCCTTCGACTGGATCAGCGTCTGCGTCGCCAGCACGTGCTCGACTTCCGAGGTGCCGATCCCGTGGGCGAGCGCGCCGAAGGCGCCGTGCGTCGAGGTGTGGCTGTCGCCGCAGACGATCGTCGTGCCCGGCAGGGTGAAGCCCTGCTCCGGCCCGATGATGTGGACGACGCCCTGACGCGGATCGAACTCGTTGTAATATTCGATGCCGAACTCGCGCGCGTTCTCGGCGAGCTGCGCCACTTGCAAGCGGCTCTCGGGATCGGCGATGCCGTGGCTGCGGTCGGTGGTCTGGATGTTGTGGTCGACGACGCCGAGCGTCTTCTCGGGCGCGCGCACCTTGCGCCCGCTCATGCGAAGACCCTCGAACGCCTGCGGGCTCGTGACCTCATGGACAAGGTGGCGATCGATATAGAGCAGCGACGAGCCTTCGGCCTTGGTCTCGATGACGTGGTCGTCCCAGATCTTGTCGTAAAGCGTGCGCGGCTTGCCCATGAATTGCTCCGGCGCCGTTCAAGGCGCGTAAGGGATGGCTTCGAGCGGCCTTCTAAGCCGAATGCGGCGAAGAAAAAAGAGGGAGGGCGAGATCGACGATCCCGGGCGGGGGACGCGCGCCGCCGCTATCGTCCCGGCGCGGTGAATTGACTGAGGTCCGGCGCGCCCTTCGGCGGCGACAGGATCGCCTGCTTGAACGCCTCGGCGCTCTCTTTCGGCAGAACGCCGTCGAGAATGAGATGCGAGAGGCCGTGCACGAGCGACCACGCCGCGATCGCGGCCGCGTCGACATCCTCTCCTTGGCCTTGGCCTTCCCCCGCGCCGGACTGAACGCCGCGACGCAGCACCACGAACGCTTCCTCTGCGGCGCCCTTCAAATCCGGACAAAGCTCGCGCTTGGCGAACAGCGGCGAGAACATCAGCCGGAACATGCCCGGCTGCTTGAGCGCAAAGTCGACATAGGCCGCGCCCATCGCCGAAAACGACTCCCGCCCGGCGCGCGCGAGCGCCGCGGCGAATTCGCGGAAGCCCTCGGCGGCGACTGCGGCGAGCAGATCGTCCTTGTCGCGAAAATGCCGGTAGGTCGCGGTCGGCGAGACGCCGACGCGGCGCGCCGCTTCGCGCAGGCCCACTGCGGCGGGGCCGCCCTCGTCGAGCAGCGCGCGCGCCGCCGCGATCAACGCCGGGCGAAGATTGCCATGATGATAGGTGGATCGTTCGGAAGTTGACATGGTTGACATTATGCCCTAGTTTACATCGTAAACATAGCCCTGGCAATTCCCTCTACCCGTCTGTGGAGAACGCCGTGAAAACTTTCCTCGTCGTCCATCTCGGTCTCGCTCCGCTGATCGCATTTTGGGCCCTGCTGGGCTTCGCCTCCCCCGGCTTGGCCGTCGCGCTCGGCCTCGCCGCTTCCGTCGCGCTCGCCGCGTGGCGCGTCAGCCGGCGCGAGTTCGTCATCCTGGAGGTCGGCGGGCTCGCGACGTTTCTTGTCATGGGCGCGCTCGCCCTCGCGGCGCCCGTCTTCTTCGCCGGCGCGGCGCTTTGGCTGTCTTTCGCCGGCCTCGGCCTGACCGCGCTCTTCAGCGCCGCGCTGCGGCGGCCGTGGACCGCCGACTATGCGCGCGCCGCCTTCGCCGCCGAATCGGCGAGCCCGCTCTTCCAGGTCGTCAACATGCTGATTTCCGGCCTGTGGGGCGTACTGTTCCTCGCCGACGCGCTGGTCCTCGCCTTGCGCGCGGGCGCCTTGGCGACGACCAGCCTGTTCGTGTTCGGGGCGGCGGTCTCGATCTTCGGTCCGAAAGCCTTCGTCCGCGCGGTCGTCCAGCGCAAGATCGACACGGCCGAGCGCTATCGCTGGCCGGCCCCCGCGTTCGGCGCGGCCAAAGCCGGGAACGCGTTCGACGTGGCGGTGGTGGGCGCCGGGATCGGCGGCCTCACCGCGGCGGCGCTGCTCGCCGACGCCGGACTGAAGGTCGCGGTCTTCGAGGCCCATGTCGTGCCGGGCGGCTATTGCCACACCTTCCTGCGCAAGGCGCGCCATCAGGGCCAGGCCTGCCTCTATCGCTTCGACGCCGGTCCGCACGACTTCTCCGGGCTTTCCGAGGGCGGCGCGCTGAGTTCGACGCTGCGGCGGCTCGGCGTCGCCGACCGGCTGGATTGGCGCCGCCTCGACCATCGCTACACGTTCTCCGGCCGCACGATCGACGTGCCGCACGACTGGCGCGACTACGCCGCGCTGCTCGGGCGCCTCTTTCCCGGCGACGCCGTCGGCATCGAAACGCTGTTCGCTGAAATCCGTGCGATCTTCGAGGGCATGCAGGCGACGGGCCGCGACCGCGGCGGCATTCCCGGAGCGCCGCGCGACATCGAGGCGATGCTGACGTTTGCGCGCCGGCATCCGCTCGCCGTGCGCTGGCTGGAGCGGCCGTTCGATGAGTTCATGGCCAGCCACATCGCCGATCCCGAGGCGCGGCGGATGATCCGCGCCCTGGCGGTCTATGTCAGCGACGGCAAAGGAAGCCTGACCTGCGCGCAAATGATTCCGCTGTTCGGCTATTACTTTCACGGCGGCTATTATCCCGTCGGCGGCTCCGGCCGGCTCGCCGAGGCGCTCGTCGAGGCGATCGAGGCGCGCGGCGGCGAGGTGCGCTTGAAGACGCGCGTCGCGCGCATCGTCGTCGAAGAGGGCCGCGCCGCGGGGCTGGAGCTTGCCGACGGAACGCGCGTCGCCGCCCGCGCCGTCGTCGCCAACGCCGATCTGAAACGCACGTTCCTCGAACTCGTCGACGCGCGCCATCTGCCGCAGGATTTTCGCGCCCGCATCGCTGCGGCTACGCCCGCGCCGTCCGCGTTCATGGTGCACCTCGGGGTCGATTACGTCCCGGATTGCCGACCGACCAACTTCCTGTTCGGCGATGGCGGAGTCGGCGTCGAAGTTCTCTCCCGCGTCGATCCCAGCGCCGCGCCGGCAGGCCATTCGACTGTCGGCGTCATCAAGCTGCTGACGAACGCCGAGGCCCGCGAATGGTTCCCGTCCGAGGGCGGCGAAGATTGGAAGGAGTGGCGCTTTTCCCCGGAATACGAGGAGCGCAAGCGGGCTTTCGCCGACCAAATGATCGCGGCGGCCGAGACGGTCCTGCCCGGCCTTTCCCACCATATCGTCCATCGCTCCGAGGCGAGCCCGGTGACCTACGCGCGCTACGATCTGGCGAGCGCCGGATCGATTTACGGCGTGCCCGGCTCGGCTGCGCTCATGCGTGTCAAGAGCCCGATTCCCGGCTTGGTCGTCGCGGGCGCGGCGACCCACGGCCCCGGCGTCGAAGCGGTGCTTATTTCCGGCGCGTGCGCCGCGGAGGCGCTCGTTCCCGGCCTGCTGTCGCGGCCCGCCGCGAGCGAGGCGATCGGGGCGGCGCCGGCGTCGCTCGCGACGAAGGCGGCTTGAGCGCCCCTACTTAGCGCCGGGCTTGATGATGTCGCGAAGGTCCCACTTGTCGTCGCCTTCGCCGGCGATGTCGTCGATCTTCCAGGCGCCCTCTTCCCTGACCAAGACGTAACGGACCACATGCTTGACTTCGCCGCTGAAGAAGGTCGCGGCGACGACGCTGTCGCTCTGCGGCGCGATCGAAAGCCGCTCGACCATCGGGTCCTGCGAATCGGTGACCGGATCGAAATCGAGGATCGGTTCGTCGAGCTTCTTGGAGCGCGCGTCCATCGCCTTCAGCGCAGCGCGCAGCGACTTGGTGAGGAAGGCCGCGACGCGTTTGTCTTCGATCGAGCCGTTCTGGTAGTCGCCCTTCGGCCCGGCGTAGAGCCGATAGACCGACGTGACGATGTCGACCGGCGTCGCCTCCGCCGCCAGCGCCGAGGGCGCAATCAGGCTCGCGCCTGCCAAAATGAGAAAATTCCGCCGCTTCATTTCGCCCCCCTTCGCCCAGCCCGTTCCGCGCGCGAATAAGGGCCCGCCGACGACGAAGTCAAGCGCGCGCGGCCGTCGCCGCCGCGAGCGATCGCCCGGCGATTTCGGGGCTCGACCGCCGCCGGGAAGTTCGCTAAGCCTAGCCGCGGCTGGCGGCGAACGACGCGAGTTGCGTCGGCGCCGAGCGCCTTTCCGGGGGGAAACCGATGAAATATCTCTTGTTGCTGGTCCCATGCGTGATCGCGCTGTGGGCGCCGCTCTACAACGTCGTCAGCCCGGAGCTGTTCGGCGTGCCGTTCTTTTACTGGTTCCAGCTCGTCATGATCCTGGTCTCTGCGGTGACGATCTACGTCGCCGATCGCCTCGGGAGAGCGTGAGCATGTTCGAGCATCTCAACGTCGTCGCGACGATCGTCTTTGTGTTCTTTTTCGCGTTGGTCACCGTGCTCGGCTTTGTCGCCTCGCGCTGGAAGGCGGCCGACCTCGACCATATCCATGAATGGGGCTTGGGCGGGCGGCGCTTCGGCCCCTGGATCACCTGGTTCCTGCTCGGCGGCGACCTCTACACCGCCTACACCGTGATCGCGATTCCCGCGCTGGTCTACGGGGTCGGCGCGTTTGGATTTTTCGCCGTTCCCTACACGATCATCATCTATCCCTTCCTTTATCTCACCATGCCGCGGCTGTGGGCGGTTTCGCACAAGCACGGCTACATGACGGCGGGCGATTTCGTGCTCGGCCGCTACGGCAACGGCTGGCTCGAGCTCGTCGTGGCGCTGACCGGCATCCTCGCCACCATGCCCTACATCGCGTTGCAGCTCGTCGGCTTGGAGAAGGTGATCCTCGCCCTCGGCTTTTCCGGCCAAGGCATGATGCAGCACGCGCCGATCACCATCGCCTTCGTCATCCTCGCGCTCTACACCTACAAGAGCGGCCTGCGCGCGCCGGCGATGATCGCGTTCGTGAAGGACGCTCTCATCTACGTCTTCATCATCGCGGCGATCATCGTCATTCCCTACGAGCTCGGCGGCTTCGGGGCGATCTTCGCGGCGGCCGACAAGGCCTTCGCGGCCAAGGTCGCCGCGCACGCGGTTCCGGCGGCCGGCTTGACGCTGGCGCCGGCGCAGGTCGGGCCCTACATCACGCTCGCGATCGGCTCGGCGATGGCGCTGTTCATGTATCCGCACGCCCTCACCGGAACGCTGTCGGCCTCGAGCGGCCAGGCGATCCGCTTCAATACGATGACGCTGCCGGCCTATTCGCTGGTGCTCGGCCTCATCGCGCTGTTGGGGTTGATGGCGATCGCGTCGGGGGTCAAGGTCGGCACGCCGCAGGACGCAGTGCCGCAGCTCGTGCTGTGGGCGTTCCCCGATTGGTTCGCCGGCTTCTGCTTCGCCGCGATCGCGCTCGGCGCGCTCGTGCCGGCGGCGGTGATGTCGATCGGCGCCGCCAACACCTTCAC
>JBEKFO010000133.1:0-9610 GCA_050013275.1 Roseiarcus sp. | reverse complement strand
GGTGGCGCTGCGCGGCTTCGAGCAGTTCGAGGCGGCGCTGGCGCGGGCCTGGGACGACGGCCGCCCGGACGCGTTCGCCGCGCTGGACCAGCTCGGCAAGGCCTATCTCGAATTCGCCCGCAACCAGCCGGCGCTCTACTCGGCGATGTTCGAAGCCGGCGTTCCCATCGGCGCCGATCCGGGCTTACGCGGCGCGAGCGACCGCGCCTTCGCCGTGTTGCGCGCCGCGGCGGAAAAAATCTGCGCCGCCATGCCGCCCGTCGGCCGTCCGCCGGCGCTGATGGTCGCGCTCCATATCTGGTCGATGGCGCACGGAATCGCGGCTTTGTTCGGCCGCGGCGACGGCGCTCGGCGGGCGTTGCCGATGTCGGCGGCCGAACTTCTGGAAGCCGAAGTGCTGGTCTATCTCAACGGGCTCGGCGTCAAAGCGACGCGGCCGTAGGGCGGCCCGATAGGGCTTGACAACGACGCCGTTCGATGTAAATGTTATTTACATTCACAATCGAGGACGTGTCATGCCTGTCGTTCTGATGATCTTAGGATTCGTCTGGTGGTGGCCGCTGGGACTTCTCATCCTCGGCTACCTGATCGCGCGCCACAGGTACGGCTGCTGGCGGCGCCCCATCTACGCAGGGAATGGACCGATGAGCGAAAATACGTGCGACTGGGATCGCCACATGGACCGCTGGGAAGACCGCTTGCATCGCAAGATGGCTCGCGCGCAGGAAAAAGTGGAGCGCGTGCGCGCTGTAGTGGAACGCTACGGCAGCCGGGGCGGCTGGTTCGGCGCCGCCTCGAGCGGCAACCGCGCGTTCGACGACTATCGCCAGGAGACGCTGAAACGCCTGGAAGAGGAGCAGCGCGAGTTCAAGGAGTTCCTCGAGCGGCTGCGCTTCGCCAAGGACCGGAGCGAGTTCGACCAGTTCATGACCGCGCGCCGCCAGCGCCCGTTCGAAGAGGGCGGCGAGCCGCCGCCGCCGCCGGCCGAGCCGCGCGCCTGATTTTCGTCACGCCCGCCCCTCCCGCTCGCGTGACCTGCGCGGGCCGCCCGTTCCCCCCGGGCGGCCCGTTGGCGTTTCGGCGCGGGAGGTAAAGTCCAGGGATCGGCCGAAACTGTCGCCCAATTAGACGTGTCTCATGCGAGGGGCGCAGTCCACCACCAGCGCCGTCCACCCCATCACCGTAATCCGTAATGGGGAGACTCCGTCTCCCGCGCGCTTTCTTTCGTCGGTCCGGGCGCTTCAGCGCATGCGATAGCGGATCGGCACGGTGTAGGCGCGCGGCGCCCCTTCGGGCGGCGCCGGCAAGGGGCTCGCGCGCCGGACAGTGGCGACAGCGTCGGCGTCGAGCGTGGCGTCGCCGCTCGATTGCGCGAGGCCGGCGGACGTCACTTGCCCCGCCGCGTCGAGAGAAAAATTCACCGTCGCCACGCCCGTCGTCCCCCGCGCGCGCGCCGCTTCGGGATAGCGGACGGCGCCGTAGATTCGCGCATAGAGCGAGGCGCGATAGGCGCCGACGTCCGCCTTCGGCGCGGCGGACTTGGGCGCGGCGGCGGGTTCGGCCGCGGCGGGCCGCGCGGTCGCCGGTTTGGGCTGCGGCTTCGGCTGAGGCCGCGGCGCCGGCTTGGGCGCCGGCGGGGGCTCGGTCTTCGGCGGCGGAGGCGCGTCGACGGGAGGCGGAGGCGGAGGCGCCTCGACGGGCCGAGGCGGAGCCGCCTGTTCGACGGGCGGCGGCGGAGGCTCGATCGGCGCGGGTGGAGGCGGAGGCGGGGGCGGCTCCTCGACCGCCGGCGGCGGGGGCGGCGTCGGATCGACCGGCGGGGGCGGCTCCGGCATCGACGGCGGGGCCTCGGGCGCGGGTGGCGGCGATGCCTGGGGGATCTCGGCGACGATATCGACGGGGATTTCGACGACGTCATCAGTTGGTCGCGGCGACGCCGCGAACATCGTCAACGCCACGATGATCGCGCCATGCGCGGCCAGCGAAACCGCAAGCGCGATCCAGGGAGGCCGCGAACGGCCCGGGCCTCGCAGCGGCGCCAGCGCGAATTCGGCGGACGCGTCGAGGCTCGGCCCGAAATTCCCGGCCGAATTGGCGAACGGCGCCGGAACCGGCCTGACCTCCCAGGGAAATCCCTTTTCAATCGCCGCTGCTTCCGCCACTCGGGTCATGCCTCAGAACGTCGCCTTCATCCCCGCATAGAACGAGCGCGGCTGACCGGGACTGACGCTTTGCGGATCGGTGAGATTGCCGAACAGCGACGCCGTATCGAAATAGGTTCCGAAAGCATAGTAGCGGCTGTCGAGCAGATTTTCGATACGGGCGTAGATTTGGAAATTCTCGGTGATCTTGTAGGAGCTGTTGAGCGAGACGACGCCATAAGCCGGCAGCATCGGCTCCTGGTTCGACTGGTCGCCGAGAAATCGCTGAGCGCCGGTATAAAGAACGTCGCCCCCGACGTTCCACTTCGGCGTGATCGCATAGTCCGCGCCGAGTTTGACGCGATTGCGCGGAATCATCGACATTTGATCGCCGGGCGAAACCTGGATCAGGCCGGCGGCGTTGGCGGCGGGGCTATTGGAGGCGAGTTGCAGGCTCGTCAGAAAGATCGCGTTGACATAGGCGTAGCTCGCGTAGGCGCTGAAAGGCCCGTTCTTGTAATTGAGCTGCGCCTCGACGCCCTCGCGGAGCGTGTTGCCGATATTGGTGACATAGCCGAAGCCCTGCTGTTGCGGACTCGGCACGTTCAAGAGGTCGTCGCTGTCCTGCGTGCGGAAGGCGCCGAGGCTCCAGCCGAGCGTTCCGCCCGTTCCGCCGAAATCATGCGTGCCGCGCAGGCCCGCCTCGAAGGTGCGCGCGATCACCTGTTTGAGCGGCGGATCGGAGACGACGAAGCTCGCGAGGATGCAGGGCTGAACCGGATTGGCGCAGCCCAGCTCCAGCGGGGTCGGCGCGCGATTGGCCTGGGAATAGCTGCCGTAGGCGGTTATTTCCGGCGTCAGTCGATAGGTCGCGCCGATCATCGGATTGAGGTGAATGAATTGACTGTCGCCCGAGGCGCCGCCGCCGAGTTGATCGTCGAGGTTGATGTCGGCGACGTTGAGCCGCGCGCCGCCGGTGACGGTGAGCTTGTCCGTCACGTCGAACGCGTCGAGCCCATAGAGGCCGCTATAGACGTTCGTCGCGCGCAACCGCACCGGCCCGTCGGAGACGGGATTGCCGGAGGGGCCGAGGAAGATGCCCGAACCCACCACGACATAGTTCGGAGCGACCGTTCCGAGTTCCGCCGACGCGCTGTAATTCGTGATGCTGTAATCGACGCTGCCGCCGATGACGAATTGATTGTCGTGGCCGAGAATCTTGTCGGTGTTCGTCGCTTGCAGCGCCGCGCCATAGGTCGTCGACTGCGTCTTGGTGCGATCGATCTCGCCGAGCACCGCGCTCGACGGGAACGTGTTGTTGAGTTGCTTTCCATTCAAGCCGTTGGCGGGATCGGTGGCGTTGTTGAAGCACAAGAGGGTCGGGTCGCTGCAAGGCTGCACGTTCGTCGAATTGCCGTCGACCGTGTGCTGATCGAAGGCGCGAACATGCAGATCGCCCTGAAGCGACCATGTCGGCGAAACGTCCACGCGCCCCGTCAGATTGACCATCGCGAGTTGGTCGGCGCTCGTCTGCGGCGTCGTGTAGACGCTGCTCCAGCTCTGCTGCAGCAACTGAATCGGCGCCGAGGCCGTCGCGCCGAAGTGATTGTCGGCGAGGCCGACATTGACGTGAAATTCGCTCGAGTCGCCTTTATATCCGACATCGCCGTAGAAGCGGCGAACCTGCGAGGCGGAGAAATCGCGGTAGCCGTTGTCTTGGACTCCCTCGAGAGCCCCGTAGACAGCGTATTGCCCAACCTGCTTGCCCCATTCCAATGCCGTTTGTGCGCGCCCGTAGGAGCCGCCGGACACATCGAGCGTCCCGCCAGGATTGGTGAAACCGTCCTTCATCTGCAAGCTCAGCGCGCCGCCGAGCGCGTTGAAGCCGAACGCGGGATTGTTCGAGATCAGATCCATCGAGCGGATCGCGATGGTCGGGATCAGGTCCCAGTTGACGACGTCGCCGAACGCCTCGTTGATGCGCACGCCGTTCTGATAGACGGCGAGGCCTTGCGGCGTGCCGGAGACCGGCGAGGCGTCGAAGCCGCGAAACATCACGTCGGGCTGAAAGGCGTTGCCCGAGACGTCGCTGACCGAGACGCTCGGGACTTGCTGCGTCAGCGCCTTGACGACGCTTGGAGAGCCTGCGCGCTCGACTTGGGCCTGATCGATCACGGTGACGGCGGAAGGCGCCTTGTCGATGTCGATGCCGGCGCCCGACAGCGGGGTGATCGCAAGCACCTCGATGGTCGGAAGGAGCTCGCCGGTTCCCTGGCCAGCGAGCGGTGGCGCCGTCTGCGCAACGGACGCGGGAACGAACAGCAGCAACGCCGCAGACGCCAACAGCACCGCACGCGACATCGACGCATTCCCTCCCGCCCTCGGACTGTTTCGCTCTCCCGGTTCTGCCGAAGGCAATTCCGCGCGGCGCCCTTGACTTCGCACGTTAATGCGCGAGTCGGGTTTCGCCAAGTCGGTGAACGAGACAATCGGGCGGGGCCGCGGCGACGCCTCGGAAACTCGCCCCATAAAACTCCCTCCACCCGTCTTGTGTGCTGCGCCCCTAAAGTGAGACACGCGATTTGAGTGACATGGGCCGTTAGGAGGCTTCATGTCACAACAAGCGATGCGGGTATTTTCGACTGAGTTCAAGCAAGGCGTGGTTCTCCGGCTTGAGGGCGGGGAACGGCTGGCGGCGGTCGCGGACGAACTGAAGATCAAGCGTAAGCTTCTCTATGAATGGCGCGCCGCCTATCGGGCGATGGGCATGGCCGGCCTCAATCGGAAGCGCGGACCCAAGAAGGGGTTTTTGGCCGCCCGCGCCAGCTCGGACGCCGCGCCGGCGCCGGACGCGCCGTCCGAGCTGGCGCGGGCGAAGGCGAGGATCGCCGAGCTGGAGCGCAAGATCGGCAAGCAGCAGATGGATCTCGATTTTTTTCGCGAAGCCTTGCGGCTCATCGACGCGTTGGAGGCCAAAACCTTGGCGGCTGAGACCAGCGCGACGTCCTCTACGCGGTCATCGAAACGATGAGCGCTCCCGAGACGCAAGGCTGCCCCTCGATCGACCATTTGTGCGCGCTGGCGAAAGTCTCCCGCGCCGGCTTCTATCGCTTTGGCGAGGTTCGCCGCCCCGAGCGGACGGAAGCGGACCTGCGCGACAAAATCCAGACCATCGCGCTGGAGAACCGCTTCCATGGCTATCGCAGAATCGCCCGGGACCTCTGGCGGCTCCACGGCTTGCGGATCAACCACAAGCGCCTGCGCCGGCTGATGCGCGAGGACAATCTGCTCTGCCTGAGAGCTAAGCCCTTCGTCCCCTACACGACGAACTCCCGACACGAATTTCCCATCGTGCCCAACCTCACGCGCGGGCTCGTCGCCACCGGCCTCGATCAGATCTGGGCGGCCGACATCTCTAGGCGAATGCGCAGCATTCGTCCGGGCTTACGCGCGTCTGGCCGGGCAATTCGTCTATCTGACCGTCGTCCTCGACGCCTTCTCACGCAGGATCGTGGGCTGGGCGCTCGCCGACCATCTCGAAGCGAGCCTGGCGATCGAAGCGCTCGACATGGCCTTGGCCGCCAGGAACCCGCCGCCCGGCCTGATCCATCACTCGGACCGGGGCGTGCAATATGCGTGCGCCCTCTACGCCGATAGATTAGAGGCGCGCGGTCTGCGCGTCAGCATGAGCCGGCCGGGCAACCCTTACGACAACGCCAAAGCCGAGCGCTTCATGCGAACCCTCAAAGACGAGGAGGTCAACGGCAAAACCTACGCCTCGCTCCAAGACGCCCGCCAACGCATCGGCGCCTTCCTCGAAACAATCTATAACCGCGGCCGGCTCCACTCCGCCCTCGGATATAAACCCCCGGTTGAGTTCGAGGACGAACTCCGCCAACTTCAGACCGTCTGAAAGAACGCAACCAAAGACCTGTCACTCAGATTATTTGTCTCAGACAAGGGGCGCAGTTCACCGGCCCACACCGTAATCCCGTAATCCTAACCCGGGTCGTCAAGCGCGAGCCCGGCCTCGCGCTCACGCGCACACGAAACGGCTGAACGCCGCGATCGGAAAACTCGCGGCCCAGACGCTCGCGAGGGCGCTCTCGCGCCGCGGATCGGCGTCGATGACGATAAGTTCGGCGGCGCGCGCCGGGCCGAAACGCCATACGCCGCACAGCATCTGTCGCACCGCGGACTCCGACGTCACGACGATCGCGTCGCGGTCGACCGGGTCGTCGGCGTCGAAACGCGGCGGCGGCGGGCGGCGGGCGGGATCGAAACCCGACGGCGTCGCGCCAAAGAACGTCCATGCGCCCCGATCGATCAAATGAACGAAGAAGTCCGGCAGCGCGGACAGCGTCGCCGGGCTCGACGACGCTTCGAGCCGCTGCCGAAGCGCCCTCAGCACGGACGGATTCTCGCCGCGCCGCCCGATGGCGCGCGCGGGCGCCGCGTCTTCGAACGGCGGCAACGAGCCCGCCTCGATGGCCCTGCGCGTCGCGACGGCGACGGGCAGCGTCATCGGATGAGCGATGGCGAGCTCGATTCTGAATTCGCAGATCGCGCACATGCCCGACGCTCCGTCCCGGCTCGCCTATGGCGTCACGATGGGGAAGGCGGTGTCGAAGTTGACGATCCAAGAGAAGAATTGCGCCAACTTGAGCGGATCGCCGGAGATTTTCGCTTCGCCCACGAGCACCTGTTTCTCGATGCTGGTGGCGCCGATCAGAACGGCGTCGAGCGTGGAACGCTTCAAGGTCAGCGAAACGTCGGCGTCTTCGGCCGTGCGTCCCTTCGAATAGTGGAGCGCCGAGTTTTCGACGCCGACCGCGAATTTTTCGCCCGTGTCGGTGAAGACGACGTTGAACGAGATCGTCTTGCCCTCCGCCTTCTGGGCGTTCAGCCGCACGCCGAGAGAATCGAGCACCATGTCGAACGTTATGGAGCGCATGGTGTCGGCGGACAGCGGCTTGATCGGCGGCTTTGCGATGCCGTTGCGCAACTCCATCGCTCCGGTGAGATAGAAGTTGCGCCACGACGCCGACTCCGCCTGGTAGCCGAGCTGTTCGTAGGCGTCCGCCAGCAATTGCTTCGCCGCGAGATTGGCCGGATCGGCGAACACGACATGGTTCACCGCCTCGGCGACCCAGCGGTATTCCGCTTTGTCGAAGTCCTGCTTGGCGCGCCGCAGCGTCGCCTCGGCGCCGCCCATGTACTCGACGTAGCGCTTGCCGGCTTCGACCGGCGTCAGGCGGTGGAGATTGGCGGGCACGCCGTCGAAGAACCCGAGCCGCAAATTATATTGGGCGACGGCGTCGTGATAGACGGCGCCGTAGTAGCTGCGGCAGTACCAGTGGCGCGCCAACGCCTCGGGAAGGCGCAGGGCCTCGCCGATCTCCAACGGCGTCCAGCCGCCGTTGGCGAGGCGGAACGTCTGGTCGTGCAGATAGCGATACATGTCGCGCTGCGCCTTGAGAAACTCGACCACGCGCGGGTTGTCCCAGACCGGCCAGAAGTGTGAGGCGAACACCACCTGCGCGTCGGCGCCGAACATGTCGATCGCCTGCTGCAGATACTTCGACCACAGCAGCCCGTCGCGAACCTTGGCGCCGCGCAGCGTATAGAGATTGTGCAGCGTGTGCGTCGCGTCTTCCGCGGCGCAGAAAGCGCGGAATGTCGGCAGGTAGAACATGAACTCCGACGGCGCCTCGGACTCCGGCGCCATGATCGCCTGCAGTTCGACGCCGTCGATCGTGACGCGCTCTCCGGTCGCGCCGACGTAGTGCGTCGGCGCGATGAGCGTGACCGAGCCGGTCGAGACGGTCTTGCCGAGACCGGCGTCCACCAGGCCGGTCGAGCCTCGCGGCAGACTGGAGCCGTACATGTAGCCGGCGCGGCGCGCCATCGCTGTCCCGGCGATGACGTTCTCGCCGATCGCGGCCTCGGTGAAGCCGATCGGAGCGTATATCTTGATCTTGCCGGAGTCGACGTCGGCCTGTTCGACGATGCCGCGCACGCCACCGAAATGATCGACGTGACTGTGCGTATAGATCACCGCCCTGATCGGCCGTTCGCCGAGATGGGGCGCGACGAGCAGCTTCCAGACCGCGCTCGCGGTTTCCGCGCTCGCGAGCGGGTCGACGACGATCCAGCCGCTCTCGCCGCGAATGACGGTCATGACCGACAGGTCGTAGCCACGCACCTGCCAAATTCCGTCGACGACCTCGTAGAGGCCGTGGTTCATGTTCAACTTGGCGTTCCGCCAGAGGCTCGGGTTGACGGTGTCCGGCGCATCGTCCTGCGCTCCGGCGCCGATGAAGCCGAATTGCGCGAGGTCCCAAACGGCGCGCCCGCTCGCGTCGCGAATGGCCTGCGGATCGGGCAGCGCCGCAAGGAAACCGCGCCGCGCGTCCTCGAAGTCCTGGGTTTGGTCGAAGGGCAGCGTTCTTCGATAAGCCGCGTTGGCGGCGAGGGTCGCGGGCGTCGCCTGCTTGATCGTCGAATCGAGCTGCGCATCGATCGCCGCCGGCGCGGCGTCGGCGAGGTTCGCCGAACTTCCCGTCAAGCCGATCATCAACCCGACCGAAGCGCCGCCGCGAAGGAACTCCGCTCGCCCGATGCCGGACCTCGGTTCGTCATCCCTCATGACACCCTCCGACTGTCGATTCTCGGGAACGGCCAGCCGCGCCAAGTCGTGGCGGGACCGACAGACTACGGCTGCGTTCAACCGACCGGCATTGACGCTTGTCAATGAAGCGACCGGCCGTGTGGGGATACACGAGCTTGGGTTGCGACGAAGGCGAATGCGCAGGTCTTGCGGCGGGGGGACGACCGCGGCGCTCTCGTTCCAGGAGGGCAGGATGCGAATCACACGACGCGCCGCCGCGCTCGGCGGCGCCGGCGCTCTGGCCTACGCCGCGAACGGCGGGTTCGCGCGCGCCGGCTGGGGCGATCTCTTCGCCGGACTCGGAGAAAGCCTCGACGACCTTTGGATCGCGACCGACGCCTATATTTACGGCTATCCGCTCGTCACGACCGAGATGACGCGGCGCGTCGGCTCCAACGTCGTCGCGCCGACGGAAAGGCGCGCTCCGATGGGGCAATTCGTCAAGATGCGGCAATACCCTGACCCGTTGTTCCGCGATGTGACGACTCCCAACGCCGACACGCTATACGTGAGCGCGTTTCTCGATCTCGCCAAGGAGCCTTGGATCCTCGGGTTTCCCGATATGGGCGATCGCTACTTCCTGTTCCCGATGCTCGACGCCTGGACGAACGTCTTTCAGTCGCCAGGAACGCGAACAACCGGAACGGCGCCGCAAACCTGCGCGATCGCCGGACCGGGTTGGAAGGGTTCGCTGCCGGCCGGCGTCGTCGAATATAGGTCGCCGACCAGCCTGGCGTGGATCATCGGCCGCATCTACTGCACTGGCTCGCCCGAGGATTACGCGGCCGTGCACGCCTTG
>JBEKFO010000132.1:0-9633 GCA_050013275.1 Roseiarcus sp. | reverse complement strand
TCCGCGATGCCGTCGGGGGGCGCGGCGATGATCCGGTCGTCGGTTTGGAGACCCGAGCCGATCTCGATCTCGCTGCCGAGGTCGCGCGCGATCGTCACGGTCTTCAATGCGACGCGGTCGTCGGCCCCGACGGTGGCGACGCGCAACCCGCCCTGATCGAACATCAGCGCGCTGACGGGAATGCGAAACGATCCGGCGCCGCCGACGAGATCGACATGCACGTTGGCGGAGCCGCCCGGCATCAGCGCGCCGTCGGCATTGTCGACCGACAACTGCATGTGGGTCGTGCCGGACGCGACGTCGACCGCGCGCGCCGACGCCTCGACGACGGCGAGGAAGGCGCGGCGGGGATAGGCGGGCGAGGCGACGGTCGCCTTGTCGCCGATGCGGATCGCGGGCGCGTAGGTCTCGGGAACGTTGATCGAGACGCGCAGCTTGTGCACGTCCGAGACGACGAACATCGCCAGCCCGGCGCTCGAGCCGGCGCTAATCAGCGCGCCGACGTCGGTGTTGCGTTCGGTGACGACGCCGTCGAACGGCGCGGCGACGGTCTTGTAGCCGGCCAGCACCTCCAGGCGCTCGACATTGGCTTCGCTGGAATGGACAGCGGCCTGCTTGTTGGCGAGGTCGGCCGCGCGCTGATCGACGTCCTGCTGCGAAACGGCGGCCGAAGTCAGCAACGCGCGGCCGCGCGACAGCGTGACCTCCGAAAGCTTGGCGCTGGCTTCGGCGCTGGTCAGATCGGCGCGCGCCTGCAGCAATTGCTGGTCGAGGTCCGGCGCCTCGATCTCGGCGAGCGTCTGTCCGGCCTTGACCGCGTCGCCGATGTCGACCTTCCAGTCCTTCACGTAGCCGCTGACCCGCGCATAGATCGGCGCGCGCAGATTGGCCTCCAGCCGGCCGGGCAGATCGAGGCTCGCCACGCCAGGCTTGGCGTTCAGCGCGACGAGCGCCACCGTCGGAATCGCCTGGGCCTCGGTCCAATCCTGCAATTTCGCGCTGCTCTTGTCGCGTTCGCCGATGCCGGCGCCGACGAGGATCGCGGCGCCCGCGCCGGCGATGACGCCCGCGAGGGCGAGCCTGCGCTTGAAGCTGTGTCGGGCAGGAAGATCAGACATGGGCCGGGGACTCCGACGGCGTTGAATTCGTCTCTGGGGTCCGCTTGTGCGCCAGACTGAAGACGACGGGAACGAAGACCAGCGTGGCGATCGTCGCGAAGATGAGGCCGCCGACGACGGCCCGCCCCAAGGGGGCGTTCTGCTCGCCGCCTTCGCCGAGCCCAAGCGCCATCGGCGCCATGCCGATGATCATCGCCAAGGCGGTCATGACCACCGGCCGGAAGCGCACGAACCCGGCGTCGAGCGCGGCGGCGACCGGGTCGCCGAGCGCCGCATAACGTTCGCGCGCGAAGCTGATCACCAGCACGCTGTTGGCCGTCGCGACGCCCATGCACATGATCGCTCCGGTAAGGGCGGGCACGGAGAGGGTCGTGTGGCTGACGAACAGCATCCAGACGATGCCCGCCAGACCCGCCGGCAGCGCCGAAACGATCACGAACGGGTCGGCCCAGGACTGGAAGTTCACCACGATGAGCAGATAGATCAGCACGATCGCGCCGATCAGGCCGAACAGCAGGCCGGAAAAAGCGCTGTTCATCGTCTGAACCTGTCCCAGCATCGCCACCGCGCCGCCCTTGGGGACGTTTCCTGCGGTTTCCCGAAGGAGCTTGCCGACGTCGTCGGCGACCGCGCCGAGATCGCGTCCTTGCGGCGTCGCGTAGATCTGCACGATCGGCAGGATGTTGTACTGGGAGACGACCGCGTTGCCGACGGTTCGCGTGATTTTGGCGAGGCCGCCCAGAATCGGCGACGCCGCGCCGCCTGCCGCCGAGATCGGCACCGTCTGCAACGCGCTCAAGGTGTCGAGCCGGTATTGCGGCGTCTGCATGACGATCGAATAGGAAACGCCGCTCTTGGGATCGAGCCAATAGGTTGGCGACACCTGACCGCTGCCGGCCAGATTGACCACGAGGCTGTTGGTGACGTCGCGCTCGGTCAGTCCGACATATTGGGCCCGCGTGCGATCGACGTCGACGTCGAGGGTCGGATTGGCGGGGGATTGCTGGATGCGCGCGTCGGCGACGCCGGGAATATGGCGCATCCGCCGCAGCAGCAGATTGGCGTAATCGAAATCGGCGGCGAGGTTCGCGCCGGCTATCTGGACGTCGATCGGCGCCGGCGCGCCGAAATTGAGGATCTGGCTGATGATGTCGGCCGGCAGAAAGCCGAACACGACGCCCGGGAACCGGCGCGGCAGCTCGGCGCGCAACTGGCGGACGTAGTCCGCGGTCGGCCGATGATCCTCGGCGAGCTTGATCTGAATGTCGCCGTCCTGCGAGCCGATGACGCCGGTGTTGCTGTAAGTCAGATTGATGCCGCTGATCGGCATGCCGACGTTGTCGACCAACGCCGCCAGTTCGGCCGGCGGAATGATCGTCCGGATCACGGTCTCGATTTCAGCGAATTGCTTGGCGCTCTCCTCGACGCGCGTGCCGACGCGAAGGCGCGCGTGCATGAGAATCTGGCCGGTGTCGACGGAGGGAAAGAAGTCGCGGCCGAGGTAGGGCGTCAGCAGGAAGGACGCGGCGACGAAAGCCAGGAAGCCGACGATGAAGACCGCCCGCCGCCCCATCGCCAATTCCAGAACGCCGCGGTAGCCCTCGCGGATATGCTCGAAGCCGGCTTCGAAGGCTTGCTGGACGCGCACCAGCGGGTTGCGCGAATGGGCGCGCGCGCCGTCTTCCAGGTGCGACCGGTGCGGCTTCAGCAGATAATTGGCCATTGTCGGCGCCAGCGTGCGCGACAGCACGAAGGAGCAGATCATCGCGAACATGACCGCCTCCGCCATCGGCACGAACAGAAAGCGCGCGACGCCGTCGAGGAAGAACATCGGCACGAAGACGATGCAGATGCACAGCAGCGAAACGAAAGCGGGCGTGACGATCTGGCGCGCGCCGTCCATGATCGCCGGCTCGACCTGCTTGCCGTGCTCGAGATGCCAGTTGATGTTCTCGATCGTCACCGTCGCGTCGTCGACCAGAATGCCGACCGCCAGCGCCAGACCGCCGAGCGTCATGATGTTCAGCGTCTCGCCGATCGCCGAAAGCGCGATGATCGAGCCCAACACCGCGAGCGGAATCGTCGTCGCGATGATCACGGTCGAACGCCAGGAGCCGAGGAACAGCAGGATCATCAGGCTGGTCAGCGCCGCCGCGATGACGCCTTCGCGCGCCACCGACGAGATCGCGCCGCGCACGAACAGCGACTGGTCGCCGAGCAGGGCGACCTTGAGTCCCGCCGGCAAAGCGTCCTTCAATTCGATCAGTCGCCGCTTGACGCCGGCGATGATCGCCAGCGTCGAGGCCGATCCGTTCTTGAACACCTGCAACAGCACCGAACGATTGCCGTCGACATGGACGATATTGGTCTGCGGCGCATTGCCGTCGCGCACTTGCGCGACGTCGCGCACGTAGACCATCGCCCCGTCGACCGTCTTGATCGGCAGGTCGCCGAGTTCGTCGAGCTTCGAGGGCGCGCTGTTGAGCTGCACCGCGTATTCGTAGGCGCCGATCTTCTGAGAGCCGACCGGCGTGATCAGGTTTTGGGCGGCCAGTGCGTTGGCGACGTCCTGGCCCGAGAGGCCCCTCGACTGCAAAGCGGCGGGATCGAGATCGATCTGAATCTGGCGCAGCTTGCCGCCGAAGGGATAGGGGATGGCGGCGCCGGGCACGGTGACGAGCGGCGTGCGCACCTGGTTGATGCCGATATCGGCGAGCCCCTGTTCCGTGAAGCCTTCGCCCGACAGCGCCACCAGCAGAATGGGCACGGTGGAGGCGTTGTAGTTGAGGATCAGCGGCGGCGTCGCGCCGGGCGGCATCGCTTTGACGAGGGTCTGCGAAATCGCGGTGACCTGGGCGTTGGCGGTGCGAATGTCGACATTCGGCTGAAAGAAGATCTTGATGATCCCAAAGCCGTTGTACGAATTGGCCTCGATATGCTCGATGTCGTTGACGGTGGTCGTCAGGGCCCGCTGGAACGGCGTCGTGATGCGCCCGGCCATCTGATCGGGCGGCAGACCGGTATACTGCCAGACGACGCTGATGACGGGAATGCGGATGTCGGGGAAGATGTCGGTCGGCGTTCTCAACGCGGCGAGCGGGCCGATGATCAGGATCAGCAGCGCCAACACGACGAAGGTATAGGGGCGCGTCAACGCGATGCGAACCAGGGCGATCATCGCAGGGGCGTCTCGGTCATCGCAAAGAAACTCGTGGCGTGGCGCGGCTATGGGCAGGCGTACCAGAGTTGCCAGGGTTTCCGCTATCACTTTGCGGTGAAATTTCCGAAGGCTAGGCGGCAGCCCCGGCGCATCGCCACGCTTCAGGGGAGACCGGCATCCTCGGCGGATTGCCCTGCCTATCGCCCCAACCGCCCAAGTCCTTCGCGCCGAGGCCCTACCGCGGGCGTGGCGAGGCGGGGCGAGCGGCGCGAGCCGCCGCCTTGGAAGTCCCCAACTCCGCGGCCTCGCCCGCCAGCGCCTTCTCGATCCCGGCGATTTCCTTGGCGGCCGCAGCGCGCATCTTGCGCTCGGCTTCGCGATAGAGCGCGACGACCTGCCGCCCCGCGGCGGTGAGGCTGGCGCCGCCGCCGCCCGAGCCGCCGGGCCGCGCCGTCACCAGCGCTTCGCCGAAGATCCGGTTCAGTTCCTCGACCAGCAGCCAGGCGCGGCGATAGGACATCCGATGCTTGCGGCCGGCGGCGGAAATCGATCCGGTTTCGTCGATCGATTCGAGCAGCGCGATCTTGCCCGGCCCGAGGCGGCGCTCGTCGTCGAAATCGAAGCGGATCGTCAGTCGTGTCGGCATGTCTCCTCCCATGCGCTTCACGCCGCTCCACGAGGGCGCGCCAAGCGAGCGCGGCCGCCCTTCAGCGGGAGTGGGCGAAGTCCCAATAGAGTTCGCGCGCGCGGCGGAACGCGGGACCCGGCTGCAGATTGCGCGCCTCGATGCGGTTGACCGGAACGACCTTGCCGTAGTTGCCGACGACGAAGATCTCGTCGGCGGCGTCGAAGTCGGCGAAGGACAGCGTCGCCTCGCGCACTTCGCGGCCGTCCTCGCGCAGGAGCGCCAGCACGCGTTGGCGCGTCACCCCGTTTAGGAAGGAGCCGTTGGCCGCCGGCGTCATGACGACGCCGTCGCGCGCCATGAAGATGTTGGCGGTGGCGAGCTCGGCGACGTTGCCGAGCATGTCGGCGAGCAGGCAATTGTCGAAGCCGCGCGCGCGCGCCTCCATCAGCGCGCGGGCGTTGTTGGGGTAGAGGCAGCCGGCCTTGGCGTCGATCGGCATCGTCATCGCCAACGGCTTGGCGTATTGCGAACGGGTGATCGAAACGCCGGTCAGATCCGGCAACGGCGCCTCGTAGATGCAGAGGCAGAAGCGCGTCGATTCGGGATCGGGCGGCACGGAGCCCGGCCCGCTCTGCTCGGCCCAGTACATCGGGCGGATATAGAGATGCGTCCCCGGCTTGAACTTCTTGACGCCTTCGTGCGCCAGCGCCTCGATCGCCTCGGCGCTCATCGTCGGCTTCAGCCACATCGTCTTGGCCGAGCGGTTGAGCCGCGCGCAGTGCTTGTCGAGGTCGGGGGCGACGCCCTCGAACGCGCGCGCGCCGTCGAACACGCTGGAGGCGAGCCAGAAGGCGTGGCTGCGCGGCCCCAGGATCGGCCGATTGCCTTCGAACCACTCGCCGTCGAGGAAGGTGAAGGTTTGCGACCAATCGGACATTTTTCTCGTCTCGCGGCTGGATCGGGGGGCGAAGAAACCGACATATTCCCGTTTCCGCGCGCGATAAAGCCGAATCTTGACGGAGTCCGGTGCGACCGCTGACGAATTCGCTCAGAATTCCTGCCAATCCTCGTCGCCGGCGGCGACGGGCGCCGCGTTCGCGACCCTTGCCTTGGCCGCGCCGCTTGTCGGCCGGCTGGGCGCCCGGCGATCCGCGGCGGGCGCGATGGCGGCCGTGACCGGCGCCTTGGCCGGCTGCCGGAATGCGTGTGGGGCCACCTTCCGCAGTTCGCGGCGCATCGGATCCTCGGCCGCCGCGCCGCCGACCTGGAACTGGCCGACCAAGCCCATCAGTTGTTCGGTCTCCTGCGACAGCGAATGGCTCGCGCTCGTCGATTGTCCGACCATCGCCGCGTTCTGCTGCGTCCCCTGATCCATCTGGACGATTGCGAGGTTGACCTGCTCGAGCCCGGTCGCCTGTTCGCGAGCGCCCGCGGCGATTTCGGAGACGACGCGGTTGATCTCGGTCACCTGCGCTACGATCCGCTCGAGCGAACGGCCGGTCTCGGCCACCAGTTCGACTCCTCGATTCACCTGAGAAGTCGATTCCGAAATCAGCCGCTTGATATCCTTGGCCGCGCCCGCCGAGCGCTGGGCCAGCGCCCGCACTTCGGAGGCGACGACCGCAAAACCGCGGCCCGCGTCGCCGGCCCGCGCGGCTTCGACGCCGGCGTTGAGCGCGAGCAGGTTGGTCTGGAAGGCGATTTCGTCGATTACGCCGATGATCTGGGCGATTTGTTGCGACGACTTGGAAATTCCGGTCATCGCCTCGACGGTCTGGCGCACCACCGCGATGCTCTTCTTGGAGTCTTCGTCGGCCGCGGTGACGACCTCACGAGCATGGGCGGCGCCCTCCGCGGAGTTCTTCACCGTGGCCGTGACCTCGCCGAGCGCGGCGGCGGTCTGCTCCAAACTCGCCGCTTGCTGCTCGGAGCGCTGCGACAGATCGTCGGAAGCCGTGGATATGTCCTGCGCGCCCGAATGGATCGCGGTCGCGCTGTCGACGATCGATCGCATGGCGTCGCGCAACTTCTCGATCGCGGCGTTGAAGTCGCGCCGCAGACTTTCGTATTCAGGCGCGAAGGCCTTTTCGATGTGGAGGCTGAGATCGCTCGAAGCGAGCCGTTGCAGGTTCTGCGCCAAGGCCTCGACGACGGCGCGCTGTTCCTCGGCGATGCGTTCCTGTTGCGCCCGTTGTCCGGCGGCGGTCTTGCCCTCCGAATCGCGCGCCGCCCGCGCCTCGCGGGTCGCCGCTTCGGCTTCCGCCTGGGCGTTGCGCGCCGCGGCCGAATTGCGCTCGGCGACCGCGAACATCGCGAGCAGCGTCTGCGACAGCCAGATCAAGCCGGCCGCTTCGCCCGTCAGGATGACGGCATGCACCACCACCCGCCCGAGATCGCCGCCGCCGGGGTAGATTGCGCTCGGCAGCAGGAAGTTCAGGGTCAGGTGGTGGATCGCGACGGTCGCCGTCGCCAACACGATGGCGCGCCAGTCGCAGTAGATCGCGATCAGCGCCAGCGCGGCGAAATAATACATGTGGATGTCGATCTGCCACGCGCCGCCGCGCATGCCGGCGAGAAGCAGCGAGATCGTCGCCATGACGGCGATCGCCAGCGTGCCGCGGACGGCCTGAGGGCTGGGGACGAAAGCCCAGGTCGCCGTGGCGAGCGCCGCGACCCCAAGGGAAGCGACGCCGATCCACATCCCGCAGTCGTGGCTCCAGCCGACGGCGAAGTTCAGCGGGACGTGCAGCCAAAGCAGCGCGACGAAGAGCTTGCTGGCGTATAGCCGATAGTTTTCGAGGTCCTTGAACATCGCGCACCCTAGCCGCTGCAAAACATGAAACTCGATCCGTCGAGAACGAACACCGCGCCTCCGGCGCGCAGGCGCGCCGCGAGCCCACTATCCTCGCTGTGGACCGCAACGACGAACGGAAGACCCCCGATCGCGCCGATGGAGCCGGCGCGCGAGGCGGCGACGAGCCCTTCCGCGGCCGACCACCACGGCGGATAGACCGCCGTAAGACGATGCGGATCGTTCGGCATGACGGCGACAGCCGCGCTGACGAACAAACTTCCGCAAAGGAGAAGGCAGGCAGGCGCCCAGTTCAACACGCCTCAGCGCTCCACAGCAAAGGCAAACCCAACGTGAGTTTGCGGAGCAGTAATGAAGAAACGGATAATGGCGCCGAACGAGGCGACGAAATTTGCGACGCTGTTGTCTAAAATAGCTTCGTTCTCGTAATGTGAAATCGCCAAACAAGGGCTCAAGCGTGGCGGAGAATCGAAAGGTGTCCTCTTGATTGCCGGAATTGTCGCTCGGTCGCCGCGCCGTATCGCTTCCTTGGCGCTGGCGTTCTTGCTGACGACGAGCGCCGCCGCCGTGGCGCAGACGGCGGACAGCGCGCGTGCGGCAAGCCCCGCCGCGCCGCCGACCCTGCCGGCGCTGCTGAGGGAAAAATACCCAGGCGTTCGCGCCCTCGTCGCC
Source organism: Roseiarcus sp. (assembly GCA_050013275.1). Lineage (GTDB taxonomy): Bacteria > Pseudomonadota > Alphaproteobacteria > Rhizobiales > Beijerinckiaceae > Roseiarcus. The sequence goes on along the minus strand of JBEKFO010000132.1, from coordinate 1,243 downwards.
GCTCGCGGCGCCTGCGTCGTCTTCGAATATTACCGAAAGGGCGTCACGACGAGCACGCGATCGCCGGTCTATTCCGTGACCAAGAGCGTGCTTTCCATCCTGGTCGGCGTCGCCATCGACAAGGGCTATCTGCGCCTCGAGGAGAAGGTGTCCGAACTTCTTCCCGAAGCCTCCGAGGCGAACGTCGACCCGCTCGTTCGCGAGATAACGGTGCGCGACTTGCTGACGATGACCGCCGGCTTCGCGCCGAAGCCCGCCGACGTGAAGATCGGCGACCCGACGTCATCGATGTGGCGGCGGCTCGTCGCTCGGCCGATGCGGGACGCGCCGGGAAGCCGCTTCGCCTACGACACCTACGACCAGAACTTGCTGTCCGTCATGCTGAGCCGCGCGATCAAAGAGGACGCGCGGCGTTTCGCGCAACGCAATCTCTTCGATCCCCTGCACATCGACAATTACAGTTGGGCCGTCGACTCCGAAGGCTTCCTGATCGGCGCGACGTCGCTTTTTCTGACGGCGCGCGACATGGCGAAAATCGGCGTTCTCTATCTCGAGATGGGTCGGTGGGGCGACAGGCGGATCGTGTCGAGCGCGTTCGTCAGCGCCTCGACGACAAAGCAGAGCGAAGGCGGCCCGCCGAGCAACGCGGCCTACGGCTACTTCTGGTGGATCGGCAAGACTACCACCGGCGACGACGCGTTTTTCGCCTACGGGCAGAACGACCAACTGATCTACGTGGCGCCGAAGCTCGATCTCGTCGTCGCGCTCACGGCGGACTCGGTTCCCGGGGGAGGCGTGAGTATGGTGAACGACCTCGTCCTGCCGGCGGCGGCCGACCTGCCGGCGTCGGCGCCGTGCCTGGCGCAGTTAGAGCCGAGGCGAGGTCAATGACTCCTGCGGAATGACCACGAGTCCAAGAAACGGCTCTATCGGCTCTTCGCCCGCCGCCATCGCGGAGGCGTCAGGCGTCCTTCCTGATCGCCGCGATCGCCTCGCGCGCGGCGAGCGCCAGCGGCTGCGGCGGCGCGTCGAGGGGAAACCATGCGACCGCTTCGAGCTTGTCGGGTTCGCGGTTCGCCGGCTCGCCGCTTTCGATCCGCGCGAGGTACACCGGCGAGACCCAATGCTGGTTGTCGACGCCGACCATCTCGGTGACCCCGAGCGCGCGCTCTAGCGCGATTTCGACGCCGATCTCCTCGCGGATTTCGCGCACGACGGCGTCCTCGACGCGTTCGAGAAAGTC